>JAZSBI010000100.1:0-6724 GCA_045602345.1 Acutalibacteraceae bacterium | reverse complement strand
TTCGTAGCATAAAACTAAAAATTTTTTATAACTTGCGGTCTTTTTATTGTTTAAGGGGTTCTTACAGGTATCAGTCCTGCAGGAACCCCCTTGATTTATATTGTTTTATGCGGTCTGCGCTTTTTTTACAACCCCTTTTTTTATGTGTTTAGGAGAAGTGGCAATGCCAAAAATGCTATGGCATAAATTTTATGCCGATAACGATAACGACAACGATAAAAATAACAAAGATATAAAAAGCAATTAAACACAGGTTCATTACTTTGTGTTTTGAACTTTGCACTTTACATTTTGCGATTATAATGCTATACTGAAAAAGATAATAAAATCGAAAAGTTTGGCTTGTTTTTGTCAGGGGTTTCGGTTACAGAAAGGACGATAAATTTGGCTGAGATTAAAAACATGGACGCTGTAGCGGCTCTTGATGCTATGGATGCTCACGTTGATGATTGGCGCCATGCCACAAAGGGCAAACAGAGAGGTATTTTCTCTTTTGATGATGTTGCTGCGCTTAAAATCAAAAACCTCAAAAAAAGAATTTACACCGATATTGAATCTATTCCTGCATGGAAAATGAAGGAATGTATTTATAAAGGTGTTGACGATTATGAATTCCTTTATGACGAGTGGAAGGAGCTTAACGTTGGTGACCGTTGGGGTAACAACGGCTGGAGTGCATTCTTCAAAAACTCCTTTGACATGCCCGCGCGTTTCAAGGGTAAAAAGGTAACTCTTAACGTGTATTTCGGCGGTGACTCACTCCTTACACTTAATGGTGTTCCTTATCAGGGTCTTGACCCCTTCAGAAACTCTGTTCTTCTCACAGATTGTGCAAAGGGCGACGAGCATTATGATGTTGACATTGAGTCCTACTATGTATGGCACTCAAATGAGTCAACGGTAAAAACACTTTCTTGTTCTTTCATTGGTGTTGTTGATCCTGAAATTGAAGAAATTTACTGGGACTTCAAGGCTGTTTTCAATGCTCTCTTTATGCCCGTTCACGATACAGGTCTTCAGGAGCTTATCAGAGCAGCTCTTAAAGAAGCATTTACATACGTAAACTTTGACCTTGATGGTGAAGAGTTCAAAGCAGGTCTCCGTCAGGCACAAAAGGTTCTTAAAGATAAGGTTTATAATAATACTTCATACAAATCAGAGGGTACACTTGCTCTTGTTGGTAACTCCCACCTTGATATCGTATTTATGTGGGCATATAAAGAGTATATCCGTAAGCTGGGCAGAACTCACGCTACAATGCTTCGTCTTATGGAGCAGTATGATGATTTCATTTTCTCACAGAGTACAGCTCCCACATATATCGAAATGGCTAACAGATACCCCGCTATCTATGAGCAGGTTAAGAAACGTATTGAAGAAGGCAGATGGGAATACATCGGTGCAATGTGGGTTGAACCTGATTGTAACCTTGTTTCCGGTGAGTCCTTTGTTCGTCAGCTTCTTCACGGTATCCGTTTTGCTGAAAAGACCTTCGGTATCACTCCCAAAACCTGTTGGGTTCCCGACGTTTTCGGTAACGGTTATGCAATGCCTCAGATTCTTAAAAAAGCAGGAGTTGAGTATTTCGTAACACATAAAATGGGTATCTGGAATGATACAAACCCCTGGCAGTATAACACCTTCTGGTGGGAAGGTCCCGATGGTTCAAAGGTATTCTCCATTGTTCCACCCACACACTTTATCGGTACTGTTGAAGCAGACTCCCTTAAAGTTAACTGGAAGAAATATACTGATAAAGAAACTATAGGCGAATCCATGTACTGCTACGGTTGGGGCGACGGTGGCGGCGGTGTTGATACCGAAATGCTTGAATACGTAAAACGTTACAAAAACTTCCCCGGTCTTCCCAAAACACAGACAAGTAAGATTGAGGATTCTCTTGCAAGAATGAAAGCAAAAGCAACAGAAACTAATATTCCTACTTGGAAGGATGAGCTTTACCTTGAAGAGCATCGTGGTGTTCACACAACAAAAGCTCTTCTTAAAAAGCTTAACAGATATTCCGAAAACCTCTATCGTCAGGCAGAGATGTTTGCAAGTATTGCAATGCAGTATGGTTACGAATATCCTCTTGAAAAGCTCAACGAAGGCTGGCAGGCAATTCTTACTAACCAGTTCCACGATTCTCTTCCCGGTTCACACATTACAGAAGTATTCGGTGACCTTTGCGCTATTTACGATAACATTATTGCTATCGGTGAAAGCGTAAGAACTGAAGCACTTAACGTTATTGCAGGTAATGTAAACGGTGCAGAAAAATATGGCAAACCCTTCGCGCTTTTCAACTCTCTCGGCACAGCAGCTACACAGAAGGTTGAGCTTCCCTATAAGGATGTTGAAATCTACGATACAGAGGGTAACAAGGTTGCAACTCAGGCTTATACAAAGCTTGACGGCACTAAGGTTCTTGTTTTCGTTGCAAAGGATATTCCTGCAGTTGGTTACAAGGTATTCTATGCAAAAGACGGTGCTGTTAAGGGTGCAGAAGCTCTTTCAGGCAATGTTATCGAAAATGCTAACTTTAAGCTCCAGCTTGATGATAGTGCAGAGCTTGTTTCTATCTTCGATAAAAAGAACAACAGAGAAGTTCTTGACGGCAAAGGTAACGTATTCCGTCTTTATGAAGACCTTCCTGGTAAATATGACGCGTGGGATATTGTTGCTTCATATGTTGACCGTCAGTTTGAAACAGAACCCGGTAAGGTAACAGGAATTGCAGCAGGTGATGTATTCACAGTTGTTTCTATTGAAAAGAATATCAATAAGTCGATTGTTAAGCAGAATATTATTATTTATAATGACCTTGACAGAATCGATTTTGATACATTCATCAACTGGAACGAACAGGAAAAGCTCCTTAAGGTTGGCTTTGATGTTGATGTTAAAGCACAGAAATTTACCCGTGATATTGCTTATGCAACAATCGAAAGCTCCAACTACCGTCACAATCCTTATGACAAGGCTAAGTTCGAGGTTTCTGCACATAACTTTATTGATATGAGTGAAGATAACTACGGTGTTACAATTCTTAACGATTGTAAATATGGTTACGAGGTTGACAAGCAGAGAATGATTATCACTCTTCTTAAAGCTCCTATGAACCCCGACCCCAAATCAGACCGTGGCGACCACTATTTCACATATTCAATTTACCCCCATACAGGTAACTGGAAAAATGCTGAAACTCTTGTAAGAGGTCTTGAAATGAATAACCCTGCAGTTGCAGTTGAAATCAACAGCGATGCAAAGGGCGAGGATGCAAAGAGCTTTATTAAGGTTGACGGTAAAAACGTTACACTTGAAGCAGTTAAGAAATGCGAAGACGAAGATGCATACATCATCCGTTTCGTTGAAAAAGCAGGCAGCAGAACCAAGGTTTCTGCAGAGCTTTTCGCAGAAATCCAGAGTGTAGCAGAGTGTGACCTTCTTGAAAGAAATGATGTAGCAGTTGATATTGCAGACGGCAAAACACTCAACTTCGAAATCAACCCCTTCGAGATTAAGTGTTATAAGGTTAAAGTTAAATAAAAATCCAAATAAAAGAAGTGATTGAATCGATTTTCGGTTCAATCACTTTTTATATCTGTTGATTATTAATATCAATTGCTGTCTGAACGATATTTGCTGACAAGGGTTGCTAACTCAAAGCGACTGCGAACGCCCATTTTCGGATAAATCTTTTTGGTGTGATCCTTAACGGTGTGCTCGGTGATAAACATCATTTTAGCAATATCTGCATTGGTGTAGCCCATACATATAAACTCGGCAACCTCGCGCTCTCTCGGAGTGAGAACAGCAAGTGGGTCGGGCTTTTCAAGAGTATTTTCAACAGGCTCTGCCGCAGCGGGCGTATCGTTTCTTAAGTACTCGTTCTCTTCAGTTGTTCTTTTGCGGAGATTGAAAAGGAAAAATGGCTCGACCTGAGTATATATAAAGATAAGAACTGCCATAATTACCGCATAAACCAGATAAAGCATAGTAGGAGCGCCCAGGAAAACTTCAGCAATAACACTGTGAACGAGAACCGCTGAAATAGCAAGTCCGATAATAGCGGGAGCTATGTATCTGGAGGGATAGACCTTCATAATCGGCACACCGTAAAGGGGTGCAAGCATACAGGCAGCCATACCGAAGCCAATGAGTATGCAGGCAACATAGGTGAGTTGAGGAACATATTCGGTTACGAGCATCAGAAGGAATCCGATACCGCCCAGCCCCACAAGAAACGGCATCAGACGGAAGGGATGAATGCTTGATTTTTTATTGAGGAAATACATAGTGAAGCAGGAAACTGCTACTGCCAGATACATAACGGATATACCGTGCTTCACCTTGCCTGCAATAGCAGGGCCTGAAACGCCCATCAGGGCAATAATGAAAGCAAGAAGATAAATGCCTCGAATCAGCTTCTTAGGAGGGGTTATTCCGTCGCTTTTTTTCTTCAGATATCGGATTTTTATATCCTTACCCGTAGGCATGTGCAGGAAGAAGATGAATATAAGAACGAGAGCCGCAAGCATTCCGAAACGGAAAACGGAGAAGGGGACGGACACAAGCTCATTCTGAACCAGAGCAATTAAGGATACTGCAACACCATAGCCAAAGGTAAGATACTTGATACTGGTTTTCTCCGTAAAATAGTTGACAATAAGGAAGGTTTCAAAGCCAATCATCAGGCAGCAGCAGAAAATCTGCAGATAAATGTTAAGGCGCAGGGCATCCTCGGGCAGAGGAAGAAAAAAGCCGATTGCTGAAATCAGCGCAACACCCGTTGCAATACGCTGAACCCATACAACAATTTTCGGAAGAAAAATCATTGTAAGGATGCTCAGCACGTAACAAACCGCTGTCAGCAGAGTACCGTAATCTATATTAATAGGTATCGGTATTTTCCCGTCAATTGCTGAAGAGGGCTCAAGAAAATAATAGATAAAGCCCATCTGCCAGAAGTTGAACATAGCAAAGCAGACCAATCTGCAAAGAGGTATATCAAGCCTCTTTTTTTGGTTTTCGTTTAAAATCGAATCATTCATAAGCCTTCTCCTTTTTATGCACAAAATGTGCTTCCGAATGAGGGATTTGCTTCGTTTTTGCTGAAAAATAACGGGTTTCAGGGGGTATCCCCCTCAATATCCCACCATCGTGGGATATACAAATACGCAAAAAATACGTAAAATTAAAGGTGTAAACAGGGGCAGAATACCCTAAAATCAGTAAAAACCGATTGCCGAGATAACAAGAATATTTACTTATATTATAATGCAGTCGGGAAACAAGTTCAAGAGTTTTTGCAACGGAAGGAAAAAATTCTGTCGGAAATTCACCAATGAAAAACGGAGGTGCAATATGAAACAGTTTTATGAGCATATCCGAGTGGATGCGGAAGCATTAAGCTTTTCTGCCGAATGTGCTATTTGCGGAAGAAAGCAGTATGCGGTTAAGCTACCGCTGGGTTGCAGAAATGTAAGGAGGCTTTCGGGATGTGTGTCGGGTAAGGCGAACAAAATCAGTCAGACAGCATTTAACCACGCTAAAGCAAATGCTACCCAACAGCTTGCATTACGCTTTAACCAATGCCGGTATTGTTACCGCTGGGTGTGTGACGATTGCTATGACAGTACGGACACGCTCGGAGCTTG
Organism: Acutalibacteraceae bacterium; assembly: GCA_045602345.1. Classification (GTDB taxonomy): domain Bacteria; phylum Bacillota; class Clostridia; order Oscillospirales; family Acutalibacteraceae; genus DTU089. The sequence continues at coordinate 1,064 of JAZSBI010000100.1, read as the reverse complement.
TCGGTATTGTTCAAAAGAAAATGAAAATATAATAAAAGGAGATGAAAAAATATGAAGAAAAACAGGTCGTTATATAAGATTTTAGGTGTTCTGATTTCAATTTCGATGCTTTTCAGCCTTGCCCCATCCGTTGTTGCGGTTGAGGCACTTGAAGTGGCAGAAAACACTCTTTCCGAAATTTCAGAACAGATTTCTGCTCAGGCAGAGGTCTATAACAGCTCTTCAATAACTATGACTCAGCCTTCTCAGGATGATGAAGGGTATTATCTTATAGGCACAGCAGGTGAGCTTTATTGGTTTGCAGATTTCGTCAATGCAGGCAATGCCTCGGTAAACGCAAAGCTTACGGCAGATATTGTTGTTAATGAAAATCTCGTTGAAAGACTTACCTTTGATAGCTCGGGTTATGTTTCAAACGATGATGAATTTATTTATTGGACACCTGTAGCTGAATATAGCGGTATCTTTGATGGACAGGAGCATACCATAAGTGGCTTGTTTTATATTTGGTCTTTTTCCGGTATCGGTGTTTTCGTGGGCGCAGACAGTGCTACAATTAAAAACTTAGGTGTAATTGATACATATTTTCATGGCGGAGATGATTCAGTAGGCGGTATTTGCTCAAGTGGCGAAAATGTTACAATAACTGATTGCTACAGCGATGCAACGTTGTTCCACGAAGGCTATGAAGTAGCCGGTATATGCGGGTCTCTTTATGGTGGAGAGATAAGTAACTGTTATAACACGGGTTCGATTGAAGGCTATTATGGAATGGCAGGTATTGTCGGTTATGCCGAAGATGGAAGCATAAATAATTGTTATAACAGCGGTAATATCGGAGAAGCTTCTTCAGCTTCTGATGTGGCAGGAATTTGTGCAATAAGCAATAAGAAAATGATAATATCCGATTGTTACAATACAGGCAATGTAAACGGTACATCCAATGTGGGTGGTATTGTTGGCTGTTTGATGAACAACTCAACTGTAACCTATGAAGCTACGCTTACCGACTGTTACAATATCGGTGAAGTAACAGGAAGTGCAGAAAAAACAGGAAGCGTTGT
>JAZSBI010000099.1:0-1831 GCA_045602345.1 Acutalibacteraceae bacterium | reverse complement strand
TCCTGTTGAAGGTGCTTCAAAAATTGTTGGCAGAAACCTTACAAAGGGTTCAATTGTTGTATATGAATCTACAGTTTACCCCGGAGTTACCGAGGAGGTTTGCGTTCCCATTCTTGAAAAAGAATCAGGTCTTAAATGTGGTGTGGATTTCAAGGTAGGCTATTCACCTGAAAGAATTAATCCCGGTGACAAGGTACATAGACTGGAAACCATTGTAAAAATAGTTTCGGGTATGGATGAAGAAACTCTTGATATTGTAGCAAAGGTTTACGAGCTTGTTGTTGCTGTAGGTGTTCATCGTGCACAAAGCATTAAAGTTGCAGAGGCTGCAAAGGTTATTGAAAACAGCCAGAGAGATATAAACATTGCTTTTATGAACGAGCTTTCCATTATTTTTAATAAAATGGGAATTGATACCAAATCCGTCCTTGAAGCTGCGGGAACAAAATGGAATTTTTTGAAATTTTATCCCGGTCTTGTTGGCGGTCATTGTATAGGTGTTGACCCGTATTACCTTACATACAAGGCTGAAATGATGGGCTACCATAGTCAGGTTATTCTTGCAGGTCGCAGAATAAATGATGATATGGGTAAATATGTAGCTGAAAACACGGTAAAAAATCTCATAAAAGCGGACAAAAACGTTAAAGGTGCAAAGGTTGCAATTCTCGGATTTACATTTAAAGAAAATTGTCCGGACACAAGAAATACAAGGGTTATTGATATTGTAAACGAGCTGAAGGAATATGGAATAAATCCTGTAATTGCAGACCCTGAGGCTGATTCTGAGGAAGCAAAGCAGCTTTATGGAGTTGAGTTTGTTGATATGAATACAATTAAGGGTATGGATGCAGTTATTCTTGCAGTTGCTCACGATAGCTTTGGTAATCTTTCAAGAAATGACATAGACAGCTTCTTTGGTCAGGGTAAGAGGGTGCTTCTTGATATAAAAGGTCTTCTTAACAGAGCTGAATATGAAGAAAACGGTTACTCCTATTGGAGATTATAATTATAGGTGCAGATTATGAGTTATAAAGAATTAAAATTCCCTGAAAACTCCTTGTTTTTGGTAACAGGCTGTGCAGGCTTTATCGGTTCCAATCTTTGTGAAGCAATTCTCAATATGGGTTATAGGGTTCGCGGTCTGGATGATTTATCAACAGGTAAACAGAAAAATGTTGATATGTTTCTTGATAACCCCAATTACGAGTTTATTAAGGGTGATATAAAAGACCTTGAAACTTGTATGAAGGCCTGTGAGGGCGTGGATTATGTGCTTAATCAGGCTGCCTGGGGAAGTGTTCCCAGAAGCATAGAAATGCCTCTTTTTTATTGTAAAAACAATATTGAAGGTACTCTTAATATGCTTGAAGCTGCAAGGCAGAATGGTGTAAAGAAATTTGTTTATGCTTCCAGTTCGTCTGTTTATGGTGATGAACCCAATCTTCCCAAAAAAGAAGGTAGAGAGGGGAATCTTCTTTCTCCTTACGCAGTTACAAAAATGTGTGATGAAGAATGGGCTAAAATGTATACAATGCATTATGGTCTTGATACCTACGGAATGAGGTATTTCAATGTTTTTGGTCGTCGCCAGGATCCCGATGGTGCTTATGCAGCAGTCATTCCTAAGTTTATAAAGCTTCTTTTAAATGGCGAAACGCCTACAATTAATGGTGACGGAAAGCAGAGTCGTGATTTTACTTACATTGAAAATGTTATAGAAGCAAACCTTAAAGCTTGCCTTGCTTCTCACGATGCAGCGGGTCAGGCTTACAACATTGCTTTCGGTGGCAGAGAATATCTTATTGATATTTATTATGGATTAACAGAG
>JAZSBI010000098.1:0-19396 GCA_045602345.1 Acutalibacteraceae bacterium | reverse complement strand
GAGTCGGGGAGGGTGTAAGCCCGACAGGATGCAAAGATGTCGAATATCACTCCTGAGCTGAGAACTGAAAATTATAGTAAGTTTCTCCGGTAGTTCACCGTTATAGAGCAACGTATGATAGTACGGTTAATATAGGTGGTTGCAAAGTGTGTCTTTGTCCTGTATTACAGGGCAAGGGCTTTATTATTATATTGAAAGTTGCAAGTTGAAAGTTGCAAGTTAAGGGGAAGCTTTGCTTCCGGACATCATAAGGCTGACCGCAGGTCCCGAAATTTGCCATTTGCTACTTGCCATTTTAAAATTTGGAGGTAAAGTCAATGTACGATCCTATTTCCCCCAACGTGAATTTCGTTGAGCAGGAAAAGAAGATTGAAGAGTTCTGGAGAGAACACAAAATCTTCGAAAAGAGTATTGAGGACAGAAAAGATGGAACACCCTACGTGTTCTATGATGGTCCACCTACTGCTAACGGAAAGCCCCATATCGGTCACGTTCTTACCCGTGTTATTAAGGATATGATTCCTCGTTACCGCACAATGAAAGGTTGCATGGTTCCCAGAAAAGCCGGTTGGGATACTCACGGCCTTCCTGTTGAGCTTGAGGTCGAAAAAATGCTCGGCCTTGACGGTAAAGAGCAGATTGAAGAATATGGTCTTGAGCCCTTCATTGGCCACTGTAAAGAAAGCGTTTGGAAATACAAAGGTATGTGGGAGGATTTCTCACGTACAGTTGGTTTCTGGGCAGATATGGATGACCCTTATGTAACATACCACAATGAGTTTATTGAATCTGAGTGGTGGGCACTTAAGCAGATTTATGAGAAAAATCTTCTTTACAAGGGCTTTAAAATTGTTCCTTATTGCCCTCGTTGCGGAACTCCGCTTTCTTCTCACGAAGTAGCTCAGGGTTATAAAACTGTTAAAGAGCGTTCAGCGGTTGTTCGTTTTAAGGTTACAGGCGAAGATGCATTTTTCCTTGCTTGGACAACAACACCCTGGACACTTCCTTCAAACGTTGCTCTTTGTGTAAACCCCAACGATGTTTACGTTAAAGTTAAAGCAGCTGACGGCTTCACATATTATATGGCAGAAGCTCTCCTTGATAAAGTGCTTGGTAAACTTGCAACAGAAGATGCACCTGCATATGAAATCCTTGAAAGCTACAAGGGTATCGACCTTGAAGGCAAGGAGTATGAACCTCTTTTTGACTATGTTAAACCTATTTGCGATAAACAGAATAAAAAAGGTTTCTTCATTACTGCAGATACTTATGTAACAATGACAGACGGTACAGGTATTGTTCACATTGCTCCTGCATTTGGTGAAGATGATGCTAAGGTTGGCAGAAAATATGACCTTCCCTTTGTTCAGCTTGTTGACGGTAAAGGTGAAATGGCAGAGCCTACACCTTATGCAGGCACATTTGTTAAGGATGCAGATAAACTTGTTCTTATTGACCTTGAAAAAGCAGGACTTCTTTTCGATGCACCTAAATTCGAGCACGAATATCCCCATTGTTGGAGATGTAACACACCTCTTATTTACTATGCAAGAGAGTCATGGTTTATTAAGATGACAGAAGTTAAGGACGACCTTATCAGAAATAACAATACAATTAACTGGATTCCTGAAAGCATTGGTAAAGGTCGTTTTGGTGACTGGCTCCAGAATGTTCAGGACTGGGGTATTTCCCGTAACAGATATTGGGGTACACCTCTTAACATCTGGGAATGTGAATGTGGTTGCCGTCACGCAATCGGTTCAATTGAAGAACTTAAATCAATGAGCGATAATTGTCCTGATGACATTGAACTTCACAGACCCTTCATTGATGCAGTTACAATTAAGTGTCCCGATTGCGGTAAGGAAATGCACCGTGTTCCTGAGGTTATTGACTGCTGGTTTGACTCAGGTGCAATGCCTTTTGCTCAGCATCACTATCCTTTTGAGAATAAAGATCTTTTTGAAGCTCAGTTCCCTGCAGACTTCATTTCCGAGGCTGTTGACCAGACTCGTGGTTGGTTCTATTCTCTTCTTGCTATTTCAACTCTCATTTTTAACAAAGCACCCTATAAGAATGTTATCGTTCTCGGCCATGTTCAGGATGAAAATGGTCAGAAAATGAGTAAATCAAAGGGTAACGGTGTTGACCCCTTCGATGCACTTGAAAGCTACGGTGCAGATGCTATTCGTTGGTATTTCTACACTAACTCTGCTCCTTGGCTTCCCAACCGTTTCCATGGTAAAGCAGTTGTTGAAGGTCAGCGTAAATTTATGAGCACTCTTTGGAATACTTATTCCTTCTATGTGCTTTATGCAAATATTGATGAATTTGATCCCACAAAATATAACATTGAAGATTGCAAGCTTTCCGTAATGGATAAGTGGCTTCTTTCAAAGCTCAATTCAATGGTTAAGGCAGTTGATACTAACCTTGCTAACTACCGTATTCCCGAAGCAGCAAAAGCACTTCAGGAGTTTACCGATGAAATGAGCAACTGGTATGTTCGCCGTGGTAGAGAGCGTTACTGGGTACAGGGTATTACAGAAGATAAAATTGCTGCATATATGACCCTTTACACAGCCCTTGTAACTACTGCAAAAACAGCTGCTCCCATGATTCCCTTTATGGCAGAAGCTATTTACAGGAACCTTGTTTGTAATGTGGATAAAGCCGCTCCCGAAAGCGTACACCTTTGTGAATTTCCTGTAATTCAGGAAAATCTCATTGATGCAGAGCTTGAAAAGAATATGGATGAGGTTGTAAGCATTGTTGTTCTTGGCAGAGCTGCACGAAATGGTTCAAACATCAAAAACCGTCAGCCTCTTAACACAATGTATGTTCAGAGTGATAAAAAGGTAGAGGGTTACTTTACTGAAATTATCCGCGATGAGCTTAATGTTAAGTGTGTTGATTTTGTTGATGATGCTTCAGGCTTTGTTTCCTACATTTTTAAACCTCAGCTTAAGACTCTTGGTCCGAAATATGGCAAACAATTAGGTGAAATCAGAGCAGCAATGGCTGAGCTTGATTCTTCTGCAAAAGCAACTCTTGATGCGGACGGAAAACTTGTTCTTAACCTTGCAGGTGGAGATGTTGAGCTTACTCCCGATGATATTCTTCTTGAAACAAAGCAGAAAGAGGGCGTGTTCACAGTTTCTGACAGAGGTGTTACAGTTGCCCTTGATACAGAGCTTACTCCCGAACTTATTGAAGAAGGTTTTGTAAAAGAACTTATCAGCAAGATTCAGACAATGAGAAAAGATTCTGATTTTAATGTTATGGACAGAATCAATGTTACTATTACAGGTAACGCTAAAATTCTTGAGATTGCTAAAAATAATGAAGCAACAATTTCAACAGTTGTACTTTCCGATTCCATCAGCGATGGCGACTGTGCTAACGGAAAAGAATGGGATATCAATGGAGAGAAAGTTGTAATTTCAGTAGCAAAAGTTTAATTAAAAAGAAGGTTCTTCAGGGTTCCCCTTTAGAACCTTCTTTGTTTTTGCGTTTTATTGACATAGACAGATATATATAATATAATTGGACTAACAAACAGAAAGGGTGATTTTGTGAATAAATTTATCAGTTTGTTTTTAGCTTTAATATTAATTATGAGCGTTATGTTCATTTGCCCTATATCTGTGTCTGCAGTAAGTGTGGATGCTTTAACTTTTTGCTTGAATGAAGATGGTGTTTCTTATTCAGTTACCGGTTGTGATGACGATGCAGAGGGGGAATTGATTATTCCCGAAACATATAATGGTTTGCCTGTAACAAGTATAAGTAGCACAGCTTTTTATCATTGCAGATATATTACATCAGTTGAAATACCCGATACTGTAAAAAGTATAGGGTCAAGTGCTTTCGATTATTGCCGTAATCTTGAGAGTGTTAAATTATCAAGCAGTCTCAAATATATTGCTAAGTATTTGTTTTCGGGTTGTGAAAGTCTTAAGGAAATAGTGATTCCTGACGGAGTTACAAGTATTGGCGAAAGAGCTTTTAGCGGTTGTGACAATCTTGAAAAGGTTACTTTGCCTGAAAGTTTAACCCGAATAGGCAAGCGTTCTTTTGCATACTGCGAAAAGCTTGTGGAAATAAATCTCCCTGAAAGCCTTGAAGAAATTGATGAATATGCATTTTGTGATTGTAGTTTTGAAACAGTTAAGCTCCCAAAAAAGCTGAATTTTTTGGGAATAGGTGTATTTTGTGATTGTGAAAGCCTTAAAGAAATAATTGTGGACGAGGGAAATGAATGCTTTTCATCAAAGAACGGGGTGTTGTTTGATAAAGATAAAACTACTTTGATTCACTTTCCTTTAGGCTCTGAGAAAACAACTTACAAAGTGCCAGGTACCGTTAAAACCATAGGTGAAAGTGCTTTTGAATATAATGATAAGCTCGTAACAGTAGACCTTCCCAAAAAATTGGAAAAAATAGACAAATTCGCTTTCTATATGTGCGAAGCTCTTACGAGAATTGAGTTGCCTGACAGTGTAGAGCTTATCGAAGCTCAGGCATTCGGCTACTGCAATTCCATTAAAGAAATCAAACTTCCCTCAAAGATGAAGAGTATAAAATATGGTGTGTTTTACGGATGCGAAGCTCTTGAAAAGGTTACATTTTCAAAAGGTCTCAAATCCATTGGAAAAAGCGCTTTCAGACAGTGCGTGAATCTTACTTCGATAAATGTTCCTGATGGAGTTAAATATATACGCAGTGAAGCATTTTTAAGCTGTTCAAAGCTTGGAAAAATATCTCTTCCCGATAGTATAAAAAGTATCGGAGAGGATGCTTTCTACGGCACAGCTTATTACAAAAATAAAGATAATTGGGAAAATAGAATACTCTATATCGGAAATCATCTTATCAAGGCAAGAACATCCCTTAACAGCCCCTTTAAAATCAAGCCTTCCACAAGAACAATCGCTTACGGTGCTTTCCGTAACTGTAAAAAAATTACAAGAGTTGATATACCCGATAAGGTTGTTACCATTGACGATAAGGCCTTTGAATACTGTTCAAGGCTTTACAGTGTTGATATTCCCGATAACGTAAAATATTTAGGCGATGACGCATTCAGTGAGTGCTATTATCTCGGTGCGGTAAATATCGGTGATGGTGTTGAAGAAATCGGCGATAGCTGCTTCTACTACTGCCCCAGATTAACGAAGATGACCATCGGTAAAAATGTTAAAAAGATTGGCTCATCAGCTTTTTATAACTGCGATAGCCTTGCATCTCTTGAACTTCCTGATGGATTGGAAAGCATCGGCTCTCACGCTTTCTATGACTGCGATGGCTTTAACTGGTTTTTCATTCCTGAAAGCGTTACATATATCGGTGAGGATGCTATAGGCTATTATGTTACCTGCGATGAGGGTGAAGAAATAGTTTATTCTGATTTTGAAATATACGGCAGGAAGGGCTCTGCTGCAGAAAAATATGCAAAAGATGTGGGGCTTAAATATATCAAGCATGTTACGCATAAAAAAGCGGATAAGGCTACTGTAAAAAAACCTACCGTTTACGGAATAGGATATAAATATACAGCGTGTACTATTTGCGGCACAGAGCTTGATACAGTAATTACTCCTCAGAAGAAATGTTCTGAGCCGAAGCTTAAAGGTGTTGAAAAGTGCAGGGGTGGAGTTGAAATCAGCTGGAGCAAGGTTAAAGGCGGAGATTATTACAGAGTTTACCGAAAAACAAAGAACGGTGAATGGAAATATCTTGATACCACAGATGCCTCATATTTCACAGACAGAACCGTGAAAAGCGGTAAAACTTATTACTATACTGTACGAGCCAAAAACGAAGCTGGTTTGAGTAGTTACAATAAAAAAGGTGTAAGTATAAAATATTGATTTTAAATGGTCAGTTGCAAAATGAAAATTTGCAACTGACCTTTTTTGTTGAGAATAAATCTTCTGTTAATTAACAAAATAAGTATATTATATTTTGTTTTTAGGGAGATTAAATTATGTGCGGAATTATTGGTAAGGTCGGTGTGGGAAATGTTTTTCCCCAGCTTTTAAATGGTCTTAAAAACTTGGAGTATCGTGGGTATGATTCCGCAGGTGTGGCAGGAATTATCAATAATAAAATTATTCGCTTCAGGCAAGAGGGGAAAATAGAGAATCTTCAAAAAGAAATTGAAAAAGAAAAGCCGGAAAGTTTTATTGGAATAGGGCATACCCGTTGGGCAACCCACGGAAGCCCGACAAAAGAAAATGCTCATCCCCATATAAGTATTGACGGCAAAATTGCCCTTGTTCACAACGGAATAATTGAAAATGCGGAAGAATTGAAGAACAGCATTTTATCGAACAAAGTCAAACTTTCTTCCCAGACAGATACGGAAATTGCAGTTCAAATTATGGGACTTTTTTATAAAGGCGATGTTATTTCTGCTATAAGCGAAACTTGCAGAGAGTTAACAGGTAGTTTTGCATTTGGCATTCTTTGTGACGATAATCCCAATACACTTTATGCAGTAGGAAAAAATAGTCCTCTTTTAGTGGCTGAAACGGAAAGTGGCTACTACATTGCATCGGATTTGTGTGCAGTAGGAGAAGAAGTCAAGGCGATCTACAGACTTACTGACGGAGAAATATGTGCTTTGACGGAAAATGTCGTTAGATTTTTTAATCCGTCGGGTGAGCCTGTTGAAAAGTTCCCTGAAAAAACAAGTTTTGAATGCTCGACCTTTGAAAAAGGTGCGTATGAGCATTTTATGCTAAAAGAAATATTTGAACAACCCAAAGCAGTTAGAGACACAATAAATTCATTTTTGAAAGGCGAAGAAATTGTATTTCCTGACGTGAAATTGTACGATAATTTTATTAAAGAAAAAATAGAAAAAATAATTATTGTGGCCTGTGGTTCCGCCTATCACGCGGGGCTTGTAGGGAAAAGTGTAATTGAAAGTATTTGTAAAATTCCTTGTTCAGTTGAAATTGCTTCGGAGTTCAGGTATTCGGAAACTTTCATAAACGAAAATACCCTTGGAGTTTTTATAAGTCAGAGCGGTGAAACTGCAGATACCTTGGCAGCTTTGCGTCTTGCAAAAAAGAAAGGTGCAAAAACTCTTTCCGTAGTGAATGTGCAAGGTAGTGCAATAGGCAATGAAAGTGAGAATGTTATATACACTAAAGCGGGGCGGGAGGTGGCAGTTGCCACAACGAAGGCATACAGTGCACAGCTTGTTTCGCTTTATGCTCTGGCAATTTATATGGGAAAAATAAGAGGAAGTATTTTAAATGAAAAATATCAAAAATTAAAAAACGAACTTTTAAATCTATCTGAAAAAATTGAAGAAACAATCAACTCTGTTGCACCTTATACAGAAGAACTTTCAAAGGGTATTTATAATAAAAAAGACATTTTCTTTATAGGTAGGCTGAACGATTTTGCAACCGCTGCAGAAGGTTCTTTGAAAATGAAAGAAATAAGCTATATTAATTCCCAAAGCTATCCTGCAGGGGAGTTGAAGCATGGGACAATTTCTTTGATTGAAGAGGGTACAATTGTTGTTGCGGTGGCAGGAAAAAGCAAAGTTTTTTCTAAAACTGCAAGCAATATTTCCGAGGTTCAGGCAAGGGGTGCAAATGTGATTCTGATAACGGATGAAAGTGAAAAAGACTGCAAGGTTACTGCAGAAGTTACTATTACAGTATCCGAAACCTTCAAGGAGTTTCAAAATTCGCTTTTGGTTTTACCATTACAGTTTTTAAGCTATTACACAGCTAAAAATTTGGGTTGCGATATAGACAGGCCCAAAAACCTCGCTAAAAGTGTGACTGTTGAGTGATGATTAGTCACATAATACAAAGAAACGACAAATCCTTTGGTGGAGTTGCCGTTTTTTATTTTAAGGTTTGTTTTTGGTTGTACATATTAGTATAATAAACTTATGTACAACCAATAAAAGGAGTTTTGGAAAATGCTTAAGATGAAAAACGGGAAATTTTATATGAATGGAGAGGAATTCCATATTTATTCGGGAGCTATGCACTATTTCAGAATTCCCGAGGAATACTGGCTTGACCGCCTTATGAAACTAAAAGCGGCCGGACTTAATACTGTTGAAACCTATGTGCCTTGGAATTGGCACGAACCCAAGAAAAATCAATTCAATTTTGAGGGTATGCTCAATATTGAAAAGTTCGTTAAGACCGCTCAGGATTTAGGTCTTTATGTTATTGTCCGTCCCGGTCCATATATTTGTGCAGAATGGGATTTCGGCGGACTTCCTGCATGGCTTCTTAAAGATAAAAATATAAGACTTCGTTGTTGGGACAAGGCATACATAAAAGCTGTAGAGGATTTTTATAAAGTCCTTATTCCAAAACTTGTTCCCTATCAGATAACAAAGGGCGGTACTCTTATTGCAATGCAGATTGAAAATGAATACGGTTCATTCGGCAGAGATAAAAAATATCTTTATTGGCTTCGTGATTTGGTTAAAGAATTAGGCATTGATATTCAGCTCTTCACATCTGACGGAGAAGATAAATATTTCTTCTCCGGTGGCGGAATACCTGAAGAGTGGATGGTTGCAAACTTTGGTGGCTACAATGAAAACCGTTTTGATGATTTAAAGCTTCTTCAACCCGATAAGCCTTTAATGTGTGGTGAGCATTGGTGCGGTTGGTTTGACCGTTGGGGTGCAAAGCACCACTCCGATAATCCTGAAGAAACTCTCGGCAGAAGCCTTGACGGATTTTTTAAAGAGGATGCTAACTTCAACCTTTATATGTTCCATGGCGGTACAAACTTTGGGTTCTCGTCGGGCGCAAACTACTACGATTGCTATTGCCCCACAACCACAAGCTATGATTACGGCGCACCTTTAACTGAAAACGGAGCATACACAGAAAAATATTTCATTCTTCGTGACAGAATGAAAAAACAGTTGGGAAAAGAACTTCCAGAGCTTCCTGAGGATGCTAAAACAAAGGCTTACGGTAAGGTTCAGTTAACTGAATTTGCAGACTTAAAGGATGTATATAAAAAGTTTGCAGTACATAAAAAATCCTGTTCTCCCGAATATATGGAATATTACGGACAGAACAGTGGTGTCATTCTTTACAGTACAACCCTTAAAGGCTTTTATGATGATACAGAGCTTAATGCTTTTGGAGTTCACGATATTGCGTATATATACATAAATGGTGAATTAAAATACGTTTATGACAGAACAAAGCTTAAAGGTAAAGAGCTTTATGAAGAAAGCTTTTCTGTTCCCGTTAAGGGCTTTAAGGGTGAAATAAAGGTTGATATTCTTGTTCAGGCTCTCGGCAGAATTAATTACGCAAGAAGAATTTATGACAGAAAAGGTCTTGGTGAGATTTACCTTGGCGGTCAGGCTATTGTTGATTGGGATGTATATTGTATGGAGCTTGATAAAGCACCTGCTATTAAATATAAGAAAACTCACAAAGCTTTCCCTTGCTTTATGAAGGGCAACTTCAAGGCTGAAGAAAAGGTTGATACCTTCGTTGATATGAGAGGCTTTTCTAATGCTGTTGTTTATGTTAACGGCTTTAATCTTGGAAGATTTTTAAAACGCGGACCACAATACGCTCTTTATCTTCCAGCTCCCATTCTCAAAGACGAAAACGAAATTGTAGTTTTTGAGCTTGAGGGGTGAAAGAAAAATGAAATTAAACTTATTGATAAAGCAATTTTAAAGTAAGTATGAAATGAGGTGGTTTTTGTGCCTATGGTAATAAAAGACCTTTTAACCAAGGTAAAAGAAATGTATCAGGAGTTGAGGCTCTATTGGAATCAGCCTCGACCGGGTGAATATGTTCCGTATAAAGAGGTTATAATGCTCTCAGTCGGTTGGATGGCACTTCATATGTCTGTTCAATGGACAATAGGTTTCGGTGTTGGTAACCAATTTACAGGTATGACCTTAGGAATGAATAACAACGAGCTTCTTATAATGGGGTATATTTGTCAGTTTCTTGGTTACGTACTTACACCGCTTAACGCCTGGATTGTCGACAACCTTCGCAGTAAAGACGGCAAATACAGGGTTTATATCAAGCTGGCTATTCCTGCTATGGTATTGACGCTTCTCTCACTGTGGCTTCCCTATGAGCAAATTCGTGACGGCTCTCATCCACTTTCAAGATATTTTATGATAGGCTTGCTTTTCATAATGTGTCAGCTTCAGGGTGGTGTTCAAAGCTGGGTGCAGACAGGTGTTACCAATATGGTTCACGTTATGACCCCCAACACTCAGGAAAGAACAAAAATTATGGCGATAACCAGTATTATTTACTCTTTAGGTTATTCCATAAATAATGTTTACTATCCTTTTATGGTTGACCTTCTTACCGATAACGGACAGAAGTATACAATGACATATTTCCGTGGTGCATATACACCAATGGCGTTGCTTATGCCGGTTGTATTATTTGCGTATTTCGGCACAAAGGAAAGACTCGTTCTTCCTAAGAGTCGTATTACAAAAATGAGCTTTACAAGCTCAATGCGAGCTGTTGCAGGTAACAAAATTTTCTGGATTAAATGTGCTGACGGTTGGAACAACTTCCTTGAGGGTGCCAAGGGAAATATATGGGATTGGATGGTTTACCGTGCCCATATTATGAAGAGTACAACCTACGGTCTGCTTAACACCATTTCTTATAACGCAAATTTCTGGGGGATGCTGTTCTCGCCTTGGTTTATTAAAAAATTCGGTAAAAAGAAAATCAAAATTGTCAAGAATATTATTCAAATATTCCTTGTTGCTTCCTATTTCCTTTTCTATAAGAGTCCTCTTGCAGGTGTAGGTTTGTTTATTGTTTATACGCTTGACAGATTTGTTGATACATACAATGTTATTGACAGTGCTATAGAATCGGATATGCGAGATAATCAGCAATACCTCATTGGTGAACGTGTTGACGGTGCATTTGGCTTTGTTTCTACCTATGCGGGTGGTGCAATTAATGCAGTAACAAACCTTTTCATTCCTTGGGTTTACAAGAAAAAAGGCTTTGACGGTAACGATTATTCTGTTCTTGATGTTTACCTTGATTATGATGAAACGCTGCCACTTTCCAAACAGAAGAAAAATCCGAATTGTGTGCTTTACTCCTTAATGGACACACTTTTGGTTATTTCTATAATCGGTGCTGCAGTGGACGTTCTTCCATGGTTCTTGTATGATATTTCTGAAACCGGACAGAAGTCTATGATTCGAGCTATAAGAATCCGTACTCTTGTTGAGGATGAGGATTCCGAAAACAGAGATGAAGCAGCATATATTGAGGGTTGTGAAGCAATTTTTAAAGCAAAAAAATTCTTTGGCGTTGAAAAAATTACAGACTATAAAAATAAGTTGAAGGATGCCAAAGCTCTTCCTAATACAACAGAAAACGAAAAAGAAATCCGCAGGCAGGCAATTAAGGCTGCAAAGACTTACGTTGAAGATTGTGAGACCCACAACGAAGAGGTTGAAATTGCAGATTTTGTTATGCACGAACTGAATCGTTTTGAAACGGAATTTGGTAAAAAACAGCTTGAACTTTGCAGGCTCATTACAGCAGGCGGCCCCCAGAATTTCTATAAATGTGCAGAGGAAGCACAGAAGCTTAGTATAGCTCTTCCCAACAGCGAGGACAAAGAGGAGCGTACCTGGAGAAAGCAAGAGGTGCGAAATGCAAAAGCTCTGTTGAAATCTGAAAAACTTGCAAAAAAACACTATCCCGATGGCATTATTCCTTTCGATAATCAAGTGTATGAGGATGCTTATAATATGCCCGACGACACAAAAGAAGAGGCTAAAATAAGACGTAAGGCAATGAGAAAGGCAAGTAAAGAACGAAATATTTATGGTATTGTTGCCGCTCCTTATCTTGCTGCTTTAAGAACACTTAAGCTTTATGAGGGGTATCAGAAACTTGATGAATTAACAAGCTCTTATGAAGATGTTGTAAATAAACGAAGTGAACGCCTTGATAAAGAAAGAGCAGAGCAAGAAAAACTTGCTGCTGAAAGAAGTTTCGATAAGGAAAGCAAAAAAGCCAGTAAAAGACTTAAAAAATAAAAAAATGGCTGACATTTCTGTCAGCCATTTTTATTATGGTTCGTAAGGGAATACAGGCATCAATTCGAGCTTGAATTGATTAATTCTATGCATTCTGTCAATTTTATTTTTTATTTCTTCATCCTCGCATACACCCTCACGGATGTATCTGTCAAGAACCTCGTAAGTGAAGCCTAAATTGTCTTCATCGGTTTTACCACAAAGTCCGTCAATGGGAACTTTCTCAACAAATATTTCGGGAAGACCTAAAACTCTGCCTATCGCCTTAACTTCCTGAACAGTAAGCCTTGAAAGAGGGGAGAAGTCACCAACACTGTCGCCATACCTTGTGGAGTAGCCGACCCAATCTTCTGAAAGGTTACAGGTATTTGCAACTCTGCCGTTAACACTCTGAGAAACTGCATATACAGTTGCCATTCTCAAACGCGGAGGAAGGTTTGTTGTCGCCTGAGTGGTGATTTCTACACCGCTTTTTTGCAACTCATTCATAAGTCCGTTATATGCATCGTTAATATTAACTGTATAGCTCTGAATACCAAGGTGTTCAACAAGTGCCTGTGAAACATCAATGTCGAATTGTTCACCTTTGGGCATTAAAACACCCACAACATTTTCTTTGCCTAAAGCTTCAACCAAAAGCGCTGCAACAACGGAGCTGTCTTTACCTCCTGAAACGCCAACAACACCTTTACAGCCTTTTCCGTTTGTTTCAAACCAATTCTGAATCCACTTTACAATATCGTTTTTTACTTTCAATGCATCAAATGGCAAACAAATCATTCCTTTACTAAAAGCTTGTTTTTATTTTAGCCTTTTTATTGTCCTTTTTCAATATTTTTCTTTAAATAACTTGAAACAGCTACAATTAATTTGTATAATTATTGTATATGTATTCTTGGAGGTAGAGAAATGACAGTTAGTAGTGCTATAAAAAGGCTTATTAAATATGGTGTAAAGGAAGGCCTTTTAGATAATGTTGATGAAATCTGGGCAATCAACAGAGTGCTTGAAGTTTTGTCGCTTGATGCAATAGAAAGTGATGCTGAAATTGTTGAAGAAGCAACACTTGAAGAACTTTTAAAAACTTTACTTGATTATGCTTGTGAAAAAGGTATCTGTGAGGATTCTGTTGTTTACAGAGATTTATTTGATACAAAAATTATGGGTGCTATTTGCCCCAGACCTTCAGAGGTAATTAAAAAGTTTAATGAGCTTTACGATGAGTCACCAGAAAAGGCAACTGAATTCTATTACCATATTTCAAGAAAAAGTGATTACATAAGAGAATACAGAATAAAGAATGATATGAAGTGGATTACCCCTACAGAGTATGGCGATATTGATATTACAATAAACCTTTCAAAGCCAGAAAAAGATCCTAAGGCAATTGCGGCGGCTCTTAAAATGAAGCAGAGCTCATATCCGCTTTGTATGCTTTGCCCCGAAAACGAGGGTTATGCCGGTAGGGTTAATCATCCTGCAAGACAGAATCACAGAGTTATTCCCCTTGAACTTGAAAATGAAAATTGGTGCTTACAGTATTCACCATATGTTTATTACAACGAGCATTGTATTGTTTTTAGTGCAAACCATGTACCTATGAAAATCAGTGAACAAGGTTTCCGCAGACTTTTCGCTTTTGTTAAAAAATTTCCCCATTACTTTGTAGGCTCTAATGCAGATTTACCCATTGTTGGCGGTTCAGTTCTTACCCACGACCACTTCCAGGGTGGCAACTATGAATTTGCAATGGCGAAAGCTCCTATTGAAACAGAGGTAACCTTTAAAGGTTACGAAGATATTAAGGCGGGTATTGTTAAATGGCCTATGTCAGTGCTTCGTCTTATAGGTGATGACACAGACAAAATTTGTGAGCTTTCAGGAAAAATTCTTGCAAAGTGGCGGGGTTACACAGACGAAGCTGCTTTCGTTTTTGCGGAAACTGACGGTATACCTCACAATACTATTACACCTATTGCACGTTTCAGAAACGGAAAATTTGAAATTGATCTTGTTCTTAGGAATAATATTACTACAGCGGAATACCCCGATGGCGTTTATCATCCTCATCCTCAGCACCACCACATTAAGAAAGAAAATATAGGTCTTATTGAGGTTATGGGTCTTGCGGTGCTTCCTTCACGTCTTAAAACTGAAATGGCAACACTTAAAGATGCTATTGTTAACGGTACAGATATTCTTGCTGACGAAACCATTGCAAAGCACTATGAATGGGTCGAAGAAATCAAAAAGAATACTACAATTACACCTGAAAACTGCGAAAAAGTTTTGCAGGACGAAATCGGTAAGGTGTTTGCAGATATTCTTGGTCAATGTGGAGTTTTCTCCCGTAATGAAGAGGGTAAGTCACAGTTCTTGAGATTTGTTGAAGCAGTTAACGAATAATATAGCGGAGGATTAATTATGTTTGAAAAAATCAGAGCTCAATTTACTATTGGTAAAGCCGATGTTCAGCAGAATGCTTTTGACGGCAGAGGCTTTACATTTGAACTTAAGGAAACTGAAAAATCTATAAAAGGTGTTTTAAAGGCAAAGCTTAATATTACAATGAAATCCTTTGAAATTATTGGTGAAAAGGATTTTGACGATGAGGATTTGTTCTTTGCTAATGGTTACCAGGCCTGGACAACATCCCGCGAATTTTCAAAGAAAGATACCTTTAAAGGCTTGATTAAAGCAGCAAACATCAATAAGTTTTTAAAGCATTTTGCAGGTCTCTCCGGTGACTATCATTTTGAAAGCTATGGCGAAGAAGGTAAATTCCACGGTTATACATACTGCTACTTCCGTGAAAAAGGCGAAAAAGAAATCAAGCTTTACGGTTCAAAGAGTGAACGTAACGGCTTTACAATTTTTGCTGTTGATATGAAGGATGGTGAATTCATTATCAAAAAAGATGTTGAAGGTCTTGCTCTTACCGCTGGTCAGGAGTATGAAATCTTTGATATCGCTATTATTGAAGGCGATATGGATGATGTAATGGACAAATATTTCTTCGATTTTGTCGGTTGCAAAAAACCTGCCATTGAGCATCTTTCAGGTTATACCTCTTGGTACAACTATTTCCAGAACATCAGTGAGGAAATAATCCTTCGCGACCTTAATGGACTTGACAGAGCAAGTGAAGAGGTTAACATTTTCCAGGTTGATGACGGCTACCAGCAGGCGGTTGGTGATTGGCTTCTAATTGATGAAAAAAAATTCCCTAACGGAATGAAATATATTGCAGATAAAATTCACGAAAAGGGCTACAAAGCAGGTATCTGGCTTGCACCATTCAGTGCACAGGTTTCCTCAAAGCTTGCAAAGGAACATCCCGATTGGCTTCTTACTCACAACCGTAACGGCAAAAAAATGCTTGGTTGCCAGGGTTGGGGCGGTGCTTACACTCTTGATATTTATATCCCCGAAGTAAGAGAATATATCAAAAAAGTATTTGATGAGGTTCTCAATGTGTGGGGCTTTGATATGGTTAAGTTGGACTTCCTTTATAGCCAGTGTATTGAACCCCGTAACGGAAAAACCCGTGGTGAAATTATGTGTGATGGCGTTGACCTTCTCCGTGAGGTTTGCGGTGATAAATGGATTTTAGGTTGCGGTGTACCGATAGGTGCTTGTATGGGTATTTTTGATGCTTGCCGTATCAGCTGTGACGCAAATAAGGATTGGAGTTTCAAGCTTTCAAATGGCTTGAGTCAGACAGCTCTTTTGGGTCTTGTCAGAGTTAATCAGGAAAGTCCTTCATCACAGAATGCAATTATCAACACGGTTTTCCGTAACCATCTTGACGGAAGAGCATTCTGCAACGACCCTGATGTGTTCTTCCTTCGTGATTTTAATTTGGGATATACATGGGAACAGAAGCTCCTTCACGGCAAAATCAACAGCGTTTGCGGTAATGTTCTTTTCGTTTCCGATAACGCGGGTGATTTTGATGATGAGAGAATAGGCTACCTTAAAGAGTTCTTTAAGGATAAAGATTATAAGGTTAATATGGCAGAGTTTATTGACGATGATGTTATTCGTCTTAATTTCTCTGAAAATGGTGAAGAAAAAACACTTACATTCAATCTCACAACAGGCGATAGCAACGTAAAAGAGGTATTATAATTTAATGCCCCTGTTAACGAAAATCAGTTTTCGTTAACAGGGGCATATTTTTTAAACTTTAATAATACCGAATCCTTCAAGAACAGAGAAAATAAGAATTGCAACTATACAAACAGGAGCAATATATTTAATAACAATTGTGAAAAGTCTTTTTCTCTTAAATTTTCCGCCTTGCTCAATTTCTTCAATAAGTGCTTTTGGTTTAATAACATAACCTATAAGAATACAGGTGAGAAGAGCAACGATAGGCATAATCACGCTGTTACTTATAAAGTCGAAGAAATCAAGGAATTGGAAGCCGATGATGGTGAAATCTTTCCAGATGCTGTAGCCTAAAGTGGAAAGAAGACCGAGAATTATTGATAAAAGAATAACTGCAAAGCAGGCTTTTTTTCTGCCTAATCCGAATTTATCCATAACGATTGAAACGATTGTTTCCATAAGGGAAATGGATGAAGTTAGTGCTGCGAAAAGCACCATAAGGAAGAATACTGCACCAATTACAGAACCGCCGGGCATTGTTTCAAAAACCTTGGGAAGGGTTACGAACATAAGGCTCGGTCCTTTGCCAAGGGCTGATTCATCACCACCGGAGAAAGAGAAAACAGCAGGAATAATCATAAGACCTGCAAAGAATGCAATACCTGTATCAAAAAGTTCAATTTGCTTAACGGAACCTTCAAGGCTAACGTCCTTTTTCATATATGAGCCGTAAGTAATCATAATACCCATTGCAAGACTCATTGAGTAAAAGAGCTGACCCATAGCAGCAAGAACTGTTGTAATGGAGAACTTGCTGAAATCGGGAGTAAGATAGTATTTAACGCCTTCAAGTGCACCGGGCATAAACATTGAGTAAACTGCAATAAATATAACCATTCCCACAAGAATCGGCATCATAATTTTGCTTAGCTTTTCAATTCCCTTTTCAACACCGCCAAGAACAACTACTACAGTTAAGAAAAGGTAAAGAAGGAACCATCCTATTGGCTCTACAGGAGAACCGATAAAGTTATCGAAGAAACCATTGCTTGCGGCACTTGCCATATTGCCGCTGATGAATGTGAAAAAGTATTTTGCAATCCATCCGCCGATAACTGAATAATAGGGGAGAATAATAATGGGAACAAGTGAAGCAACAATACCTAAAAAGCCGAAACGCTTGTCCAGTTTTTTATATGCACCTAATGCACTTGTACCTGTTTTTCTGCCGATAGCAATTTCTGCACACATAAGAGCGAAGCCGAATGTAACAGCAAGAGCAAGATAAATTAAAAGGAAAATACCGCCACCGTATTTTGCCGCAAGATAAGGGAAACGCCAGATGTTTCCGAGACCGACTGCAGAACCTGCAGAGGCAAGGACGAATCCGAGTTTGCCTGAAAAACTACTTCTTTTTTCTGCCATTTAAATACCTCTGATTATTTATTTGTTTAAACACAACTTGCACATTATTGCATAAAATTCTAAAAAAAACAAGAGTTTATTTAACGTAGCAATAATTAAATAATGAAAAACTTATAAAAATACTATATTATTGTATATTTTTGTTGTTTTTTTTATTTTCTGTGTTATAATACTTAATTATATTTGTTTTTGAAGGAGATAGATATGGGTACAAGTACAATTTTAATATTACTGACTATCGTTTTTTATCTTGGGATGATGATAGCGATTGGTGCAAAATTCTCAAAGGAAAACAAAGATACGTCAGACTTTTATTTGGGCGGACGAAAATTAGGACCTTTCGTTACTGCTATGAGTGCGGAAGCATCTGATATGAGTAGCTGGCTTTTGATGGGCCTTCCGGGTGTTGCGCTTATTGCAGGTCTTGCAGAGGCATCCTGGACAGCAATTGGACTTGCTGTTGGTACATATATTAACTGGCTTGTTGTTGCAAAAAGAATTCGTTTGTATTCAAGCAAAATTGATGCTGTTACATTACCAGAGTTCTTTTCAAAAAGATTTGGTGATAATTTAGGGCTTCTTAAAATTATTGCAGCAGCAGTTATTATAATTTTCTTTATTCCTTACACAGCATCAGGCTTTTCTGCTTGTGGTAAGCTTTTTGAATCAATTTTTGGTATACCTTATATGACTGCTATGATTGTAAGCGGTATTGTTATTGTTTTATATACTGCTTTGGGTGGCTTCCTTGCCGCTTCAACAACTGACTTTATTCAGTCTATTGTTATGACAATTGCTCTCATTGTTGTTCTTGGCTTTGGCATTAGTTATGCAGGCGGTTGGGATCAGGTTTGTGCTAATGCAGAGGGTCTTGCAGGTTACCTTAACTTTACTGTTACTCATGGTGCAGGCAGCGTAAGCGAAGCTATTGCAGGTACAGCCGGAACAAAGCCGTATGGTGCTCTCACAATTGCCTCTACATTGGCTTGGGGCCTCGGTTACTTCGGTATGCCTCACATTCTTCTCAGATTTATGGCAATTGAAAAGGTAGAAAAAATCAAGCTCGCAAGAAGAGTTGCTTCAATCTGGGTTGTTATTTCAATGGCGGTTGCTATTGTAATTGGTGTTGTTGGCTACGGTGTTGTTAAGAGTGGCGTGGTAACAGGTATTGAAGATAGCGAAAGAATCATTATTGAAATTGCAAAGGTTATAAGTGGCGAAGGTTGGATTTTCGCAATTATTGCAGGCATAATCCTTTCAGGTATTCTTGCTTCAATTATGTCAACTGCAGACTCACAGCTTCTTGCAGCATCCTCAAGTATTTCTGAAGATATTTTCAAAGCAACAAAGGTTAAAATTTCTGATAAAAAGAAAATGCTTGTTGCGAGAATTTCAGTTATTATTATTGCAATTATTGCAATGTTTATTGCAAAAGATCCTAACAGCAAGGTGTTTGAAATTGTTTCATTTGCCTGGGCTGGTTTTGGTGCAACATTTGGTCCTGTTGTTCTTTGTGCACTCTTCTTTAAGCGCACAAATAAATGGGGAGCTCTTGCAGGTATGGTAAGCGGTGCTATTATGGTATTCGTTTGGAAATTCGTTATCAGCAAAATCGGTGGCGCGTTTGAAATTTACGAGCTTCTTCCTGCATTTATAATTTCACTTGTACTTACAGTTGTCGTTTCCCTTATTACTCCTGCTCCTGAAAAGGATATTCAAGATACATTCGACGAAGTTAAGCTGGAAAATAAATAAAAAATAATTAAACAACGGTCTTTCACTTTT
>JAZSBI010000097.1:0-2283 GCA_045602345.1 Acutalibacteraceae bacterium | reverse complement strand
CACTTTGTGCGTTAGCACAAAACTTCACTATGGCATCGCCATAACTTCACATCGGCTTTGCTGA
The DNA here is from genome assembly GCA_045602345.1 of Acutalibacteraceae bacterium. Classification (GTDB taxonomy): domain Bacteria; phylum Bacillota; class Clostridia; order Oscillospirales; family Acutalibacteraceae; genus DTU089. The sequence goes on along the minus strand of JAZSBI010000097.1, from coordinate 2,219 downwards.
TACTTCACTGTATATACCCGCACCCGATTGTAAATTCAAATTATGTGTGATATAATCAGTTCGACAAATGAGTATTTGCGGAGATGTATTATGACAAGCTTACTTTTAATCGTTATTTATATTGCTTTTATAGGGCTCGGAGTTCCCGATTCGCTTATCGGCTCTGCCTGGCCTGCAATTCATACAGAACTTGGTATTCCTGTTGAAATGGTGAGTATTCTTACGTTTTTAATTTCTGGTTGTACAGTGCTATCAAGTATGTTCAGTACAAGAATTCTCAATAAATTGGGTACTGCAAAGGTTACAGCTTTCAGTACTGCTATGACTGCACTTTCTTTGCTTGGCTTTTCTCTGGTGCCGTCGTTCCTGTTTATGATACCATTAGCCATTGTCTTAGGGCTTGGTGCCGGTGCAATTGATTCCGGTCTTAATAATTATGTGGCTCTTCACTGTAAAGCAAGTCATATGAATTTTCTGCACTGCTTTTATGGTGTAGGGGTATCGTTAAGCCCTTACATTATGTCACAGGCTTTCAGTAATGTTGGTTGGCGTGGTGGTTATCGCTATGCTTTTTATGTTCAGTTTGCTATTGCGTTGTTATTAATATTTTCTGTTCCGTTATGGAAAAAGAATTCTTCAACACAAGAAACGGATGAAGAAAGCGGAGTAACCCTTTCAATTGCAGAAATGATAAAAAAATCAGATGTAAGACAAGTCTGGATAATTATGCTTATGACAAATGCAATTGAGTATGCTTGCGGAGTTTGGGGAAGTACATATTTAGTAGAGGAAAAAGGGTTTGAAATTGAACACGGAGCACTTGCGCTTACTATATATTATGTCGGAATGTCTATAGGTCGTTTTGCTTCGGGTTTACTTGCAAATAAAATTAAAACATGGAAGCGTATTTTTATAGGTTGTGTAATTCTCGCACCGGCAATTGTTATTATGCTTCTTCCTTTAGGTGATATTTTTGCAGTTGTTGGCTTATTCCTTATAGGTCTTGGTAATGGCTCTATTTATCCGAATATGATACATTTAACACCACACAATTTCGGTAAAGAAGTGTCACAATCAATTATGGGCTCACAAATTGCCTTTGCGTATATCGGCGTTATGTTAGCACCGCCTATGGTAAGTCTTATAAGTAGCGTGTTCGGAATAAAAGTTTATCCGGTCTTACTCGCATTACTTTATATTGTGATGGTTATAACTATTAAATGTTTTGTAAACCGCTTGAAAAAACAAGGCAGATACAGTAAGGATGTTTAAAATGAACGGTAACGATATTTTCAATATAAATAGTTTTCTTACTCCTGATGTTTCCTGTGCACCTGTGTATGTATGGGTGTGGAATGACGTATGCACTGAAGAAAAAATAGATGCTCAAATTGAAGAGATGCAAAACCTTGGCATAAGAGCATTTTATATTCTTCCCGAACCAAAAGATTTCCGTCCAGACAGTATGCCTACAAATCTTACCCCGAACTATCTTACAGAAGAGTTTTTTGAGCTTTGTGCATATGCAATTAAAAAGGGAAAAGCACTCAATATGAATTGCTGGATTTATGATGAGGGTGGTTGGCCTTCTGGTAGTGCTTGCGGTAAGGTGACAAAGGTACATCCCGAGTTTTCAGTAGAAAATTCAAGCTATCCTGATTTGCTCAACAAAAAAGCAACAGAATATTTTATAGAAATCACCCACGAAAAATATTTTTGGGCAATAGGTGAAGATTTCAAAAACTTTGTTAGTGCTGTGTTTACTGATGAACCCAAAGCACCTTTTCATACTTCTAACAAAGAGTTAATAGAAAGATATGAAAAGATGTATGGCGAATCAATATTGCCATATCTTCCGTTAATAAAAGGTAAAATTGCTCCAACAGAAGAAAATGTTCATATATTGCACCGCTGGTATGATTTATGCAGTCGTGCATTCTGTGAGAATTTTCTTCTGCCCTGCAAAAAATGGGCAAATGAAAAGGGGAGTGATTTTACAGGTCACCTTGATGTTGACCATAGTCCCCAAGGCTGTATGAATGGTTGTAACTTCAATCTTATGCGGGCTCTCAGGTGTTTTGATATCCCTGGTGTTGACGTTATATGGCGTCAGCTTTACCCTGAAAATAAAATAGCTAATAAGAATGATTTTAATGCTTATAATGGATTTTTTCCGCGTTACGCTTCATCGGCGGCTGCACAGAATGGCACAAAATTTT
>JAZSBI010000096.1:0-4434 GCA_045602345.1 Acutalibacteraceae bacterium | reverse complement strand
GACGAAAAGGGCAGAATCAACCTCTCCCACAAAGACGCAATCCCCGCCGACGAGCAGTAAGGCTAAGTTAAGATCAAAACACCGTTCCAACGATTGGAGCGGTGTTTTTTGCAAGCGAAAACCACGCGATAGTCGCGTGGTTCAAAAGCGGTTTACCGATGAACAGAAATCGTAGAAATGAAATGTTAACGCAGAAAGTGCTTTATGCTTGCCTCCCTCTGATGACGGAGGTGCATTTTTGCGAAGCAAAAAGACGGAGGGAGAGAAAACGAAAGACTACCCCTCAGTCGGCTGCCGCCGACAGCTCCCCTGACAAGGGGAGCCGGCAAAGACTTACAACCCATTTATGGGTGGCCGGTAGCCAAAGCATTTAAACCCGAACCAGCCTTAAAGGGCGGTTTTTAGATGTCTTTCGGCTCATTGTCACACATAGGCGACAGCCTTATGTGCTTCGCTTCACCAAAATCCACTCAAAAAACCGTTCCTTTAAGGTCGGAGAATTTTGTGAATAAAGGATTTTTTGATTGGCGAGGCACAAAACGCAGTAAATCCTGACGGATTTACGAGTATTTTAACAAAGCCACAGCAAAAAATACTTGTTCCAAAATCTGATTCAAGTTTGAATGCTTTGGCTAACCGGTGCGTGGCTGGCAGGCCAATAAAAAGCGCACTTGTGCGCAGCCAGTATCGCATAGGGCTATGCCCGAAAATGAAATACCCCCCGCTATGCGGGGGGATTTTTATTCAAGCACATTTGAAGGCTGAAGACACAAAAACGTCTCTTGTCTTCCTAAAAGCAAATCAAAGGTTCAGCCGTTGTATATCAACAATTCCGCAAGGAAATGCATATCATCAAAACGAAGTTTTTGGAAAGGTAGCACAAATTCAAAGTAAATATAAATTTTGACCTATGTGTTTGAACCACTACATATTTTTAATGAAATATTTTTCTTGCCGACTTAAACAGTCGGCATTTTGCTTTTATGTATCTGCAAACCGATAGTTCTCGCAACAAAACCGAAAAAGTTGTGTTCGGGCTTCTCAAACACACGTTCAACCAAAACAAAAAGCACCATCTTTCGATGGTGCTTTTTGTTTTGGTGGAGCTAAGGGGATTCGAACCCCTGACCCCCACACTGCCAGTGTGGTGCGCTACCAACTGCGCTATAACCCCGAATACCCACATATAATATCATATATTTTCTTATAATTCAAGTATTTTTTATAAAAAAGGGTAAAATAACACTTGACAAATCAAAACCGAACGAATATAATAGTCGTTGTCAACAAAATATTGGGGAATTGTGTAACGGTAGCACGACAGACTCTGACTCTGTTTGTTGGGGTTCGAATCCCTATTCCCCAGCCAAAATCGACAAATCTCGACAGAGGTTTGTCGATTTACTTTTTACCTCTTCACTCTTCACTTTTCACTATTCTCTTTAAGTCGATTTTGGCAAGTAATAAGTAATAGTGAATAGTGAAGAAGTTTCGGTGTGCCTTCGGCACGAATTATAAAATCTGCAGGGGTTCGAACACATAAGTCAAAATTTGAAATAGCATCGAATTTGTGCAACCCTTTCCAAATTGGAACGCAAGTATTGATACTATACTTGCGTTCTTTTTCTTTTTGCAAAATACCGCATAGCTCAAGGCTTTTCGGTACTTTTGAAAATGAGATAAGTTTCATTGTGGGAGAATAGTTTCAGTGTGACAATTTTTAAATAATTTTGGTGCTTTGTTTTGCAAAGCGTTGATTACAAATATAGTTTATGATATAATGTTTTTGAAGTTTAAATGTTTTAAATACATCAAAGCAGCAAAGTGAGGAAAATTGAATGTTAAAGCGGTATAAGTTAGTTTCTATTATATACGGCGGCTCGGGCGCTAAATATGCCGATGTGATGAATAAATTAATTTTGCATCGCTCGGAGAATGAGCGTTACCCTATTACATCTAAAATTGTAATGGAAAGCGTACTTACAGGCGACCTGTTATCAAGTATTACCGATTTGTTTACCCAAACAGAATACTGTTTAGCCTTTCTTACTGGTGATGATTGCTGTATCAAAGACGGCGAACAGGTTTATCGTCTTCGCCAGAATGTCGTTTTTGAATTAGGTATGGCAATTTTCCGTTTGGGCAGAGAACGCTGTATTCTGCTTAGTGATTTTGACCCATCAAAACGCGATGTAGACCTTCCGTCAGATTTAAAGGGAATTGATATTAAATACTTTTCTCCTGATAATATGGAGCAGGTGTTTGGAGATGTTCTTGAAAAAATTCTTCAGCTCAGCTCAAAGGACAATAACGGCGATATCCCTCAATATGACAATCTTCTGAAACGCACAGAGCATTATGTGAACTACGGAGAATTATTCTCTTCTTGCTCTAATTTAGAATCAAAGGAGGATACATATTTAAAATCTGTTCTGAATTACTGGTTGGAGGAATGTGCCAGTTTTAATCACCTTGAAGAACGCTGTCTTTACTTTTTAGAACGAATTGGCTTTATATCAATGTTCGGCAGACACGACTGGGTATACGATTTTCTTGAAAACATCAAAGAGTTGACAACTAATTACCGTCAGCAAGATGTGGCATACTGTGGCAAAAAAAGTATCTCCTTCATACACAATCTTTCCAGTGTAGTGCGGGAGTATGTACAGTCTAAAATCAAAAATGAATATACCGACAGTACGGAATATGAAGCACTTCTCAATATGCTTATGCTCCATTGCGCAGAAGAATGTGACATCAAAAATCCTCTGGCTCTGACGGTATACTATGATTATCTCGGTCTGTTACATTTGCACCTTTATGAAATGAAAAAGGACGAGGAGCATTTAAAAGAGGCTACAAGCTGTTTTAAGAAGGTGTTAGAGGAATATGCGGATTATACCGACCTTGGTTTAAAGATTTGGTCGGGCTTTATCAGCTATAATCTTGCCCGTTGCTATATGCTTCAATACAGCATCTGGTCAAATACCGAAGACGCTAAAAATGCGCAGAGGTATTTCTCCGTTGCCAGTATTATCCGTAAAGCCTGGTTAAAGCAAGGTGGTTTTAATCAGGTTATCCGCAGCGCTCTTTCATACGAATATTTCATTTGCAAGATTGAAGAAATTAATTCGCACAGTCTTCTGAACCACAAATCCTCTGAAGAAATCACTCAGGAGTATAGGCTTCTGGAGAGGGAGCTTGAAAGCTATCTGCTTAAAAGCGAACAGCTTGAAAGACTTGTTTTTGTTCAGAATCTCCTGACTGAGCGTCAAAAGAAAGCCCTTTCGGACCATCCTTTAGCAGAAGACCTTCTGTAAATTATCTACTGCATAAAACAGCACTCGATTCCGCTTAGAATCGAGTGTTATTTTTAAATATAAAACAGTAAAGGCATCAAAATAGCAATCAGTACAAAGTACAGTATAAAACATACTACTGGAACGATTGTTCCCACAATTGCTCCGCTTATAAGCCGTTTAGCCTTCTTCGGTGCCGTTCCTGTCCAGACAGCCCACAATATAAACCCAATCAGTGGAAAAAAGAAGCCAAGCCACCACCAGCCCACACTGCCTGAGTCTTTTTCCTTGCTCTTTATACTTGCGTCTACCCAATGTCCGCAGCCTACACATATATCAGCTTTATCGTCTATCTGTTTTCCGCAATTAGTGCAATACATAATATCACCTCATAAAATAAAAAGGAGAAGCTTTCGCTCCTCCTTTTCAACTCTTAATTAGAATGCTTTATCAGGGTTAACCTCGTATTTATCCATAAGGATTTTAATAAAGTCGATAAGTGCGAGAATTCCGCCAAAACCAGCACAGAGAACAAAAAGAACGATTTTTACAATACCCTTCTTGGTTTCGCCAAGCATAAAGTTGTGAATGCCAAGGTAGCCAAGGAAGAAACAAACAAGAGCGATAACAATTTTATCATAATTGCCGTAGCTTGCATTTGCCTTTTTGATAGCTACGCCGCAATTAAGACAAACCTCTGCACCAGGGGTTACCTCTTTACCGCAGTTAGCGCAGTAAGCCTCACCTTCACCGGTTTTAACACCGCATTTAAGGCATATAGCCTGATTGTCATTCATCTGTTCGCCACAATTTCTACAAAACATAATATTTACTCCTTTTCTACACTAATCTTATGATTAGCTTACTAAAAAAGTATAACAAAAACTATAATACTTGTCAACAAAAAACGACCTTATCAGACAATTTTTATAAGCCAATTTATAACAAATCCCAGTGCAATAAATATAAGAACAGCTTTATCCAGCAGTTTTTTTCCGATTAAGTTTCCATCATACAGCAAATACAGATACAGCACAGGAACCGACCAGAACATAGGGTGATAGGAAAAAGCGGCTTTAAAATCAAGTCTTAACACACTCCACACAGCCCTTGACATTCCGCAGCCTATACACTC
>JAZSBI010000095.1:0-2657 GCA_045602345.1 Acutalibacteraceae bacterium | reverse complement strand
CGTGGAAATGGTTTTTGTATAAATAAGTTACATCGAGGCGGAGGGTGGTACAAAGCTATGGAAAGAATATAGGAAGTACCACCCACCAATCCGCCCGAAATGTGCTCAGTTTTGAACTGTAATACCCGAAATTTATATACACGAATATTTTATAAGTCGAAGAATGTTCAACCGGTTGCAATATAGTCGTCTTGCTCGTTGTTCACTTCGCAATACTCCTTATTGCGCCCAGGGCTTATTGTTCGCTGTATCTGCCACCGGCAGCGCTCACAAACGCCCACCCTCCCTATTTCATCAAAGATGAAACAGGGATGATAAAAGTTGCGGTACTTTTACATACTGGCGGCTGGAGACTGGTGGCTGGAGGCTAAATTGAACTGAGGTGGAAGGAAAATAGAAACTGATATTAAAAACAACAAAAATGATAAAAAGGGTGACAAGACCCTGAAATGTGTTTCGTCTGCTACGGAGAATATGAGTGCATTGATTAATGATATCATAAAAAAAGCACGTAAGAATTTTAAACAGAGCGGAAAGCCTGAGGTGGATGCCAAGTTCCTTAAAGAGAGTGTGGGGGCACTCAAGGAGCTGTATGAGCTTTTAAGCGAGTATGACGGTTTTGGTACCTGCGATGAGGGGATTATAATTCGGTTTGAAAAGGAAATCGATAAATATTGTAAATAGTGTAAATAGTGGGGAGTGTGAAGTGCAAAGTAAAATTCGGAATTCGGAATTCGGAATGAAGCTTCGCAAGGAGTAGAGATAGTGCAATAATTATCATCCCTATCCGCCAAGGAGGACAGGGATGATAGGCTTCGCAATGCTTTTACATACTGGAGGCTGGTGACCGGTACAAAGCTATGGAAAAGTTAATTGGTACCACCCACCATTCCGTCCGAGCTGTATTGAGTTTTTAACTGTAATACCCGAAATTTATATACACGAATGTTTTACTAGTTGAAGAATGGTCCCCCCTCCTTTTTGCTAAAGCAAAAAAGAGGGATAAGCTTCGCGACACTTTTACATACTGGCATCTGGCATCTGGCATCTGGCGACTGGGGTCTGGCAACTGGCATCTGGCATCTGGCGGCTGGTAGCTGGCAGCTAAACAATCGTCGCTATGCGACGACAGGAACCCCCCGGCGAGGGTTTCCTGCAAAAAACAGTCACACCGGACTGTTTTTTTACCTTCCTGCGCTATGTGAAGGGAAAAGGGGCGTTGCCCCTTGCCCCCACAACCTTTTGAAAAAGGTTGACGAAAACTTTAATGTTTTAGGCTTGCTAACAGCTATTTGCTATTTGCTACTTGCTATTCACTGGCATCTGGCATCTGGCATCTAAACAAGAAAGGAAATCTATGAAAGAATTAATCATTTCTCCACCCAACGAAAAACAGAAGCTGTTTTTTGAGAGTGGAAAGCGTTTTATTGGCTATGGTGGGGCTCGTGGTGGGGGGAAATCCTGGGCATTAAGAACCAAATTTATTTTATTGGCACTTGAATATAAGGGTCTTAAGCTTTTACTTCTTCGTAAAACTCTGCCTGAGCTCCGTGAAAATCATCTTTTGCCTATGCTTGCACAATTAAACGGAATTGCCCGATACAAGCGTGATGAAAGGGCTTTTATTTTCCCCAACGGTTCACGAATCCGCCTTGGGTACTGTGACACCGAAAACGATATTTATCAGTATCAGGGGCAGGAATACGATGTGATTGGTGTTGAGGAATGCACCCATTTCACTTTTTCGCAGATACAATTTCTTACCACCTGCAACCGAACTACACGAGAGGATTTCAAGCCACGTATGTATTTTACAGGTAACCCGGGCGGGGTAGGGCACAACTGGTTTAAACGGCTTTTTGTCAAGGGGCGTTATGAGGAGAATGAGGACCCTGACGATTATGTTTTTATTCCTGCCACCATTGACGACAACACTGTACTTATGAAATCGAACCCCGAATATGTGAAGGTGCTTGACTCACTTCCTGAAAAACTCCGACAAGCTCACCGCTTTGGTAACTGGGACATTTTTGACGGACAGTTTTTTGAGGAGTTCAGAGATCTGCCTTTACATTATAAGGATGGCGAATTTACCCACGTTATTGAGCCTTTTGAAATTCCTCGTGATTGGGTGATTTACCGCTCCTTTGACTTCGGGTATGCAAAGCCCTTTTCCTGTGCCTGGTGGGCGGTGGATTATGACGGACGTCTTTACAGAATACTGGAGCTTTACGGCTGCACTAAAACCCACAACGAAGGGGTTAAATGGCCACCTGAAAAGATTTTTTCGGAAATTGCAAAAATAGAAAGAGAACACCGATGGCTTAAGGGTAAGCAGATTTTAGGCGTTGCTGATCCGTCTATTTGGGACGCATCAAGAGGTGAGGCGATTATAGAAGCCGCCAACAGGAATGGTGTTTTTTTCAACAAGGGCGATAACAAAAGGTTGCCCGGGTGGATGCAGGTGCATTACAGGTTGGCCTTTGATGAAAAGGGGATTCCTATGATGTATGTGTTTAATACCTGCAAGGGGTTTATACGCACTATGCCCGAGCTTACCTTCAGTGTTTCTAATCCTGAAGATTTAGATACCACCGGCGAGGACCATATTGCTGACGAGGTAAGGTATATGTGTATGGCAAGACCTATTAAGCCGA
>JAZSBI010000094.1:0-23656 GCA_045602345.1 Acutalibacteraceae bacterium | reverse complement strand
TTCTCTATATTTTTTTGTTTCGATCAACTAGGACTTGAACCGGTCTCGGCAAAGCCGAACACAATCGGGTGTTCGCATAGCGAATGATGGGCAGAGCCCATCAAGTCCGGTCACCGGCACCAAATATAGAGAAATCACTTTTTTGTGGTTTCTCTATATTTTTTTGTTTCGATTAACTAGGACTTGAACCGGTCTCGGCAAAGCCGAACACAATCGGGTGTTCGCGAAGCGAATGATGGGCACAGCCCATCAAGTCCGGTCACCGGCACAAAAAACCTCGTTCGCAAGAACGGAGATTTTACTTTTTCTACGGTACAGGCAAGCCTGTGCCCTACTTCATCGTCAGCAGGACGCGGTCACAAACGCCCCCTCCTTTTCGTTTCACGAAAAAAGAGGGATAAGGTCGCAATACTTTAACAAAGAATCATCTTTACGGGGCAACCAACCACCATTCCGCCAGAACTATTTTCAAAAAAACATATCACCCGAAATATTCATATTGTCAGGATTTACTATTGAGGAATGGTCCCCTCCCTATTAGCCCAAAGGCTAACAGGGATGATAAAGTTTCGCAATACTTTTACATACTGGCAACTGGCGATTGGTGGATAAAAAACATGACAGGCTCAAAAAGCCTGTCATGTTTTTTATCTTATTCCAAAATTTTCAATAACATAATCCATATCTTTATCGCCACGACCTGAAAGGTTAATAAGAATTGAACCGTGGTCCATTTCTTTAGCCATTTTCATAGCATAAGCCACTGCGTGGGAGCTTTCGATAGCAGGAATAATACCTTCAAGACGAGAAAGTTTGAAAAATGCATCAATTGTTTCTTCGTCATCAACAACATCATATTTAACTCTGCCAATGTCCTGCAAGAAAGCGTGTTCGGGACCTGAGGATGGGTAATCAAGACCACTTGCAACAGAATAAACTGGAGCGGGGTCACCATTTTCATCTTTAAGCATAATGCTGTTAAATCCGTGCATTATACCCTCTGTACCATATTTAAGACTTGCAGCATGGTCGCCAAGTTTGGGTCCTCTTCCAAGGGGCTCAACACCATAAATATCTACAGGGTCGTTAAGGAAGCCTGCGAAAAGACCTGCCGCATTTGAGCCGCCGCCAACGCAAGCAACAATTGAATCCGGTAAATGACCTGTCATTTCGATAAACTGTTCTCTTGCTTCTATTCCAACAACGCTTTGGAAATCTCTAACCATCATAGGAAATGGATGAGGTCCAAGAACAGAGCCGATACAATAAATACAATCCTTATACTCTTTGCTGTAAGCATCAAAAGCAGCGTCAACAGCCTCTTTAAGGGTTTGAAGGCCATGTGTAACCTCAATAACATTAGCACCAAGAATTTTCATTCTTGCTACGTTAGGAGCCTGTTTTTTAATATCAACAGAACCCATATAAATATCACATTCAAGGCCAAAATATGCCGCTGCTGTTGCAAGTGCAACACCATGCTGACCGGCACCTGTTTCGGCAATGATTTTCTTTTTGCCCATATATTTAGCAAGAAGAGCTTCACCCATACAGTGATTAAGCTTATGTGCGCCTGAATGGTTCAAATCCTCACGCTTTGCATAAAGCTGAACTCTGCCAAGACTGTTCGAAAGTCTTTCAAGGTGAGTTATGGGTGTGGGTCTGCCCTGAAACTCTTTTCTGATTCTACGAAGCTCTGCAATAAACTTTCTTGACTGACAAATGTCATAATATGCCTCGGTAATTTCCTGCATCGGTGCTTTTAATTTATCATCAATAAAAACTCCGCCATATTTACCGAAATAGCCATCTTTTGTTGGGTAATCCTTATAATAGGTATCAAAATCAATGTTGTTGAAAATCATAATATTTTCTCCTTTACTATAATACTGCAGGGCAAATATAATAACCTGCCCCATAAACAATGGGACAGGTTTAATAATCCTGCGGTACCACCCAAATTCGTGTAAAAACACGCACTCACTGTGTACTGACATACACATAGCTCTATAACGGTTGCTTGCCGTCGCCCCTACTTAATTCAGTTTGCCCTCGGAAGTCCATTCAATGAAAATTTCACTATCGGCATTCCACCATCGCCGACTCTCTTTAAGTTTCCTTAACACTTACTACTCTTCGTCATTGGTTTAATTTATGTGTTAGAGTTTAACATTTAGAATTTAAAATGTCAACTATTTTTATTAATTAACTTTTGTTAATTAGTGGTATTTAGGTAAAAAGTCGCCATGTGCAACAATAAGATCATCAACCATTTTCTTGATAGTATCAATATCAAGTTCGCTGGCTGTATGGGGATCAAGCATCGCAGCCTGATAGATATGCTCAAGCTTTCTTGTTCTTGCCGCCTCAATTGTAAGAAGCTGAACATTAATATTTGTCATGTTCATTGCAGCACACTGAACAGGAAGAGCGCCAACGTATGTACCATGAACGCCTTTACCATCAACAAGGCAAGGAACCTCAACACAAGCCTCTGCAGGAAGGTTAGTAATAAAGCCTTTGTTGAGAACATTACCGCCAATTTTATAAGGTGTATCAGTTGCAACGGATTCCATAATATGAGAAGCGTATTCGTTTGAACGCTTATGCTCCTTAACACCGTTTTCAAGCATTTCTTTATACTCTTTTTTCCAGCCCTCAATCTGATTCACACAACGGCGAGGATATTCATCAAGAGGGATATTATACTTCTCAATGAGTTCAGGATATTTGCTCTTTATGTAGAACATATTGTACTCTGCATTATGTTCGCTTGACTCTGTGCAATAATAACCGAAGTGCTTGATATATTCAAGTCTTACCTTATTGGTGAAATCGGGGTCATCAATTTTCGCCTGAATTTTGCTCTTGATTTCGGGATATAGGTCGTTACCGTCTTTATCTTCAATTTCGAGAAGCCAACCCATATGGTTAATACCCGCAATAAGCTCTCTTCTACCTTCTAATTTATCTTCCATACCTAACTGATTGAACAAGTCGAGAGAGCAAGTCTGAACGCTGTGGCAAAGGCCAACAGTATTCACCCCGGTATATCTCTGCATATACCCTGAAAGCATTGCCATTGGATTAGTATAGTTGAGGAAAAGCGCATCAGGGCAAACTTCTTCCATATCTTTTGCAAAATCATCCATAACGGGAATAGTACGAAGTGCACGCATAATGCCACCGATGCCGAGAGTATCTGCAATAGTCTGGCGAAGACCATATTTCTTCGGCACTTCAAAGTCAATTATAGTGCAAGGGTCATAAAGACCAACCTGAATTGCATTAACAACAAAGTTTGCACCGCGAAGAGCATCCTTACGGTTTTCAACACCAAGATAGCACTCCACCTTGCCGTAGCCACCCATTGTTTTCTGCATAGCTTCAATTATGGTTTTGCTTTCGTTAAGACGTTCGCCATCAATATCATAAAGAGCGAAAACGCTGTCACGAAGCACCTCGGAACCCATGCAGTCACCGATAACGTTTCTTGCAAAAACTGTGCTACCTGCACCCATAAATGTAATTTTCATATTATTAACCCCTCTTTCAAAGGTATTTTAGACACAAATGTTTATATTACAAACCCACCATTAACAGAAATAACCTGGCCTGTAATAAATTTTGCTTTATCACTTACAAGGAAGCTGACTGCATCGGCAATATCTTCAGGATTACCCAGAGTATTGAGTGGTGTTTCATCCTTTAAAACTTCTTTGTCACTTTCAGAAAATGAGTTCATCATATCGGTTAACACAACTCCGGGTGAAACTGCATTAACACGAACACCGGAAAGACCAACCTCTTTTGCAAGAGCTTTTGTCATACCAATAAGTCCTGCTTTAGCGGTTGAATAATGAACCTCCATTGATGCACCAACTTGCCCCCACATTGAAGCGATATTTATGATTACGCCATTTTTTTCGCTAATCATATTATTCAAGGCTTCTCTTGAGCAATAAAATGCACTTGAAAGATTTGTGTTAATCATCCGTTGCCACATTTCATCAGTTATATCTGTAAAAAGTGCTTGTTCGGCAATTCCTGCATTGTTAACAAGAACACTTACATTACCCAATGTTTTTGAAATTTCCGAAAACATTTCTTCAACTTGAAAAGAATCGGAAACATCACATTTAAAAATCTCAACATCAGTTATTTTTGAAAGTTCTTCTTTCAAAACAATTGCATCATTTTCAGAATTATTATAATTTATGGCAATTTTAAACCCATCATTCGCAAGAGAACGACAAATTGCCTTGCCAATTCCTCTTGCGCCCCCGGTAACGAGAGCAACTTCATTTTTACCCATAACTTAATGATTGTGTTTAGGGTCTGTACAAGCAGTTGTTGATGTGTTGCCTGCAAGCTCGGACACTTTTTCTTCTGTTAACACCTCTTCAGTATAATTTGCAGGTGGAACAAACAAACCTTCGCTGACTTCTGAAGAAATTACATCATAATACAGTATTGAGCCATCCGGTGACACTGACTGAACGAGAGTTTTACCATTGAAATAATCCAAAGTGCCATCATCGTACTCAACCACTTTATATTTTACACCATACATTTTTTCAGTATAGCTATCAACTTCTTTTTTATTAGCATACAAGTTAAAGGCATCACCTGTAATAAAGCCATCAAACTCATCTGTATCCGCTGTTTCATCTTCCACAAGATCTTTCGGAACCTTTACATAGGTTTTAGATTCCGGTGAAACAAGATAAATATATTTAGAACCCATGATGATACACATTTCCTCACCTTCATAAACACTTCTGAAGGTAAAACGACTACCATCCCTTGCCATTTTATATGGATAAGTTGCACCATCTGCAGTAACAACTCTACCTTCGATTAAATAGCGAGTTGAATTCAAAATAGCAAAATCATCCTGCACAACTGTATTATCGTTTGATGGTGCAGTAGTTACGCGGTCCGGGGCAGGGTCTTTTGAAATTTCGGTTTCAGTCTCCTTTTCACCTTTATCGCTATCAAAGAAATCCTTACCCTGTTGTACTTCCTGAGGAGAAAGGGTGATTTTTTCAGTTTCAACCACCTTACCTTTTTCGTCGGTAACTTCCACAATTGTAACAACAGGAACTTCTTCTGTGGTAATTTCATGAACCACTGTTTCTATATGGGTACTACCCTCTTCATCTGTCACCACAATCGATTCAATGGAAGTGACAACATTTTCTTTGCCATTCAAATCAATTTCAAATTCACAACCAGTGAAAGCAATAACTATAACAACCAATAACGCAATGATTGTAAAAATAGGGGTTTTATTCATAAAATCCTCCAAGAAATTTTTTCTATATTTTAACACAAGCTCTTTTCAAAAACAAGAACATCATAAATAACACCAATATTGTTTACAAATTCTTTATTTTTGAGGAATTTTTTTCTTGTTGTCTTTATCTTTTTCAACTAACATTCTCAGGTAAGCAAATGTATAATCTTCACCGTAATCTTTTAACATTGTCAAAAGACTTTCAAGCAAATCTGAGGTTTTAGGATGTATAACCCTTCTATGTTTAGCTTTCATAAAATACTCAAGAGGAGAATCATCTGTATATTTGTCGCCATTGTAGATTTTCCCCGCTGCAACTCTGTCACAAAACATTTCAGCAACATATCTTACAGGCATTTCAACAGGCTCTATTAACTTTGAAACCGGGTTATAATCTGTCCAATACTCAAAGTGGTGACGATTTCTTCCTTTGTGGTGAATCCAGGCAAGAGAATAACCATTTTCTGCTCTCTCCCCTTCATTAGGGCTTCGCTGACCTGTGTAATATTTAATCCCCGGCAAAAACTCTGTGGGAGAATATTTTGACAAATCGTGTCTCAACCCCTGCCATAAAACACCGGCTTTTTTACAGTGTTTTATAACAAGGTGGCGATGCTTTGTTATAGTTACAAAATGTCCGATGAAATTGTTCATAATTCACCTTATTACTTGCTAATTTTATAAACATAAAGATACTCACAAGAAACATCTTCAGGAGCACAAATATCTGTTCTTAAAGCGAGTTTTCCTTCTTTGTTGGTTGCTATTACCTTACCATCTGAACCGAGAAGAGAAATCTTATAATCATCGCTGAAATCAATTTCTGCAAACACAGTTTCTTTTGAAGGAAACTTTTCTGTTATTGCATAGATATTGCCATCTCTTTGAGTATAGTAAACGCCTTCTGCACTCTTTTTAGAATACACTTCACTTTCATAAATGGCCTCACCATTAACCTCCAGCCATTTGCCCATACCTAAAAGACGTTCTTCCATAAGTGGCGGAATTGTACCATCACCATCAGGGCCGATGTTAAGAAGGAAATTACCACCCTTAGAAACAAGGTCACAAAGTGTAACAAGAAGTTCTTTTACGGAAAGATAGTTTTCGCAACCTTCTTCTTTATTTATACCAAAGGAACGACCTATGCCGCGGCACTCCTCAAATGGTCTGTCAAGTTCAACATCCTCAATGCGCCTTTCTGTACCCAGATAAACGTCAATAATACCATATTCCGTTGTAAAGTTACCACCTTTTCTACCACGGGTTTCTTTACCCCAACGGTCATTGGGAACAATAAAATCTTTAACTGATGACTCGTTATAAAGCCACTGTAAAAACTCAGTTGAATGCCAAACAGAACTTTCCTGCTCCCACTCACCATCAGTAAAGAGGGTGTTAGGCTGATATTTTTCAACAAGTTCTTTAAGCATAGGGTGAAGATGCTCTAATGCATATTTTTCGGGGTCTTCAAGGTAGTAAGGATGCCACCATTCATAAACAGAATGATATACACCAAAACGTACACCTGTACCTTCCATTGCATTTTTAAGTTCCATAAGAAAGTCGCGTTTAGGTGCACATTCAACAGAATTAAGACCGGGAGCATATTCAGTTTCATAAAGGCAATAGCCATCATGATGTTTCGATACAAAATTTATGTATTTTGCACCTGAGCGTTTGAAAAGATCTGCCCATTTATTTGCATCAAAGCGATGTCCGGTAAATTCATCCTTGAAATCATAATAAGGTCTTGAGTTATAGTGTTCTTTATGGAAAGCCTTGTACTTTTCTTGTGCTTCGGTCTGAGGATTTTCCATATTACATGCATAGCCATACCACTCAGCATAGTCTTTTATTGGGGCATATGCAGGGATACTGTAAAGGCCCCAATGAATAAAAATACCGAACTTTGCTTTACCAAACCATTCCGGTACCTTTCTGGAATTTAAAGATTCCCAATTATTTTCGTACATAAAGTCACCTCTTTTCAAATATTTCAATGGAGAAATGAACTATTGTTTCAAGACTTTCAAGGGAAAGAAGTCTTTCCGCATCTTCCCTACCTGTTTTGTAATAATAGGGTGTCATTTTAAAAAGATTTTCTATATCTTCTTTTTCAGTTAATTTGATTTTATATTTAATTTCTTCTTTTGAAACTAAATTAAAAAGCTCCTCATTTCTCTTTTCGGGTTTATTCTTATACGGTTTTTTATATAAAGCACACTTTAAATCCCATAAATGATCTTCCAACGGAACAGCTTTAATAAGCTTACCTTCTGGTTTTAAAACCCTGTAAAACTCACCATATGCTGACGGTGCAAACACACTCAAAACACAATCCGCACTATCACTGGGAAACGGCAAAGAAAAAGCACTTGCAACTGCAAAACTACTGTTTTTTACACTTTTAGCCGCATATTTTAAAGCATCTTTAGAAATATCGATACCAAAAACTTCAAATTTACCGCTTTGTGAGAATTCGGATGTATAGTAACCTTCACCACAACCAATATCTATGATTACTCCATTTTCAGGTAAAACAGCTTTAATAGTTTCGCAAAGTGATTGCCTAAGTTTATTGTAAAAGCCCTTTTCCAAAAACTCACGTCTAGCCTTAACCATAAGTTTATCGTCACCGTGACGTTTCATAGAAGATTGTTGTGACATCAAAAGATTCACGTATCCATCTTTAGAAATATCAAAAGAGTGATTATTCTGACATTTATAGACTTTATCAACTTGTTTTAAATTATTATTGCAAACAGGACAAATAAAAAACATAATCTTTATTAAGCGCAATTAGGCTACCCGAAGGTAGCCTAAAATCATTTTTCCTCTATTAACAATTTTTTTAGTTCACTCATGAATGTATTTATGTCTTTAAACTGACGATAAACAGATGCAAAACGCACATAAGCAACCTCATCTATATCTTTAAGCTTATCCATAACAAGCTCACCGATTCTTACAGAGGTAACCTCTCTATCAAGCGAATTCTGGATTTCAGCCTCAATTTCATCAATTGCCTTTTCAATAACATCTACTGAAACGGGACGTTTCTCACAAGCACGCATCATACCGTTGAAAAGTTTGTCACGATCGAAAACCTCACGGGATTTACCGTCCTTCTTAACTACAACAATCGGAACGCTTTCAATAATTTCATAAGTAGTAAAACGCTTTGTGCAGCTCATACACTCTCTGCGGCGACGTATTTTTTCACCCTCGTCAGTTGGACGAGAATCAATTACCTTACTTTCTTCAAAACCACAAAAGGGACATTTCATATTGTCAACCTCCGTCAACAGAATTAAGTGAAATAATTATACCAAGTATTGTGTTGCAATTCAATAGTTTTTCAACATTTTGTGTTACACAATCCTTGATTTTCCATTGAATTTCAGGAATATTTATTATACTATTTGTTTTGGTGATTATATTGAGTAAAATTATAAAATTCTATAAAACATTGGGAACAAAAACCCAACTTGTTATAAAATACACTTTAACTCTGTTTTTAACTTTTTTCTTGTTGGGCATTTTTGCAAACTTTGCTCACTTCACGCCTTTTCACTATGAACTACTACTGATTTCAGACGAACTCTTAGCAACAGCCAGAGCTTTCCTTTCTGTAGGTTTGATAGGTGCTTTTTTGTTCAATTATTTAGAAAAAACGGAGTGACAAGTATTAATACACGTCACTCCGAAATCTTTATTTAATTTTAAGGCTTGAAAGCACCTTTACAACTTCATCTTGGGATTCATAACCAAAGAAATTTATCTGCATAGTCTTATTGCTATCAGATTTTGATTGTATATCGAACGTATATATACTCCTGTCAGAGTTAATTAATTTTGTACCTATGCAATAAAAATCTTCATTTTTAACAATAAGATAACCTGTTCCTATACCCATAGAATCTTTTATTGCATAATATGCTAATGCTTTTGAATAGGTTTCCACAGAACAAAAAAACGGAACTTCAGGTTCAGGCATTTCAATTATTTTTTCTTGTAGAGCCAGGCTACAATGTGGAGAAAAATCAGAATTATAACCCATATACTCAACGCCCCATTTAACAAATGGTTTTGCCGGCCAAAAAACATAACCATCCAAGAAATCTGACATTCCATAAACAACCAAACCGGATTCATGTTCAATAAAATGAATATATTTATCTTTATTGATAACTAATTTCTCGGTATCGCTTTCTTCAAATCTTTCTATTTTATATTTTTCACCTACAAACAAAGTTGCACTATCATTTTCATAGTCTTTTTTGTTGACTAAATCAACCGATACACTTTCACAGGTTTGATTAAAAAGCGCAGAACTTTCATTATATGTTTTATGGTTAACTTTTGCACTATACAAAATGAAACGATACATACCTATAACGCCAAAAAGGATTACAAGAATCAACACAAGTGCTATTGTTTCGATTACTGTTTTCTTCTTTCCTTTTTTTATTCTTTTACCTGCATTTTTAACAGCTTTTTCTAAATCCTCATCCACACTTGGTACAACGGGACATTCCTTAATTTTTCGAAGTTCTTCGGAACATTCTGTACAATCAACCAAATGGGTTTCTACTACCTGTATGGTTTTTTCGCTACAAACATTATCTGCATACAAAGGCAACAAATCCTTTATAATATCGCAATCAAATTTATTCATTAAAGTCACCTAACCTTTCTGAAATTTTAACTCTCGCTCTGTGATATGTAACTCTTGCCCAGCTTTCCGTTTTACCGAATACTTCTGCAATTACCGAAAATGGTAATTCCCCCAACGCCTTCATATAAAACACCTCTTTATAAGGAGAAGAAAGCTCTGTTGATATTTCAAGAATTTTTCTGGCACATTCTTTATCATCGGCATTTTCCACAATATTATCGAATGTTGCAAGAGAGGTATAATCATCAATATTCTCAGTCTTTTTCTTGCGCTTCAGGGAGACAAATTCATTATGAGCAATCCTGCAAAGCCAGGTTTCTATTCGGCTTTCATTTTTAAACTTTTCAATATTTTTAAAAGCTTTATAGAAGGTTTCCTGAGTTATATCCTCAGCAAGAGTTTCATCATAACAAAGAGAGAGTGCATAGCTTTTAACATATTTATAATATTTCGAGAATATAAGCTCTATATCTTCCATACAGTCTCCCCTTTCACTTTTTTGAACGTTCATTTATTAGACGAGCGAGGTTTGCTTTTGTTACAAAAAAAGACAAGTCACACTATCGTGCGACTTTTCTTTTGGTGAGTCATCGGGGATTCGAACCCCGGACACCCTGCTTAAAAGGCAGGTGCTCTGCCTACTGAGCTAATGACTCATATTCAAACCCTGTAAACAGGGTTTATTTTATTTTGCAAGTAAAGTGAAAAGAACAACTGCACCAAGAGCACCCAAGAAGAAAACTATTGCAACGATCTTTGTGATTTTTGCAAGAAGAGCTTCTTTTGTACGGCCCTTATTCTTTTCAAAGAAAGTGTCTGCACCACCAGCAATAGCGCCGGAGAGACCCTGCTGTTTGCTCTGCTGAAGCATAACAGTTACAACAATGATGATTGCTGCAATTATGAGAATGGCACCTGTAAGGTAATGATACCAAAAAAGCTGATCCATAAAATAACTTTCCTTTCGATTCTGAACTATCTTCGTTCACAACGCCCGATTATATTACCACATAAAAAACAAAAAAGCAAGTCTTTTTTTAACTTTTTTTATTTTTTTTTAGTTACTATGTATTTTGCATAAAAATACGGGCAATATATATACAGCGAATAAACATTTTGTACGCGTTTGCAGCATTTTCGGAGTGTTTGTGTTACACATCGTTTTTGCGATTTACCCGAAAAGGTTCATTTTATTCGCTCTCCCCGTTCAAAAGAACGGGGAGTTTTTATTTTTACATCAATGACAATTGCTCTGCTGTATCATCTGCACTGAGAGTTGCACCTGCGGCAGGAAGCGTTTTTGTACGATAACGGTGAGGTTTCGCAAACTCACCTTCTTTATAAAGTCTTACAGACTGAACCTTATGATATTTTTTAAGAGTCATAACATTCACACCAGCAGTATCTTTTGCAGCCTTTGGTGAAATTGCTCCGGTATTTACAAGAAGCTGTCTTCCCGCTGTGGATGAAAGAACAATTTCTGTATCTTCTTCAATATAAATAATAGCAACAACAGGTGATTTATCTGAGTATGCCTTAATTAATTTTTTTCGTTTTGTCTTTGTTTCATAACCGGACATTGTAACCTTTGCAACCTTACCGTTTTCGAAAACAAAAAGCATATACCCCTTATAATCACTTGTTACAGCCATATAAATAGGCTTTTCATCTTTTTCAAACTCGAGTTTTGAAGGAATGAAATCACCCAGAACACTTGCTTTAGAGTCATCAAAATCCGAAGCCTTAGCCTTGTAAACCTGACATTTATCGGTAAAGAAAAGAAGCTCTGCTGAGTTTTTAGAATTAATGGCACAAACCACCTCATCCCCTTCTTTGAGTTTCTGTTCGCCACCCATACGCAATGACAATGGAGTAATTTTCTTGAAATAACCATCGCGAGTAAAGAACAAATTTGCTTCATAATCAGGAATTTCTTCCACAACTTCTTCTTCGGTATCTGTATCATAAATAATTTCACTGCGTCTGTCTCTACCATATTTTTCAGACACTTTAGTAAGCTCATCAACGATAATCTTCTTTACTCTTGACTTACTGTTAAGAATATCTTCCATGTCCTCGATACTCTCTTTAAGATCATCAATATCAGATAAACGTTTAAGAATGTACTCTCTGTTCAAGTGACGGAGTTTAATTTCAGCAACGTATTCCGCCTGAATTTCGTCAATACCGAAACCTATCATCAAGTTGGGAACAACTTCGCTCTCTTCTTCAGTTTCACGAACAATTTTAATTGCCTTATCAATGTCAAGAAGTATCTTTTTAAGACCTAAAAGAAGATGAAGTTTATCTTTTGCTTTTGTTAAATCAAAATAAACTCTTCTCTTAACACATTCTGTACGGAACGCAATCCACTCTTCAAGGATTTCTCCCACACCCATAACTCTGGGCACCCCGGCAACCAGAATATTAAAGTTTGCACTAAAAGAATCCTCCAGAGAAGTAAACTTATAAAGACGTTTCATAAGCTTATCAGGGTCTGTGCCGCGTTTTAAATCAATGGTAATCTTAAGACCTGACTTATCAGTTTCGTCTCTTATATCGCTAATCTCTTTAAGAGAACCCGCCTTTACCTTTTCAATTATTTTTTCAATAATTGCTTCACAAGTGGTTGTAGCCGGTATTTCAGTAATATCAATGCAGTTATTTGATTTATCATACGAATACTTTGCGCGAATCTTAATTGAACCTCTACCTGTGGAATACACTTCTTCAAGTGCAGCTCTGTCATAAACTATCAATCCACCACCTATAAAATCGGGGGCTTTAAGAGTTTCGAAAATATCAAAATCAGGATTTTTGATAAGCCCAATTGTTGTTGCACAAAGTTCTTTAAGGTTAAATGAACAAATATTACTTGCCATACCAACAGCAATACCACTATTCATGTTAACAAGAACACTGGGAAATGAAACAGGTAAAAGAGTAGGCTCTTTCATTGTGTTGTCATAGTTATCTACAAACTCAACAGTATTCTTATCAATATCGCCAAAAAGCTCTGAGCAAATACTTTCGAGCTTGGCTTCAGTATAACGTGCAGCTGCATAAACCATATTTTTGGAATACGCTTTACCAAAGTTACCTTTACTGTCTATATAAGGATGCAAAAGGGTTTCGTTACCTTTAGAAAGACGCACCATTGTTTCGTAAATTGCAGCATCACCATGAGGATTAAGCTGCATAGTACGACCGACGATATTTGCCGATTTAATTCTGCCACCATTTATAAGCCCCATTTTATACATAGTATAAAGGAGCTTTCTGTGAGAGGGTTTAAACCCGTCAATTTCGGGAATTGCTCGGGATATAATAACACTCATAGCATAGGGCATAAAGTTGGTTTCAAGAGTATCTGTAATTTTTTGAGAAACAACTTCACCTGCACCAATGATATTCGCCTTAGCCTCTTCAGTTTTTACTATTTCCTGAACTTCTTTTTTCTTTCTTGCCATAATTAATATTCCTTATGATATATCTGCAAGGTCAAGATAGAGATGACCGTTTTCTGCAATAAATTCTTTTCTTTCCTGAAGATTATCACCTAAAAGTAATTCAAACTTTTCAGCAATTAACTCTTCAACATCGTTGGGTTCAACCTTGATAAGACGACGTGTTGCAGGATTCATTGTTGTAAGCCACATCATATCCGCATCATTTTCACCAAGACCTTTTGAACGCTGAATTGTGTATTTAGCATCACCGATCTCTTCAAGTGCCATTACCTTTTCTTTTTCAGTGTACGCAAACCAGGTCTGGCCCTTTGATGTAATTTCATACAACGGTGATTCAGCAATAAACACTTTTCCTTCTTTTAAGAGAGTGGGCATAAGCCTGTAAATCATTGTGAGAATAAGAGTCCTGATATGGAAACCATCCACGTCTGCGTCAGTACAGATAATTATCTTATTCCAACGAAGGTTATCAAGATTAAAAAGCGACAAATCCTTATTAGATTTACTTGAAACTTCAACACCACAACCCAAAACTTTAATGAGGTCTATGATAATATCGCTCTTAAAAATACGGTTATAGTCAAACTTCAAACAGTTAAGAATCTTACCCCTTACCGGAATAACCGCCTGGAAGGCTGAGTCACGGGCCTGCTTACAAGCACCAAGAGCCGAATCACCCTCAACTATGAAAATCTCACGTTCATTTTTATCTTTACTACGACAATCAACGAATTTTTCAACTCTGCTTGTCATATCATTAGATGTAGTTAAGGTCTTTTTAAGATTAAGCCTTGTACTCTCGGCTTTAACACGTGAACGCATATTAATAAGCACTTGTTCACAAAGTTTATCCGCATCAAGTTTATTTTCAATAAAGTAAATCTCAAGCTGATGTTTAATAAATTCTGTTAAAGCCTCTTGTATAAATTTATTTGTTATAGCTTTCTTAGTCTGATTTTCGTAGGATGTTTGTGTTGAGAAAGATGAAATAACAAGCACCAAGCAATCTTCTATATCCTGAAAGCTAATCTTCGAGTCTGCTTTGGTGTACTTACTATTTTGTTTCAAATATGCATCTATTTGAGAAACAAAGGCACTTCTCGCAGCTTTTTCAGGGGCACCGCCATGTTCAAGAAAACTTGAGTTATGGTAATACTCTTTCATCTGTTTTTTATTTGAAAAGCAAAGAGCAATATTGATTTTTACTTTATACTCCGGCTTATCATCTCTGTCGCGACCTTTACGCTCGGTTTGCCAGAACTGAACTGTTGTAAGGCCATCATCACCAACAAATTCGTTTACATAGTCAACAATACCGTTTTCATAAACATATTCGAATGTTTCAAACTTTGTTTCTGTAAGCTGATTTTTAAGAATAAACTTTATTCCGGGATTTACAACAGACTGTCTTTTGAGTATCTCCTGGAAATATTCAAGTGGAATAGCAATATCAGTAAACACCTTTAAATCAGGTCGCCATTTGATTCTTGTACCTGTGTCTTTCTTCTCATAAGGTGTTTTCTTCATTTCACCATGAATTTTACCTGCTTTAAACTGAAGCTCGTAACAGAAGCCGCCTGAATGAACCTCTGCTTCCATGTATTCAGATGAATACTGCGTAGCACAAAGGCCAAGACCATTAAGACCAAGGGAGTACTCATAACTACCACCGTCATTAGTATCGTATTTACCACCTGCATACAAATCACAGAAAACAAGTTCCCAGTTGTAACATTTTTCACGATTATTGTAATCAACAGGTATACCACGACCAAAGTCCTGAACCTCAACAGAATGGTCAAGAAAACGTGTAACAACGATTTTTTTACCATAACCTTCACGAGCTTCGTCGATGGAGTTTGAAATAATTTCAAAAACTGAGTGTTCGCAACCATCAAGCCCATCCGAACCGAATATAACTGCCGGGCGTTTACGAACTCTGTCTGCGCCTTTTAACTTTTTGATACTTTCGTTACCGTATTCTTTGGGTGACTGTGTTGTTTTAGCCATCTATACCTAACCTCTCGATTTTCCTAAAAAATACAATTTTTGGGGATTTTACCCATATATTATACAATATATTGTGATTTAGTCAAGAATTTTATTGCTAACAAAATATTAAAGGGAGTTTTTCGGGACAATGATGAATTATCTTTTACCCGTTATGGTGATTTTTTCTTTATTTTGTGCAATCTCAACAGGAAAAATCAGTGACCTTTCAACTGCGGTTGTCAATGGTGGAACAGATGCAATTTCTTTGGCAATTAAATTAACCGGAGTTATATGCCTATGGAATGGTTTAACTGCTATAGCACAAAAAAGCGGATTAACAGACTTGTTATGCAAGCTACTTTCGCCATTACTCAATTTAATATTTCCAAAATTAAAAGACAAAAAAGCTAAAGAGTCAATTGCAATGAACATAACCGCTAATTTTTTAGGCTTAGGTAACGCTGCTACCCCATTAGGGCTTGAAGCTATGAAAAAATTACAAGAAATCAACCCAAATCCGGAATATGCCACCAATGATATGGTTCGTTTTGTGGTAATAAACTCTGCTGCCATACACCTTGTACCCACAACGATTGCACTACTACGTTCTCAGTACGGCAGCTCATCCCCAATGGAAATACTTGTACCTGCACTAACCACATCTATAGCAGCAATGACAATCGGGCTTATCATGGCAAATATATTGAGAAAGGTTTTTAAATGAACAAATTTACAGATTTTATTCTACCCACACTAATTGCTTTAATTATTATCTACGGAGCGTTTAAAGGGGTAAATGTTTTCGATGAATTTATAAAAGGAGCTAAAACGGGATTTGATACAATTTTGAATATTGTTCCTTCACTTATTGCACTTTTACTTTGTGTAAATATGCTTCGTGCTTCTGGTGGTCTTGATGTAGTGTGTTCGTTAATTTCACCACTAACATCTTTTTTAGGTATTCCCGATGAAATAGCCCCACTTACAATACTCTCCCCCATCTCAGGTAGCGGTGCTTTAGGAATGTATGAAAATATTTTAAAAGAATTCGGTCCTGACAGTTACATCGGCAGATGTGCCTCTGTAATAATGGGGTCAACGGAAACAACCTTTTATGCAATAACACTTTATTATGGATCAATCAACATAAAAAAAACAAGACACACGCTGCCAAGTGCATTGTGTGCCGATTTTACAAGCTTTATTCTTTCACCAAGAATAGTTAAATTTTTCTTATTAAAATAGAAACATAGTTTAATAAAACAACCCGGAAAAACGAGGGTCAAGGTGCATAGAGTACGCCTCACCATTTTCCCCTACAATTATATGGTCTGCCAGAGCATAACCGATTTTACGTAGAGTCACACACATCATTCTGGTTGAGTCAATATCCGATGCAGAAGGCTCCGCAGAAGATGTTGGATGATTGTGAGCAACGACAGCTATTGAAGAATCAGTATCAACAAGGTTTTTGATAACAACCTTCATATCAATTTCAGAAGAAACCTTGTCACCACTAGATATGGTTACAGAGCGTTTGAGCTTTTTAGTTTCATCAAAGCACATAAGCACAACCTCTTCAGTTTTTTTACCTTTCAGGAGCGAAGCAGCAATGTTTTTTATTGCATCGGTATTTTTGTAAACTCTTTTTGCCGGCTTTTTAGGTTTATTCATTTCCCTAAAGGTTGCACCAACTGTAGCAATCAAAATTGCTGTGCTTTCACCTACGCCCTCAACCCTTTTGAGTTGTTCTATACTTGCATTAAAAACCTCTTCAAGATTGTTATCAAAGTGAGCAAGAATATTATGAGCCAAATCATTTGTATCTTTTCTGGGAATTGAATAAAATAGCAATATCTCGAGGAGCTGATGCTTCTCGAGATGTGAAAATCCATTATCTAGAACGCTGTTTTTTACGCGTTTTCTGTGATCTGAATGAATATTTTTATTATCTGCCATTTCCACTCACAAAATGTTAAACAAATTATAATGCAGCCGCTGCGTTTTTGAGAGTTTCAGCCATATCAGTTTTCTCCCATTTAACATCAAGGTCAATTCTACCCATATGACCATATGCAGCAAGAGCCCTGTACTGAGGTTTTCTGAGTTCAAGCTTTTCTATAATTGCAGCAGGACGAAGATCAAAATATTTGTTAACCAAATCTTCAAGCTGTGCGTCAGAAATCTTACCTGTGCCGAAAGTATCAACACGAACAGAAAGAGGACGAGCAACACCGATAGCATAAGCAAGCTGAGGCTCACACTTGTCAGCGAGACCTGCAGCAACAACATTCTTCGCAACATATCTTGCAGCGTAAGCAGCACTTCTGTCAACCTTTGTGGGGTCTTTACCGGAGAATGCACCGCCACCATGGCGAGAATAACCACCATATGTATCAACAATAATCTTTCTGCCTGTAAGACCACTGTCACCAACAGGACCACCAATAACAAAGTTACCTGTAGGATTAACGTAGAATTTTGTATTTTCATCAAGATATTTTTCGGGAATGATGGGTTTAATAACATTCTCAATAATATCTTTACGAAGAATTTCGATATCAATAGGGTCATGCTGAGAAGAAACAACAACAGCCTCAACTCTTACAGGCGTATCGTTATCATCATACTCGATTGTAACCTGACTCTTACCGTCAGGACGAAGATATGAAAGGGTTCCGTTCTTTCTTACTTCTGTAAGGCGAAGGGCAAGTTTATGAGCAAGGGAAATAGGAAGAGGCATAAGCTCTTCTGTATCGTTACAAGCAAAACCAAACATCATACCCTGATCCCCTGCACCATGGAGATTGTATGTATCTTCCTGACCATCTTTAAGTTCAAAGGACTGATCAACACCCATTGCAATATCTGCAGACTGCTTGTCAATAGTAGTGAAAACAGCGCAAGTATTTCCATCAAAGCCACATTCATTGTTATCAAAACCAATACCGCAAACAACCTCGCGAACAATTTCGGGGATATTAACCTGTGCATTAGTTGTGATTTCGCCCATAACCATTACCATACCTGTTGTGCAGGTAGTTTCGCAAGCAACACGTGAATACTTATCTTGTGCGAGCATAGCATCAAGGATTGCATCAGAAACCTGGTCACAAACCTTATCAGGATGACCTTCTGTTACAGATTCGGATGTAAAGTATCTTTTAGACATAATAAGCCTCCGCTTTGTTAAATTACATAAATTTACACAGTAATATTACACTACAAAACAACTATTGTCAAGTTATGTCGACAGGTTTAACAAAAGCTTAACATAAAAAGCGATTGCCAAAAAGGCAACCACTTTTACTCATTTATCAAGACCGATACTCACTGACAAGGCATCGTTAATTCTTGTCATATCTGTATCAGGAAGATTCCCCATTTTTTCTCTCAGTCGTTGTTTATCAAGAGTCCTTATTTGTTCAAGTAAAACAACAGAGTCTTTTGAAAGACCGCAAACAGCAGCATCAACGCTGATATGAGTCGGTAACTTCGTTTTAAACTGTTGGCTTGTTATAGCAGCAGCTATAACTGTAGGGCTATATTTGTTCCCAATATCATTTTGAACAATAAGTACCGGACGAACTCCACCTTGCTCTGAACCAACCACGGGGCTAAGGTCGGCATAATATATGTCCCCTCTTTTAATATTCAAACTATCACGCTCCGAATAGGCAAAATAATTTTTACAACCATATTTTTGCCCAACGGTTTTCAAAATAATCAAATGAACAAAATTTTATTATAATAATCTTACGTTCAATAACAGTATATACAATTGTTGTCCGAAATGTTAAAGGTTGTCACAAAAAAGTGACAACCTCACGTTTTTAATAGATATATTCAATTTTAATCAGGTCAGATGAATACTTCTGTGCTGTTTCATCGCCCTTAGAGCCTTCAACGCATCTTATAGTAAGTTCGCCTTTTCTCTCACCACCGAAAACTCCGTTACCTATGTAAGTGACACTATCAGGAATTTCGATAAGGGTTAAAGAACTGCAACCCCTGAAACAATATTCGCCAATTGATTCAGTGCCATATTTTAGTTGCATTTTCTCTAAAGATGTACATCCGTCAAAAGCAAAATTACCAATTGTTTTTGCTGCAGGCAAATTTATGTTTTTGAGTTTAGGACAATTCTGGAATGCATTACTACCTACAGTAATTGTAGACGGTGCTCCAAGGAAAGTTACAGATGTGAGATTTTTGCAATCTTGAAAAGCATTATTCCCGATAGAGGTAACAGTTTCCGGTATAGAAACACTCTTTAAACTTTGCTTCTGGAAGCATTTATCGCCAATTCCTGTAACAGTATAGCCGGCTATTTTTTCAGGAATCCAGACAGATGCACTGTCACCCAAATATTTTGTAATCGTTACAGAATGTTTTTCTTTATTGATTACATATTTGTACTCCTGCATTTCATTGTCACCAAAACTACTTGTAACGCTTTCTGTAGGAGGTTCGTTTGTTACATACTCAGTATAAACATAAATAATTGTTGTATGAACCACAGGTACATCAGTTACAGCTGTTGTATCTGTTGTAGTATCACTCGGGTCAGTTGTATCCGTTGCAGTGGCAAGTTCACTTGCCATCTGTTCAAGGTCGACCCAAGACTCGGTCTCTCCAGTTGAAACAGGTGGCCTTGTTTGCTGCAAAGAATAGAGCGGTGCAGTTGTATCGTTCTTCTTAAAACCGCCATCTTGCAAAAGACTTACCACAAGCACAGTTGCAGCAATAACTAAAGCAACGCCTAAGGAGATAATAATTTTTGTTGTTTTTTTCATATAATAACCTCTCAAGGGGTGATATCTGTTCATTCCCAAACATTATACAGTATAATTTCAAAAAAGTACATAGCAATTTTTAACTTAACTGTTAATTTTTTGTATTTTTGTCATTAATAATCGATTTTTTGTACAAATACATACTGCTCATTTACTACAAATTAACGATATTTTAGAGTTTTATTGTATTTTTAAATTATATTTGCTAAAATAAATCAATAATGAAAATAAGTGAGGTTTTATTATGAAAAAATCTTGGTACAAAGAGATGGTTGTTTACCAGGTTTGGCCCCGTTCCTTCTGCGATGGAAATGGAGACGGAATCGGTGACCTTGAAGGTATCTTCTCAAAGCTTGACTACATTAAAAGCATTGGCGTAGATGCTATCTGGTTTTCACCACTTTTCAAGTCACCTAATGCTGACTATGGTTACGATATTGCCGACTACATGGACATCAACCCTGAATACGGTGACATGGACACCTTTAAAAAAGTTCTTGCAGGTTGCCATGAAAGAGGTATAAGAGTTTTCATGGACCTTGTTGTAAACCACACATCAACCGAGCATATGTGGTTTAAAGAGGCTTGCAAGAGCGTTGACAATCCTTACCACGACTACTATATTTGGCGTAAAGGTAAAGGTAAGAACGGAAAGAAACCTCCTAACAACTGGCTTTCAACCTTTGAAGGCGGTGCCTGGGAATATGTTGAATCTGTTGATGAATACTATCTCCACGTATTTACAAAGGGCCAGCCTGACTTGAATATGGATAACCCCAAGGTGCGTGAAGAAGTAAAGAACATTATGAAGTTCTGGCTTGATATGGGTGTTGATGGTTTCCGAGAGGACGTTATTACATACATCTCTAAAAGAGAAGGTCTTCCCAACGCTATTCCGATTCCGGTTGCTGCAGGTATGGAGCATTACAACTGTGGTCCTCACCTTTACGAATACCTTAAAGAATTCCACGATGATGTTCTTTCAAAATACGATTGCTATACTGTTGGTGAAGGTCCCCTTATCACTCCCGAAAAGGTTCTTCGCTTTGTTACAGAAGATGAAACCCAGGTTCTTAAAACAATGTTCAGCTTCGACCATCTTGAAGCAGACTGCTTTATGACTGACTGGATCAAGGTCCCCTTCAGCCTTAAAAAGATGAAAAAATGCTATCAAAAATGGTATGTCGCTATGCAGGGCAAGGGTTGGCACACACTTTACCTTGTAAACCATGACCATCCCCGTATCGTAGACCGTTACGGTAGCCTTAAATACAGAGAAGCAAGTGCAAAAATGCTTGCAACAATGTGCTACCTTCAGAGAGGTACCGTTTTCATTTATCAGGGGCAGGAAATTGGTATGACAAATATTGAGCTCAAATCAATTGACGAGTTCAAGGATATGATTACCTTTAACAACCGGATTTTATTCAAAAAGCTTCATATCAGCGATGAGAGATTCCTTAAAATGGCAAATGCAGGCTCACGTGAAAACTCACGTACACCTGTTCAATGGAACGATGGCCCTTATGCCGGTTTCTCAACTGTAGAGCCTTGGTTTAACCTTAACCCCAACTACAAGGAAATTAACGTTGCAGCTGCAGAAGCAGACGAAAACTCTATTCTTAACTATTACCGTAAGCTTCTTAAATTCCGCAAGGAAAACGAGGTTGCTATCTATGGTGATTTCAAGCAGTATTACAAGAACAGCAAAGAGCTTTTTGTATATGAAAGAAACCTTGATGGTGTTAAGCTTCTTGTTGTTGCTTCATTTACTGAAAATGCGGTTGATTTTAAAGCACCAGAAGGAATCAACCTTTCAAAGGGTGAGCTTGTTCTTACAAACTACAACGATGCAACACTTAATGGAAATGGTTTTAAAACAAAACCCTACGAAACAAGAGTTTATTTGTTTAAATAATTAACATTAAAAATCGTATTCGGCATAACCGAATACGATTTTTATTTTTAGTTCAATTTTGAAATATCAAGCTTTTCATATTTTTCGATAAACGCTTTGAAGAAGGCAAGCATTTTTTCAACTCCACCCTTTTTATTACTTTCGCAATTGAGGACGAGAAGAGGTTCATGAACACTCATTCTTAAAAGTTGCCAGCCATCACCGAGGTTTTCATTAAAATTAACTCTTACGCCCTCATGGTTTACGGGAGCAACGGTTATACCATCAGTATTTTCGCAAAGATCTTTGAAATCTTCAATAACAGAAAGTCCGTATTCTCTGAAATCCTGAAGTTTTATTGTAAATCTTACCTCTTTTTCTTCAACTGGTGTTTCAAGGTTTTCAATAAGACTTTCAATAGACTTGCCTTCTTTATTAAGCTTTGCAAGCTCAATGATAATTTTGGTTATAAGATATGCACCATCGTCAAGATAATAATTTTCTTTAAATGCAGCGTGGCCTGAGGTTTCAATGGCAAGAGGTGCATTTTTATTTTCTTCATTTTCAAGGCGGATTGCTTCGTCAATAACGTTCTTGTAGCCTCTCTTAAAGCGATGGTGAACACCGCCCAAATCCTTTTCGATGAACTTTGCAAGACCGTCACTTGTTACGGAGTCTGTAACGATAATACCGCCTTTATTATCCTTAAGAGCAATATATGAAGCAAGGGCAACAAGTTTATTTCTGTTGATTTCCTGAGCATTTTTATCTACACAAGCTGCTCTGTCGCAGTCTGTATCAAATATAACACCAAAATCCGCACCGCTCTTTTCAACGGCTTCGGAGATGGATTTCATTGCTTCTTTATTTTCAGGGTTTGGAATATGATTCGGAAATCTTCCGTCAGGCTCAAGATATCGGCTTCCGTTGATATCCGCACCCAGTCGCATAAGCACATTTTCTGCATAGAAAGCTCCGACACCATTACCCGCGTCAACAACAATATGAAGATTTTCCAAAGGTCTGTCGTAGTTTTCGGCATTAACACCTTTTTTAATCATTTCCTGCAAATCGGCGCAATATTTTTTCATATTGTCAAGCTTTTCAATATTAAGGTTGACTTCTTTTATTTCATAGGGATTATTTTGTGCATACTCAAGTATTTCTTTTATATCGTTACCCGAAAAACCGCCATCTTTAGTAAAGAATTTAAGACCATTCATCTCCATAGGAAGATGACTTGCGGTGATTTCAACCGCAGCATCAACACCAAAATTAATAATAGACATAAACATCGACGGAGTTGAAGAAAGTCTGCAATCATAAACCTTAACGCCTAAAGACGCGAGAGTTCTTGTAACAGTTCTTGAAATATGCTCCGAGGAAACTCGGGAATCGTAGCCAACAGTAATGGTAAGCTGTTCTTTTGCTAATTTCTTTTTAAGAAATTCTACAAATGACGCTGTTATGCTTATTAAACGAGTATCGGTCAAATCAATAGCTTTGCCATCTTTCTCAATA
>JAZSBI010000093.1:0-5528 GCA_045602345.1 Acutalibacteraceae bacterium | reverse complement strand
CGATATACTAATACAATAGTTAATTTTTAGGAGATGAAACATTTGTCAGTAAAACTCAACACACGCTATCTTGAGGGCTTTGTTAACGAAAACGATGTCCAGGGTATTGCTCCCGAGGTAACGGCGGCGGTTGAACTTCTTAACTCGCGCACGGGCGCAGGAAATGACTTCCTTGGTTGGTTGGATTTACCTGTAGATTACGACAAGGAAGAGTTCACACGTATAAAAAAAGCCGCAGAGAAAATTCGTAGCGATAGCGACGTTCTTGTTGTTATTGGTATCGGAGGTTCTTATTTAGGTGCCAGAGCGGCAATCGAATTTTGCAAATCCCAAAACCGTAACTTACTTGTAAAACCTCAGATTATTTTCGCAGGGAATACACTTTCCTCTTCAGCACTTTCAGAAGCAATTGCCCTTTGTGAAGGGAAAGATTTTTCAGTAAATGTTATTTCAAAATCGGGCACTACCACAGAGCCTACTATCGCATTCAGAGTGTTTAAAGAAATGCTCGAAAAGAAATACGGCAAAGAAGAAGCCGCAAAAAGAATTTACGCCACAACAGATAAGGCGAGAGGAACTCTCAAAGAGCTTTCTGACAGAGAGGGATACGAAACATTTGTTATTCCCGATAATGTTGGCGGCAGATATTCAGTTCTTACAGCAGTTGGTCTTCTGCCGATCGCAGTTGCCGGAATAGATATCGATTCTATGATGCAAGGTGCAGCGGATGCACGTGAAAAATTTGCAAATGGCGATGTTTTAACAAACGATTGTTACAAATACGCAGCAATGCGAAACATCCTTTATCGTAAAGGTAAATCAGTGGAAATGATGGTTTCTTACGAACCTGATTATACAATGATGAATGAATGGTTCAAACAACTTTTCGGCGAAAGCGAAGGTAAAAATGGTAAGGGCCTTTATCCTTCATCAGCAGTTTTTTCAACCGATCTTCATTCTCTTGGTCAGTATGTTCAAGAGGGTGAGAGAGTAATGTTCGAAACTGTTGTTACCTTCGATAAACCAAAGCAGGAACTCATTATTGGTCTTGATCCCGAAAATGGTGATGGCTTTAACTTTGTTGCAGGTAAGTCAGTTGACTATGTTAACAATAAAGCTTTTTGGGGCACAATCCTTGCTCATACAGACGGTAAAGTTCCTAATATGGTTATTCAAGTATCTGAAATGAACGAATATAATTTTGGTTATCTCGTTTATTTCCTTGAAAAAGCTTGTGCAGTATCGGGTTATATTTTAGGGATTAACCCATTCGACCAACCCGGTGTTGAAAGCTATAAGAAAAATATGTTCGCTCTTCTGGGAAAACCCGGTTACGAGGAACACAAGAAGGCTCTTGAAGCAAGACTTTCTTAATTTATTGCAGGTCTCTGGACTTGCATACATAAAATTTGGAAAAATCGCCTTTTGGCGACAAATATACAACGGAGGTAAATCATTATGATTAAACTTATTATAGGCAACAAAGGTTCCGGAAAAACTAAAAGACTCATTGCTCTTATTAACGAAGCAGTTGAGAAATCTAACGGAACAGTAGTTTGCATTGAAAAATCTCCCTTACTTACTTATGAAGTAACTCATAAAGCAAGACTTATCGAGACCGAGAGATTTGGTGTTGAAGGTTGCGATGCTTTCTATGGTATGGTTTGTGGCGTTATTGCTCAGGACCACGATATTACAGAAATATTTGTTGATGCAACATTTAAAATTGTTGGCAGAGATTATGATGCTTTTGCAGCGCTTATTAACAAGCTCAGCAAGGTTTCTGCAGAAAATGAAATTGATATCGTTTTCACAGTTTCAGAAGATGAAGCAAAACTTCCTGCAGCTCTTTTTGATAATGCTGAAAAAATCTGACAGAATTCTGATCCCCTCTGCTAAAGAGGGGGTTATTTTATTAATAAAATTTAACTTTTCTTATTGACAAAATGCGATTTAGATAATATAATACTTGGGTATGTTGAGAGGTATAGTATATGATTATCGAACTTGAATCAGTTTTTAATACCGATGGATTAAAGGTTCCCTTTGATTACGAGCTTTCCTTAAGTGGAATTGAAGTGTCAGGCTTTTCTCCCATTAGTGAACCTGTAAAGGTTTGTGGCTGTGTTGAAAACAAGGCGGGTATCGTTAACCTCAAGGCAAGTGCCGCACTTAAATTCGAAGCACCTTGCGATCGTTGTGCGGAGAATGTAATTTCGCAGTTCTCATTCCCTGTTGAGCATACTCACGTCGTTGCCTTGGAAAGCGGAGACAATGATGATTTCCTCGAGGTGCCCAATATGCGACTTAACCTTGACGAACTTGTTGAGGAAGATGTTAATCTCGCTCTTCCCACAAAATACCTTTGCAACGAAGATTGTAAAGGCCTTTGCCCCACTTGTGGCAAAAACCTTAACAAAACCCAATGTGACTGTAAAGCCCCAATCGATCCGCGAATGGAAGTGCTTTTACAGCTCTTGGAAGATTAAGTTAGTAATTATTTAAATCTTATAGGAGGTTGTACAAATGGCAGTACCTAAGAGAAGAGTTTCTAAAGCAAGACGTGACAAAAGAAGATCCAACGTTTGGAAAATGGACGCAGCAGCACTTGTAAAGTGCCCCAAATGTGGCGAGTTCAAGAGACCTCACAGACTTTGCACAGCATGTGGCTACTACAACGGCAAACAGGTTATCGAAGTAGCAGAATAATCTGTAATAGTTTGTTTTTCTGATTTTCAAAGGGCGGTGGGAAATTTCTCCCCGCCCTATTGGACTGTAATAAGGGTATTGAAAATTTAAGGTGGTGATAGAATGTCCGTTATTGTTGAAAAGGTTTGTCAGGATTCCTATGGTGAAAAAGCAGGCGTGTTAGCAGGAGATGAACTTTTAAAAATCAACGGTA
The DNA here is from genome assembly GCA_045602345.1 of Acutalibacteraceae bacterium. Taxonomy (GTDB): domain Bacteria; phylum Bacillota; class Clostridia; order Oscillospirales; family Acutalibacteraceae; genus DTU089. The sequence continues at coordinate 2,626 of JAZSBI010000093.1, read as the reverse complement.
ATGAAGTGTATGACGTTCTTGATTACCGCTTTTATATTAATGGTCGCAAACTGAAGCTTGAGCTTATCAGAAATGGTGAAAGTGTTGTTACTAATATAAGAAAAAGTGACGAGTTTGCCGACATTGGTCTTGAATTCAAAACATATCTTATGGACAAACAACATTCCTGTAAGAATAAATGTGTTTTTTGTTTTGTTGACCAGATGCCCAAAGGCATGCGTGAAACGCTATATTTTAAAGATGATGATTCCAGGATGTCTTTCCTTTTTGGTAACTATATAACCTTAACAGGCCTTTGTGAAAGGGAAGTTCAAAGAATTATTGATATGCATATTTCTCCCATTAACATTTCTGTTCATACAATGAACCCAAAGCTTAGGGTAGAAATGATGAAAAATCCTTTTGCGGGTGAATCTCTAAAAATTCTTGATAGGTTTTCAGAAAATGGTATTGATTTAAATACTCAACTTGTTCTGTGCCCGGGAATTAACGATGGTGCCGAATTGAGGTTTTCTTTGGAAGAGCTTTCCAAGCTTTATCCAAACGTAAAAAGTATTGCTGCTGTCCCTGTGGGGCTTACAAAATACCGTGATGGTCTTTACCCCTTGAGAACATATACCAAAGAAGAAGCTTCAAATGTAATTGATATAATTGATGAGTTTAACTCTCACTTTGCTTTTTATAATGATGGTAAGACACTCGCATATGCATCTGATGAGTTTTACCTGCTTGCCGAGCGTGAACTTCCGGGAGCGGATTATTACGGTGAGTTTTCTCAGCTTGATAATGGTGTAGGAATGTGTGCTTTGTTAAAAGCTGAGTTCCTTGGAGCCTTGGAAGGAACAGAAAAAAGATGTGTTAACAGAAATATAACTGTTGCGACAGGTTATGCGGCTTATAAACTTATTTCCGGTCTTTGTAAAAAAGCTGAAGAAAAGTTTGAAGGCTTAAAAATAAACGTAATTAAAATTAAAAATGACTTTTTCGGTGATACTGTTACCGTTGCCGGTTTAATAACAGGTGCAGATTTTAAAGCCCAGCTAAAAGATGTTGAATTAGGTGATGAACTTTTAATTCCTCGGGTTTCCTTAAGAAATGAGGGAGATAAATTCCTTGACGATATAACTCTTGCGGAGCTCTCAAGTGAATTGAATTTAAAAGTTACACCCGTTGAAAATGATGGTGCAGTATTTCTTGATATACTATTAAATGGAGGTGCATAATATGGCAAGACCGGTTGTTGCTATTGTTGGTAGACCAAATGTTGGTAAATCAACATTATTTAATAAGCTTACAGGCACTCGCCTTGCGATTGTTGATAATACACCCGGCGTAACCCGTGACCGTCTTTTTGGTGATTGCGAGTGGCTTGGGCACAATATGCTTCTTGTAGATACAGGCGGTATAGAACCGTATTCAAATGATGTTATTCTTTCACAGATGCGCCGTCAGGCACAGCTTGCCATTGATAGCGCCAATGTAATTATTTTTGTAACAGATGTTCGCACCGGTGTTGTTGCCACAGATGAGGAAGTTGCAACAATGCTTCAAAAAAGCGGAAAACCTATCGTTCTCGCAGTTAATAAATGTGATGGATTAGGTGCTCCACCACCCGAGCTTTACGAGTTTTACAACCTTGGTCTTGGTGATCCGTTCCCTGTATCTTCTGTGCACGGACATGGTACAGGTGACCTTCTTGATGAGGTTCTGAAACATCTTCCTGAGGAATATCTTGTTGAAGATAATGATGAAGATGACTATATTAAGGTTGCAGTTATCGGTAAACCTAATGTTGGTAAATCTTCCCTTGTTAACAAAATTATTGGTGAAGATAGAATGATTGTTTCAAATATTGCAGGAACAACCCGTGATGCTACTGATAGCTTTGTGGAGAATGAATATGGTAAATTTATGTTCATAGATACTGCAGGACTTCGCCGTAAATCCAAAATTGATGACGCAGTTGAAAAATATAGCGTTTTAAGAACAGATATGGCAGTTGAAAGAGCCAATGTCTGCGTTATTATGATAGATGCCCTTGAAGGGTTTACAGAGCAGGATAGCAAGGTAGCAGGTCGTGCTTTGGAGCAGGGCAAAGGTTGCATTATTGCCGTTAACAAATGGGACGCCTATGAAAAAGACGGTAAAACCATGGACTCATATCGTAAACAGTTGATGAAGGATTTTTCATTTATGTCCTTTGCACCTATCATTTTCATTTCTGCAAAAACAGGTCAACGCGTTGACAGACTTTATGAGCTTATTAAGTTCGTTGATACTCAGAATGCAATGCGAATTAAAACAGGTCAGCTTAACGTGATTCTTGCAGCGGCAACACTTCGTGTTCAGCCCCCAACAGATAAAGGCAAACGCCTTAAGATTTATTATATGACTCAGGCTTCCACAAGACCCCCAACATTCGTTTGCTTTGTTAACAGTGCAGATTTGTTCCATTACAGTTATCAGCGTTATCTTGAAAATCAGATTCGTGAGGTTTACGGTCTTGAGGGGACACCTGTAAGGTTTGTAATCCGAGAGCGTGACGATAAGAGTAAACACTAGAAAATGCTCCAAAATCACAATTAAATACCCAAAAATTACAAAAAACTGCCCGAAAGTTACATTC
>JAZSBI010000092.1:0-5580 GCA_045602345.1 Acutalibacteraceae bacterium | reverse complement strand
AAATATATCTCGACAATTGTTGCACTTTTTTGTATATTGTGCTATTATATATTAGTTAAAATGGTTTAAAGAAATTTGTCAATCGTTTTTGGTTATAATAACAATGGTGATTGATTTATGTATAACGAGTTTTACAAATATCTTACTTTTGTATGCCCTGATACTAATGAAGATGTTGTTTCAGAACCTTCTGAGAATGAAATTGTTTCTGATAATGATGAAGACGGTAGTGTTACAGTTTGTCATAACGGTAAATTCATACATTGTCTGACTATTATTGGGCAAGTAGAGGGTCATTATAATCTTCCGCAGAATACAAAAGTTACAAAGTATGAGCATATTATTCCTCGTCTTGTTGCTGTGGAAGAGAATGATGAAATAGCAGGTTTACTTCTTATTTTGAATACTGTAGGTGGCGATATTGAAGCCGGTCTTGCTATTGCTGAACTTGTTGCAAGTATGAGTAAGCCAACGGTTTCTCTTGTTCTTGGTGGTAGCCATTCAATAGGGATACCATTAGCCGTAAGTGCCAAGCATTCATTTATTGTTCCTACAGCTTCAATGACTGTTCATCCGGTCAGAATGAATGGATTAATAATTGGTGTACCGCAATCACTTTTGTATCTAAAGAAAATGGAAGAACGTGTTTTGGAATTTGTTACACGTAATTCAGATATTTCAAACAAGCGATTTAAAGAATTGATGCTTAATAATGAACAGCTTGTTACAGATTTTGGTACTGTTTTAAGCGGTGAGGAAGCAGTACGTGAGGGTTTAATTAACGAAATAGGAGGGCTTCATGACGCCCTTTCTTGCTTGGACAAGCTTTGTAATTAGTATGGAGGTAATATGGAAATTTTAAAAGCTTTTCTTCTTGGTATAGTGCAGGGAATTACAGAGTTTTTGCCTGTTTCAAGTAGTGGGCATTTATCCTTGTTCACTCATTTATTTAAATTTGAGTTTTCTTCTGCAGGATTATTTTCTGCAATGTTACATATTGGTACATTAGTTGCAATACTGCTGATGTTTTATAGGACAATTTATGAGCTTTTTGAAGAATTTGTATTATGTATTAAGGATGTTTTTACTGGCAAATTTTCCTTTAATTTTAAAAATATGAATCCTACAAGAAGAATGTTATTTATGTTCGTTATTTCCTGTGTTCCGCTGCTGTTATTACTAATACCAACTGGTAAGGATAAGAATCTTATGGATACTGTATCTGTTTTTTCTACAGATAATAGTATTTTGGCAGAAGGGATCTGTTTTATGATAACGGGATTCTTTCTTATTCTTGCGACGGTTCTTAATAGCAATTATAAAAAAACGAATAATGTTACACCATTTTCTGCAGTTGCAATTGGAGTTGCTCAATTTGTTGCGGCTTGTTTTCCCGGCATATCTCGATCCGGTTCAACCATTTCAGCAGGTTTGTGTTGTGGTGTATCAAAAAAATATATGATTAAATATTCTTTTATTCTAAGCATACCCGCTGTTCTGGCTAGTGGTTTAGTTGAGTTTAAAGATGCTATGCAACAAGATGTAATTACGCCTGTATTGCCTTTGGTTGTTGGTGTTGTTGTTTCTGCAGTTGTTGGTGTTTTGGCTATAAAATTGATACAAATTTTGATGAAAAAGGATTTATTTAAGTATTTTGGTTTTTATTGTCTGGCACTTGGTTTCATTACTACCATTATCAGTGCAATAGGAAAAGTTTAAGGGGGCGTTATCGTGGCACAGAATAAAACAAAGCAATCTTCAAAAAAGAAGGTGGGTTCAGGTAAAAAAAATGGAAAGAATACAAAGCAAGCTGCAGCTAAAAATTCACTTTTTAATAATCAACACAAACAAATTTATTCGCTTATAAGCTGCTTTTTTGCCTTATTTATGGGGGCAGTTGTTTTTATTGATGCGGGAAGTATATGGGGATTGTTGCGTAACCTTTTCTTTGGTTTGTTTGGTTTGACAGCGTTTATTTTCCCTTTCTTTATATTTTTTGTTTCTTTGGTTGCAGCTTTGGGTAAGGATACAAAAAAATACAAACAAAAGGTAACAGAGAGTTTTGTGATTTTTGCTTTGTTAGTTGCATTTTTACACGTTGTTAATTCTGAAGCTGATGCTACATATGGTGAGCAGATTTCAAATGCGTACAAGGTGTTTAAAGAATATAACGGAACCGGAATGCATTATGGTTATGGTGTTTTTGGTGCTATTATAGGTGGTTTGCCATTATTGATGACTGCCGGCAACAAACTTGCTGCCGGAATTGTTGTTGTTTTGTTCCTTTTGGCACTTCTTATGCTTTTTACCGGTACAACAATACTAAAACTTATTACATCACTAAAAAAACCAGCTAAGGCTGCCGCTGACTATGCTGAAGAGAAAATAGAAGGCCTTAAGGAAACTTATGAAAATGTCAGTGGTGATATTAACGAAAAACGCGCGCGTAATGCTGAAAAACGTAGAAAAGAAAGTACTCAGAAAGTTGATTTTGATGTTACTGTGGATGATGAAACAGAGCAAGTATCAGGTGTTGATGACGAGATAGAATATTTGAACGATTTTGACTATGATGTTCCAACTGAATACACGTCACTCGATGAAATTTTCAATAAATATAAGTCTGATTCTACTGATGAAGTTGTAGTTGATACCGTTGACGATGAAAAACAACAGGATGTGATTGAAAAAACGCAAAATGATAATGTAGAAGAAAATATTTTTGATGAAGATATTATCGAGGTGGAAGTTCAGGCTGATGACGAAAAAATAGAAGAAGTTGTTGTTCCGGAAATCGTTTATGAGCTTCCTCCGATGGATTGTCTTAATAAACCGTTAAATAATGGTAATACAGGAAGTGTTGAGGAGCTCCGCCAAAGAGGGGATATCATTGTAAAAACGCTTAAGAGCTTTGGCGTTGGTACACGCATAGTTGATATTTGCCAAAGTCCATCTGTTACTCGTTTCGAACTTCAGCCCGATCCGGGTGTTAAAATTAGTAAAATTACCGCTCTTGCCGATGATATAGCAATGAATCTTGCGGCTTATGGAGTTAGAATCGAAGCTCCTATACCAAATAAAAATGCTGTTGGTATTGAAGTTCCTAATGCTGAAAAAGCTATGGTTACATTGAGAGAAATACTTGAGAGTCCATCTTTTAAAAATGCTAAATCTAAACTTAATGTTGCATTAGGTAGGGATATTCAAGGTGGCGCAACTTGTGCTGATCTTGCAAAAATGCCTCACTTACTTGTTGCAGGTACAACAGGTTCAGGTAAATCTGTTTGCCTTAATACCATGATAGTAAGTCTTCTTTATAATGCAAAACCCGACGAGGTCAAGCTAATTATGATTGACCCTAAAAAGGTTGAGTTTACTGTTTATCGTTCTATTCCACACCTTCTTGTTCCTGTTGTTTCAGATCCGAGAAAAGCAGCAGGTGCACTTTCTTGGGCTGTTGCAGAGATGGATAAGCGTTACGCTCAATTTGCGGATAATGGTGTAAGAAACCTTGAAAGCTATAATTCATACGCACTTGCAGAGGGTCTTCCTAAAATGCCGCAGATTGTAATTATCATTGATGAGCTATCTGATTTGATGATGGCTGCATCCAACGAGGTTGAGGATTCTATTTGCCGACTTGCACAGAAAGCTCGTGCTGCCGGCATGCATCTTATTGTTGCAACACAAAGACCGTCTGTTGATGTTATTACTGGTCTTATTAAAGCCAATATTCCCAGTCGTATTGCTTTTGCTGTTAAATCACAGATCGACTCCCGTACGATAATTGATACCCAGGGTGCAGAAAAACTTCTTGGTAATGGCGATATGCTTTATTGTCCTGTTGGTCTTTCAAAACCTGTGCGTGTACAAGGATCTTATGTATCTGATGATGAAATTGAGCGTGTTATCAACTTTGTTACTTCACAGGGCGAAGTTAAATATGATGATGCTGTTATGCAGGAAATCGAACTAAAAGCTGCACAGGACGCAAAGAAAAAATCATCAGCAATTGATACTGATAGTGTTGGTTCAGGTGGCGACTATGAAGATGAGATGTTCCCCAGGGCTGTAGAGGTTGTTGTTGAAGCCGGAATGGCTTCCACAACCCTTCTCCAAAGGAAACTTAAGTTGGGTTATGCAAGAGCCGCACGTATAGTTGATGAGTTAGCTGAAAAAGGCATTATCGGTCCTTTTGAAGGTAGTAAGCCACGTAAGGTTCTTATTACAAAAGAGCAGTGGTATCAGATGCAAGCAAATTCAACTACATCTGCACCAAAGCAGCTTTCTATTGATGACCTGGAGGTTTCTTCTACAGAAGAGGAAAAAAGACCTGTAAATGAGCCAAATTATTTTGGATCCGTTGTAAATAAAAATAACTATGATGTTGAGGAAGAGTAATGGATATTTTCGTAGAGTATCTTGATGGCGATTATGCTGTTTGTCGTTTGCCGGATAAAGTTGGCAACCTTATTCGTGTTCCTATTAAGGAACTTCCTAAGGGAACAGCACCTTTAAAAGTGATTTCTATGCGTGATAATGGTAGCTTTTACCTTAATGAGTACGCAAGAGAAACTCGTATGAAGCGAATTACAAGTTATATGAAATACAAAAAGTATTCTTTTAATTTGAATTCTCGCTAAAAAAGCAACTTTTAGGAAATAATTGATAAAAAAGTATTGCATTTTTTGTAAAAGGGTGATATACTTTTTCAGTCAAAAAACTCACGCAGGGTAGATTATATAAGCCATGTGCACCTATCGGTGTGGTTCGTATAAGGCGAAACCTTGCGGCGGTTTAACAAAAAGGAGGACAAAAATATGTCAGTAGTTTCAATGAAACAATTACTCGAAGCAGGTGTTCACTTCGGACACCAAACCAGAAGATGGAACCCCAAGATGGCTCAGTACATCTTCACTGAAAGAAATGGTATCTATATCATTGACCTTCAGAAGACTGTAAAGAAGCTTGAGGAGGCTTACACCTTCATCAACCAGATCGCTCAGGAAGGTGGCGAAGTACTTTTCGTAGGTACAAAGAAACAGGCTCAGGATTCCATTAAGGAAGAAGCAGAACGTTGCGGTATGTCTTTCGTTAACGCTCGTTGGCTTGGTGGTATGCTTACAAACTTCAACACAATTCAGAGAAGAATCAAAAGACTTGCACAGCTTAACGCTATGGAAGCAGATGGTACTTTCGAACTTCTTCCCAAAAAAGAAGTTATTAAGCTTAACCTTGAAAGAGAAAAGCTTGAAAAATTCATGGGCGGCATTACAGAAATGAAGAAAATGCCTGCAGCAATGTTTATTGTTGACCCCAGAAAAGAAAGAATTGCAGTTCTCGAAGCAATGAAACTTGGTATTCCGATTGTTGCTATCGTTGATACAAACTGTGACCCCGATGAAATCGACTATGTAATTCCCGGTAACGATGACGCTATCCGCGCTGTTAAGCTCATCGCTTCCACCGTTGCTAACGCTTACATCGAGGGCCAGCAGGGTGCTGACGCTCCCGTTGCTGAGGAAGCAGCTGCTGAGTAATCAGTTTTAAAGTTCGTATAACATGATAACAGGGGCATAC
>JAZSBI010000091.1:0-4970 GCA_045602345.1 Acutalibacteraceae bacterium | reverse complement strand
AGTTGTATATAATGGTTGCGATATTGCTAAAGCTACTGAAACTGTTAAGGATTGCGATTACATAATTGCTTGTGTTGGTAGCGACTACAAGCAAGAGGGTGAGTTCCTTGTAAACAGAGGTAACATTAAGCAAAAGCCTATTGGTAAGGGTGGCGACAGAGTGAATTTGAGAGTGCCTGAAGAAGATGTTGCTCTCATTAAAGCCTTGTCTGAAACAGGCAAAAAGCTTGTGGTTAATGTGATGGGTGGTAGCGCTTATGTTATCAAGGAATGGTCTGATTCAGCAGATGCGATTCTCTTCTCGTTCTATAGCGGTCTTGAGGGCGGTAACGCACTTGCAGATGTTTTAAGCGGTGATGTTAATCCGGGTGGTAAATTGCCATTTACTATTGCAAATGATGCTGAAGATTATCCCACATTCTTACGCATTGAAGATAGCACAAGAGAAATTGATTATGGCTATTACCACGGCTATACATTATTTGATAAAAAAGGAAATGAACCTCAGTATCCATTCGGTTACGGACTTTCATATACCGATTTTGAAATTGAAAACGAGAGAGTTTCACAAACTGAAAATGCAGTTGAGGTTTTCGCAGATGTTAAAAATATCGGTTCTGTTGATGGTGACGAGGTTCTGCATATTTATGTTTCAAGCGAAAATGCAGAGCAGGACAGACCTGTTAAGCTCCTTAAAGGCTTTAAGCGAGTTAGCGTTAAAGCAGGTGAGAGCGTTAATGTAAAGGTTGAAATAGACCTTGAAGACATAAAATTCTACAATGCCGAAACAGGCGAATGGGAGCTTGATAAGAGCTACACCATCCTCGCAGGTACAAACAGCCAAAACGCAAAGCCTGTTGGCAGAGTTGAGTTTTAATAAGATGAATATCTTTCTTATATGAAACGGAACTTAAAAAGAATTTGGATACACTTTGATAAGTTGTTAAATGACTTGTGTTTGTTTGTGGGGTGATTGCTTGAGCGAATTGAAATTCTATTGTGTTATTGACGAGGTTTTGTGCGATATTACACCATTTAAGCCTTATGCAATAAAATGTAACGATGAAGTTGGTTTGCTGCTTATATGCTTTAAGGAAAGCGAAACAGACCAAATCAGAAAGCTTTTTATTGAAAATGTTCGTGAGGAATACACTGCAGCATTAGATAATATTCAGCTTGACGGTAGCGATGGATATTTTTATGTTATGTCCAGAGATAGTGTTGATAAAAAAGAAAAATCATCACATTCACTATTAAAGCTGTATCGATATTATTGGAATTTAAATTACAAGAAAAAAGAGCTTCAAGGTAAGCGGTGGATTCAAAAAAATCTTGAAAGCTATGATAGTGGTTTAATATGTTCCTTAAAGGGTAAGTTTTCAGCTTGTAAGTACATAGATAAAGAGAATAATATGTGCTTCCCGTTCCGTCTCCACGAAAGCCGAAAGAAAAATCAACCTTTGTTCATTATTTTTCACGGTGCAGGTGCATTGGGAAATGACAATATAAAGCAGCATATTGAAAATAAGAGGCTTTACAAAAAGCTGTTGAAGCTTGATTGCAATATACTTTCTCCGCAGGCGCCTTTCGGTTCAAACAGAGGCAGAGAGGCGATACCTAACTATATAAAATCTGTAAAAAAGCTGGTAGATGAACTGACGATTGATTTTGACAGGCAGAGAATTTATATTGTAGGTACATCCTTCGGTGGCTTCTGTGTATGGCATATATCATATCTTTTTCCTGAATATTTTGCGGCGGCAGTGCCTGTTATGGGTGGGTTGATGTACGACAATTGCAATTGGGAAAGCTACGATATGGAAAGGTTAGCCAAAACACCTTTATGGGTAGCGCATTCTTCAGACGATACCAATGTTCCCATTGATAATGATGACCATTGTGTTGCTGAACTCCAAAAGCTTGGAGCAGATATAAAATACACTCGTTGGGAAAAATACGGTCACTCAATGTCAAATAAGTTTTACAAAACTGAAAATTGGGCTGAGTGGTGTTTGAGTAAAAGCTTGAAACAAAGGATAACAAAATAAATGGCATTTATTCGCCACGCAACGCCGAATAAAAAGAGTTAGAGCGAGAGCAGAGAAACTAATCCTTGCTCTCGTTTTCTTTTCCCTATGCCCAAGCGTAAAAATTTTAACTGCATAAGTCAAAGAAAAGGGGGGAATGCGTTTGGGGTTGGAGATCTGATGTATGATTTACTGGTAGTAAATATGTCGGGAAGTCCTATTTATAGTGCTAATGAGAATCGTTTTGCTATTGTAAAAACGGTGCTTTTGTTATATGATTTGAGTGTAATAAATTATAAACGGAGTAATTATGGCATATACAAAAACAGAAATTTTAGAAAAATGTGAAAAAGCATTCAAAAATGTAAGTACATTCTATCAGGCGGATGTTATTAATTATCGTGGTGTAACATCTGATACAGGTGAATTGTATAACGAAATTGTTGCAGGATTTGTCTTAGATAATCTTGATGAATTTGTTTCAGGAATAAAACAAATTCGAAGAGAAATCTCTTATAAAACAGAAAGCCACACAGGTGATAAAATTCCTGATTATAGGCGAATGGAAGAAAAAATCGCTGTTGAGATGTTTAATATGAGTCAGAAGAAAGATGTTGTTTTTAAACATATCGGAAAAATCATTGACTATCAGACACCGCTCAAAAACAAAGCAAAAGATGAAGCTGGTAAAATAGATTTGCTAGCATATGACGGCAAAACACTGCGAATACTTGAACTTAAAAAGCCTGATAGCACAGAAACAATGCTTCGTTGCGTTCTTGAAGGCTTTACCTATATGCAGACTATAAAAGATAAGAAAAAACTTTTAAGCGATTTCGGTTTGCCGGAAGATACTGAGATTGTAGCTTGTCCTTTTGTATTTATTGATGGAGAGCAAAAGAAGGAATTAGAAGAAACCAGACCAAATCTTAAGGCTCTTATGAAAAAACTTAATAGCAGGCCTTATTATATAACCAAAAATTATGAAATTGTGGAGGGTTAAAGATGGATAGAAATGATTTTATCGAGAAAATTTTAGGTGGAGTTTTTGCTGTTGTTGCAATAATCGCTGCTATTGCAGAAATTTTTGTTAATGGTTTATCAGCATCAACGTTAATTGGCGGAATTAAAGATGTTTTTGGAACATTAGCTGTTGTAGTTTTGTTCTTTGCTGTTGTTAAGGATAAAATACCTTCTAAGGATTTCAGAAAAGCATTTGATGAAGCGATGACATCCGTTTGTGATAAATATTCTCCATTAATAAGAAAAGAAGTAATTAAGGGTGAAGTAGACACAAATGCAAAGCAAAATAAAGCAGCTAAGTTAGAACGAACAATATGCTACCAAATGGCTGATAATATTAATGTTATTTTTGGAGTTGCTTGCAACAATTATCCTCGATTTTTGGAAATTGAAACCAAAGAAACAACGGTAATTAAACTATTAATAAGGAAATCTTTTTTTGATTTTGAAAATTACACCGATTCAAGGTTGAATGAAGTTGCGGATAAAATTAAAGAGAATCTCGAGGTTAAGTTCAGAGAATATTCATTTATGGTTGATGAAAAGAAAAAAGAAATATATATAAATACTAATAGGACGATGGGTAGTAATAAAGATGCTAAATTGTTGGCCGAACTTATTGATAATATAGTAATGCTATATGTAGCAGAAAGTAAAAAATAAGGAGACGAAATGGAATTAAATAAAATTTTAGATTACGATATAATGCAGGATGAAACTTCAAGAAATCCTGAATTGAAATCAGGTTTTGTTTTAAATGGCAGGAGTTATGATAACTATCTTTCAAATGATTGTTTTGATGGCTTTGTTGATGATATGGAGAAAGAACACGAAATTGCCTACGAGATGTATGGCAAAGGTAGTGGTAATGAATTGGAAATCAGAAAGGGTAGGGGCGGTGTTTTGTATCCTCCTAAAATGGCATCGTTTGGTTCATCAAGCAGAATGATTTATAATTTATTAAAAGATGTTGATGGTTTTCTTTTTGAAAAGCAGTTACCGACAACAGTTGGTGGTACAGCTAATCTTGATGGCTTTATGGAAACAGACTCAAAATGTATATTTGTTGAAGCAAAATGCCGTGAGCCTTACAGTGATAAGCAGAATAAGTACGAATGGAAATATAAAGCTCTATATAATTACATAAGCGAATCCAATTTAACAAATGTAAGTTGTGAAATCGAAGGTGATGCAACTACCGACAGTAAGATGCTTGTTACCTTTAAGGTTGATGGTAAAACAATTGAGTTTTTTGATTTGAAACAAATGATTAGTCATTTGCTTGGTGTTGCAACAGCATTTTTAAATGGAAAACTCAGCGTAAAAGACATTGAGTTTTACTATCTCCTTTTCAATCCTATGCTGATACATATTTCTGATGAAAGTGCAAGAAAACAAATTTATAAAATATATAATTGCACCTGCGATGAGTGTAAAAATATCGATTTCAAAAGTTTGTTTGCCGTTATTATTACATTTTTGAAATCAGAAAAAGGTCTGGGTATCAATGTAAATGAAACTGAACTAGTTAATAGATTTTCTTTTAGGTTATGCAGTCAGAGTGATATTAAGAATTGTTTAATCAAGTGAGCGGTTTGAAAATGGTTATGAGAGAAAAAAGGTGAAAATTCTGTTGCTCGTTTTTTATTTCCTTGCCCGTATGTGCAAAAAATTTAACTGCATAATTCAAAGAAAAGCGGTTGTCAAAAAACAACACACAATTTTTTGTTGATTACATGTTGAAAATGAAGTATAATGGTATCGTAACTTTATATAGGAGGTGAGTGTAAATGAAATGGGATGATATCGAGATGATTAATGACGGTATGAAAAATTCCTTGAATAGTTACACTCCGCTTAAATCACTTTGTTGATATTTTTAAAATGGATTTGATGTGAAATCCACAGAGGTTTATATTT
>JAZSBI010000090.1:0-8207 GCA_045602345.1 Acutalibacteraceae bacterium | reverse complement strand
TCGTCGGAAAAATCTGCGCCGAAATCATCACTATAATCGTCGCTGAAAGTTTCACCTAAAACTACGGATTCATCTTCATAGAACAAATCGTCTTTTGATTCTTCGTCAGTTACAGACCAACCTGCTGCATCTTCTGTGTCGTTAACATTTGAAAATGCATCGTCATAATCAGAATTATCAACAACAGGAATAACCACTTCATCATCAAAATTCTGTCTGAGATCAATTTCGTTATTATCTTTGTCAAGAACACGAACATCAAGACCGAGAGATTGAAGTTCCTTAATAAGAACCTTAAATGATTCGGGAACGCCGGGTTTGGGAATGTTGTAACCCTTAACGATAGACTCGTAGGTTTTAACTCTACCAACAACGTCGTCTGACTTAACTGTGAGAATCTCTTGAAGAGTATAAGCTGCACCATATGCTTCAAGTGCCCAAACTTCCATTTCACCGAAACGCTGACCACCAAACTGAGCTTTACCGCCCAAGGGCTGCTGGGTAACAAGTGAGTAAGGACCTGTTGAACGTGCGTGAATCTTATCATCAACAAGGTGATGGAGTTTAAGGTAATACATTATACCAACTGTAACAGGGTTATCGAACTTTCTACCTGTACGTCCGTCTGTAAGCCATGTTTTACCATCTGTTGAAAGGTTTGCCTCAGCAAGCATTTCACGAATGTCGCTTTCATGAGCACCATCGAATACAGGTGTCATAACCTTATAACCGAGAGCTCTTGCAGCATAACCCAAATGAACTTCAAGAACCTGACCGATGTTCATACGTGAGGGAACACCGAGGGGGTTAAGAACGATGTCAAGAGGAGTACCGTCGGGAAGGAAGGGCATATCCTCCTGAGGAAGAATTCTGGAAACAACACCCTTATTACCATGACGACCAGCCATCTTGTCACCAACGCTGATTTTACGCTTCTGAGCAATATAGCAACGAACTACTTTATTAACACCGGGGTTAAGCTCATCGCTGTTCTGTCTTGTAAATACTTCAACCTGAACAACAACGCCATATTCACCATGAGGCACACGAAGAGAAGAGTCTCTTACTTCTCTTGCCTTCTCACCAAAGATAGCACGAAGAAGTCTTTCCTCGGGAGTGCACTCTGTTTCACCCTTAGGTGTAACCTTACCAACGAGAATATCACCTGAATGAACCTCTGCACCGATACGGATAATACCATTTTCGTCAAGGTTTGCAAGTGCATCTTCACCAACGTTAGGAATATCTCTTGTAATTTCTTCCGGGCCGAGTTTTGTATCTCTTGCCTCTACCTCATGTTCTTCAATGTGTACTGAAGTGTAAACATCTTCACGTACCATTTTTTCATTAAGAAGAACCGCGTCCTCGTAGTTATAACCTTCCCATGTCATGAAGCCAACGAGAGCATTTTTACCAAGTGAAATTTCACCCTGAGAGGTTGCGGGACCGTCTGCGATAACGCTACCCTCTTCAATTCTTTCGCCAATTTCAACAACAGGACGTTGGTTGATACAAGTACCCTGGTTGGAACGCATAAACTTAATAAGCTCATAAACATCTGTTTCGCCGTTGTCAGCTATAACTTCAACCTTTTTAGCGCTTACCTTGTTTACAATACCACCACGTTTAGCAAGAACAACAACACCGCTATCAACAGCTGCTTTGTATTCCATACCTGTACCTACGATGGGAGATTCTGTTTTAAGAAGCGGAACTGCCTGACGCTGCATGTTGGAGCCCATAAGAGCACGGTTTGCGTCGTCGTTCTCAAGGAAAGGAATCATTGCAGTAGCAACTGAAACAACCATCTTGGGAGAAACGTCCATATAATCAGCGTATGAAGGAGCAACCTCACGGAACTCGTCACGGTAACGAACTGTTACACGGTCATTGATAAAGAAGTTGTTCTCATCAAGGGGCTCGTTAGCCTGAGCAACGCAGTAGTTATCTTCTACATCCGCTGTCATATACTCAACTTCATCAAGAACCTTACCTGTGTTCTTATCGATTTTACGGAAAGGTGCTTCAATAAAGCCGTATTTGTTAATTCTTGCAAAAGTTGCAAGGTAGGAAATAAGACCGATGTTAGGACCTTCAGGAGTTTCGATGGGACACATTCTACCATAATGGCTATAATGAACGTCACGAACCTCGAAACCTGCTCTGTCACGTGAAAGACCACCGGGGCCGAGAGCAGAAAGACGTCTCTTGTGAGTAAGCTCAGCAAGGGGGTTTGTCTGGTCCATAAACTGTGAAAGGGGCGAAGAGCCAAAGAACTCTTTAATTGCCGCCATAACAGGTCTGATATTAATAAGTGCTGCAGGAGTTGCTTTTTCAGGTTCCTGTGCCTGAAGGCTCATTCTCTCACGAACAACTCTTTCCATTCTTGTAAAACCAATTCTGAACTGGTTCTGAAGAAGTTCACCTACGGAACGGATACGTCTGTTACCAAGGTGGTCGATATCATCAACATTACCCAACTCGTTACCGAGACAATTGAGATAGTTGATTGATGCAAAGATATCGTCAATTATAATGTGTTTGGGAATAAGGTCATCGCAACGGAGCTTCATCTGTTCAATAAGAGCTTCTTTATCGTCACCATATTCATCAATGATTTCTTTAAGAACTGTGAAACGAACTAATTCGTTAATTGCAATTTCTTCAAGTTCTTCTCTTGTAACACCGTCAATAAAATCGAGGGGATCAACCATATTGTTGGAGATAACTTTGACGCGTTTACCTTCAACATCAAGAACAACCTCTTTAACGCCGGAACGGTTAATTGCTTCTGCTGTTTCTGCAGTAATTTTTTCACCTGCAGTTATAAGCAATTCACCTGTAAAGGGGCTGAAAACATCTTCAGCCGCAACACTGCCTGCAATACGGTCTGTAAGGGCAAGTTTTTTATTATATTTGTACCTGCCGACTCTTGAGATATCGTATCTGTGGGGATCAAAGAAAAGGTTATTAACATGTGTTTCCGCAGATTCAAGTGTCGGAGGTTCACCGGGACGAAGTTTTCTGTAAACCTCAAGCAAAGCCTCTTCTGTATTTTTTGTTGTATCTTTTTCAAGAGTTGCTTCGATTCTGTCATCATCACCGAAGAATTCACGGATATCGTTATTTGAAGAAAGACCAAGAGCACGAACAAAAGTTGTAATAGGTAACTTTCTGTTTTTATCAATTCTTACATTGAAGATATCATTCTGGTCTGTTTCATATTCGAGCCAAGCACCTCTGTTGGGAATAACAGTAGATGTGAAAAGCTTTTTACCGTTCTTGTCATAGGTGAAACCATAGTAAACACCCGGAGAACGAACAAGCTGGGAAATAATAACACGCTCGGCACCATTAATAACAAAAGTACCACTGTCGGTCATTATGGGGAAATCACCCATGAAAACTTCGTTTTCTTTGATTTCTCCTGATTCCTTGTTATAAAGACGCACTAATACACGAAGGGGCGCAGAATAAGTTGCATCTCTTTCCTTGCACTCCTGAACAGTGTATTTCGGCTTCTCGTCCATACGATAATCAATAAACGTAAGGACAAGGTTACCCGAGTAATCCGTAATTTCATCAATATCACGGAAAACCTCTCTAAGCCCTACATCAAGAAACCACTTGTAAGAGTTTTTCTGTACTTCAATGAGGTTGGGCATCTGCATAACTTCATTGATTCCTGCGAAACTCATTCGAGTGTTCTTTCCGAGCTTTACGGGTTTTACATTCGCCATAGGATACATCACTCCGTTCTATTTTTAAATTCTTTTTTTACCAAGGAACTCGGCCAAAAAAAGAAATAATTACTTGTCAGATTTTGGAATATTTTGTAGCAAAAGGGCATACTCTCATACATACCATTTCATAATATTCCACTTTATAGGAGTTTATATTATAACTCAACACTTTTCAATTGTCAAGAAGAAATTTGGAAAAAATTATAAAAAACAGAACACAATGGATTATTAATTAAATCCATTGTGTTTTGAAAGTTTCTTTTTAACTTTTTTCATGACAAATAAATATGCCGGTATTAAGAACAAGTCCGCTGTTGCCCATGCAACAGGGTTTGCTATGCAAGCAGCATCGTACCCAAGTCTATTAACAAAACCAAAGCCCATAATAGCTCTTGCAACAAGTTCAAATATGCCTGTTGTCATGGCTGTTACACTATAACCAACACCTTGAATTGCATTTCTTAACACAAACAATACTGCAAGTATCGGATAGAAGTAACTACCTGCATTTATATACTGTTGAGCAAGGGCAATTACTTCAGTCTCACTCTTATCAATAAACACAAGTGAAATATAAGGGCCAAAAAATCTTGCAACACAGAAACCTATAGCTGCATATACCAAGGCAACAACTATTGCCCTATTCACACCTTTTTTTATCCTGTCAAATTTCCTTGCACCTAAATTCTGTCCACAATACGTTGCCATTGTTATTCCAATGGTTTCAGCCGGAAGAGTAATCATTAACTGAGTTTTACCGCCAATTGTCATAGCTGCGATAATATCTGCCCCCAAACTATTCACACAAGAGGAAAGCATTACTGAGCCGATTGCAGTAATAGAAAATTGCAAAGCAAGAGGTATTCCGTTTCGTAGAAGTTCTTTCACAAAACTAAAATCAAGTTTCCTCGTTTCTTTCGTTATATGCAAAATACTGAAACTGCGTTTTACATATATAAGACAAAGAACTCCCGAAACAAACTGAGAAATAACAGTTGCAATTGCCGCACCACGTACTTCCATATTGAAAACAATAATCAACAGAAGGTCTAGTCCCACATTCAGAAATGAGGAAAACAAGAGGAAATAAAGAGGTGTCTTACTATCACCCAAAGCACGGACAATACTTGCAAGCAGGTTATAAAACATTGTCGCTACAATACCTGCAAATATAATTATTATGTAATTATAAGCATCGGTGTAAATTTCCTCGGGTGTATTGAGAAGTTTCAACAAGGGATGAGCCATACATATAGCAAAGGTTGTAAAAATCACCCCTACAACTATTGATGTATAAATTATGTTTGCCACATATTTTTTCAGACTCTTTATATCCTGGGCTCCAAAGCGTTGAGCAACAGGAATAGCAAAACCTGAACAAAGTCCAATTACCGAACCGACAATAAGAAAGTTTAGAGAACCTACAGAGCCTACTGCAGAAAGTGCATCCTTACCAACAAACTGACCAACAATAATAGTATCAGCCATATTATAGAATTGCTGAAAAAGGTTACCAACCATTAAAGGCAAACAAAACCTCAATATATTTTTTGTGGGGCTTCCCACAGTCATATCCTTTACTTTAGCCATAAAAAATCATCTTTCAGTTTTCGTTTATTACATCATATGCCATGTCAGGTGAATCACTCATAATACAGTCTGCACCTATGGAGTTCAGGTATTCAATCTCTTCGGCATCGTTTATTGTCCAATATTGTACAGCAATATTGTTTCTATGAGCATAATTTATAACTCTGGGGGTGTTCAAATATATGATTGCTCGTTCAGAGGGAATCTGTAAAGCCTCATATTTGAAAAAGCCTTCATCAACATCAATGCCGTAGCCACAAAGCACATAGAAAACAATGGTTTCAAGAATACTTGCTGAACGGAGCATATCAGGGTAATTCTTATCTGCATAAGCAGTAACATCGGGATTAAATGTTCCGAAAACCACATCTCCAAGAAGATCTTTCTCCTTAAGAATTCTATAAAGCTGATCGCAAGCGTTTTTACCATTTATTCCCGAATCCTTAATTTCAATAATATATTGAAAATCACCATTATTCTGAAGGTAATCAAGAACATCCTCAAGAAGTACTGCCCTGAGTTCATCAGGAATGTCGTCCCCTCTTAATCCGCGATAAGGATATTCACCTTCTGCGTTTTTAAAGTTTTCTCCAAAATTAAGTTCACGAAGCTCTTCATAGGTTTTTTCAGAGGGCTTAACCCCCTTTTTACCGAAATGCTCTGCAGAGTTTGTAGTTCTGTCAAGGGTACTGTCGTGAAGAAGAATAAGTTTTTCATCTTTGGTGATATGTAAATCAAATTCATATATATCAACATTAAAATCTTCATTCTCTATACAATACTGAAATGCAGCCATTGTATTTTCAGGGGCAATATCTTTACCTGATCGGTGAGCAGAAACAAGAGCATTTTCCTTTGTTATGTAAGGATTTGTAATTTTACTTTCATCTGCAATTTCACCGTCTGAAAACTTACCAATAACAGAAGGTACAACTATAAGAACAATTGCCAATATAAGAATGGCTACAATTATTCCTATAAAAGCCTTTATCACTTTTTTTAAAATTTTTTTCATTTTATTTCTTTTATAACTTTTATTCCTTTTTTTCAAAAGTACACACCTCTTACAATAAACTTTTCAACTAAGAGTAAAATTTAACACAGCACCCTCCTTTTGTCAACCAAATCAGAGGTAAGTTTATAAAATATTTAAACTTGAAATACTTACATATATTATGGTATAGTAAAATCAGATTAAAAGTGTAGGTGATTTCATGAAAAAGAAAACCTCTGTAAGAACTAAACTCATCCGTACAGCCACAAAAGCTGCAATGCCGGCTTTACAGGTGCTTTGTGCACCACCTAAATTAGAACATATAAAAAGAGCTTTATTTATTCAACCCCACCCAGACGATAACCAGATTGGTGCAGGTGGCACTATTGCATACCTTGTAAGCAAAGGTGTTGAGGTTTACGAACTTACAGTTCTTGATGACCGTTACACAGACCTTACATATTCAGGAGAGGGTTATACAGTCCGACAGAAGGAAGCCCTTGCGGCACAAGAAAAGCTTGGTATGAAAAATGCAGGTTTTCTTGGTTTTGGCGACAGAACAAGAGCAACATCAAGAGAAATTGCCGATAAAATTACACCTATTATAAGAGAAATCAAGCCCGATGCAATTTTTACAGTTGACCCCAACCTTGCAAGTGAATGTCACGAGGATCATATAAAAGTTGGTAATGCAGTTAAATTCGCCTTTATGGATGCAGGCTTTGATTTCGTCCCCGAATTAATTGACGGCAAACCTCATACTGATACCCACGGAGTTTTCACAATCGGATTTTACTATACCGATACGCCTAACACAATTGTTGATATAAGCGATTTTGAAGATTTAAAATTTGAAGCAATCAATTGCCACGAATCCCAAAAGGACTTGGCTCTTAACGCAGCTCTGAGAATACAGGACCAATATTTTGCTCAAGGTACTGACTTCAAAGCTGCCGAGATCTTAAGACTTCAGAACAAACTGCATTCGCATTGTTTTAATTTGCCAATAGAATAAATTCAGCTGCCAGTCGCCGGTCGCCAATCGCCAGTTTAGCAAATAGCGGATAGCAGTTAGAAGTTAGCAATTAGTAAAATAATGCGAAGCCTATCCCTCTTTTTTGCTTGCAAAAAGGAGGGGGGACCACCGCAGGTGGTTGGTGGTACAATATTTCAGAACAAATAAAAGTATTGCAACATTACAATGTTTGGAAGCGAAGCTTCCCCGAAACTTGCCACTTACAACTTGCCACTAAACAAAAAACACTCCCTTATCAGCCGAAACTGATAAGGGAATTTTTCTTACTTCGCAACGATATTTATAATCTTACCGGGAACATAAATTTCTTTAATGATATTCTTACCATCAAGGAACTCCTGAACCTTTGCATCTGCCTTTGCAGCTGCAATAGCTTCTTCAGCAGTTGAATCTTTAGCAATTGTGATTGTTGCTCTGAGCTTACCGCAAATTTGAACAGGAACTTCGATTGTAGCATCAACTGTTTTTGCTTCATCGTAAGTGGGCCATTCTGCAATTGCAAGTAAGCCTTCACCACCGAGATTTTCCCAAACCTCTTCTGCAACGTGAGGTGCAAAAGGATCAAGAAGCTTAACGAATATTTTAAGTTCACCTTTAGTAATTGAGCCAACTTCATAGATTTCGTTAAGAAGAGTCATAAGAGTAGCGATTGCTGTATTGAATTTCATATTTTCAATATCTTCTGAAACCTTCTTAATTGTCTTATGGAAAGATGTTTCAAGATCTTTTGAATATTCTTCGCCATCTTTAACAATTTCAAGAAGATTCCAAACTCTGTCTACGAAACGCTTACAGCCCTTAACACTGCTTTCGCTCCAGGGAGCAGCTTTTTCATAATCACCCA
>JAZSBI010000089.1:0-10590 GCA_045602345.1 Acutalibacteraceae bacterium | reverse complement strand
GAAAATTGATTTAAAAGGGCGTAGCATAACATATAATCTTGAGCGAAAAAATGTTAAAAACATTAATTTGCGAATCAAAGCTGATCAAAGCATATATATGTCTGCTAATAATTGTGTATCAGATGATGTAATTGAAGATTTTTTGAAAGAGAAAGCAGATTATATTTTAAAAGCATTGGATCATTATGCTGAGATTGCAAAATATGCACCAAGTCCAAAACAATATATCGACGGAGAATCTTTTAAAATTTTAGGGCATGATCGCAGATTGAAAGTTATTCAAGGAAAAAGAAACATGGTCGAAAGTGATGAAGCATATATCTTTTTGACTGTTAAGGATGCAGCTGATTTTGATTTAAAAAAGAAGACGATGGATAAATGGTTGAAAAATTATTGCAAGGAGATTCTTCATGCGGTTTGTGAAAGTGTTTATCCAAAATTCCAAAAATATGGTGTTGAATATCCTGAACTCCGTTTTAGAAATATGATTTCCAGATGGGGAAGCTGTCAGCCTAAAAGAAAGATTTTGACTTTTAACATTTCTCTTATTGAGGCTCCATTAGCCTGTATTGAGTATGTTGTAACGCATGAATTTACACATTTCTTACAACCCAACCATTCTAAAAAGTTCTACAAGCAATTAGCAATGTTTATGCCAGATTGGCAGGAACGAAAAAAGATTCTTGAAAGAAATAATTATTTTGTTGAATAGGTGATATTATGACAAAAAGAAGGTTAGTTAAAAATGCAATTCAATGTAATCTTTGTGGAGACATAATAGAATCAACTTACAGACACGATTTCGTTGAGTGTAGTTGTAAGGCATGTTTCGTTGATGGCGGACATGATTATCAACGAATTGGTTATGCCAAGGAAGGCTGTTTTACAGATTTATCCGTTTACGAAGATGAGGACAATATTGAAGAAAGATATAAAGAATATTTTGAAAAGAATTAACACATTACTGATAGTGTGAATAAAGCTTAATCAAAGGAAGAAGGTACAATATGGCTATTAAAGCTCCCATATCAAATGATACTGAATTAAGTGAATTAATGAACGATGTTAAAACCGGTAAGCTACAGCTCCCTGAATTTCAGCGAAGTTGGACTTGGGATGATAATCGCCTTAGAGGCATTATAGCAAGTTTGTCGCAAGGTTACCCTATGGGTGCAATTATGCGTCTTCAGTATGGTAATGAAGATATTAAATTCAAATATCGCCCAATAGAAGGTGTCAGAATATCTAATGTTACACCAGAACATTTAGCTCTTGATGGCCAACAAAGATTGACATCTATTTATCGTTCAACAGTTTCGAAAGATCCGGTTGATACGAAAACCGATAAAGGAAAAGAAATACAGAGATATTATTATTTGGATATTAATATGTGTTTAAATGAAGATGCTGATAGGTTTGATGCGGTTATCTCTGTTCCTGCTGATCGCAAAGTTAAGACAAACTTTGATAGGGATATTATACTTGATATTTCAACTCGTGAATTGGAATATAAGAATGAAATGTTTCCATTGAATATAATTTTTGACAGCAATGAACGAGAGGATTGGGCTGATGGATATAAGGAATACTATCAGTACGCACCTGAATATCTTAAAAAATACAGAGAGTTTAGATCAGAAATTCTCGATACAATTACAAAGTATAAATTGCCGGTAATTTCGCTTGACAAATCCACTCCAAGGGAAGCGGTATGTAAAGTTTTTGAAAATGTGAATACAGGCGGTGTTCCACTTACGGTATTTGAACTCGTAACTGCTATGTTCGCAACATATGAGTTTGATTTACGTAAAGATTGGGAGGATTGTAAAAGAGTTATTTGGGGTAAAGATGACCCGTTGAATACTGATGTTATGTATGGGATTGACGAAACAGCTTTTTTGACTGCTGTAACATTGTATACTACATATCTTGGACCTACAATGACTACTTGTAAGAAAAAAGATGTTCTTGCCCTTAAATTTGAGGATTACCAAAATAACAAAACAGCGTTGCTTGAAGGCTATAAACTAGCAAGAAAATTTCTGTTTAGTCAATTTGTTTTCCGCCAAAGAGATTTGCCCTATACAACTCAATTGATTCCGTTGGCTGCAATTTGTGCAGTAATAGGTAAAAGTACATTTGACCATCCAAAAACCAGAGAAATATTATCTCAATGGTTTTGGTGTGGAATTCTCGGTGAAATGTACGGTGGAGCAAATGAGACGAGATATGCAAATGACATCGAAGATATTGTTGCGGCTATAAAACATCAAAGCAGCCAAAACAGAACAATCAATTCTGCATTATTTTCGGCTACACGACTTATTTCATTACAAACAAGAAATAGTGCTGCCTATAAAGGAATTATGGCATTGGTGTATCGTGAACAGTGTCGAGACTTCGTTAAAGGGACTACTATGGATATAGTAAAAAGTATGGATGAATCACCGGATATTCATCATATTTTCCCTGAAGCACATTGCACTAAACAAGGATATAAGCGAGAACAATGGAATTCCATTGTTAACAAAACCCCTCTTTTACCAGAATCGAATCGTTCTATTGGTGGGCATGCTCCTAGTGTTTACAGCAAGAATGTATTGAAGACTGCTGATATAACTGAGCAGGTATATAAAGAGCGTGTTGAATCACATTTGATAAATTATGATTATTTTATCAATGATGATTTCAATTCATACTTTATCGACAGAGCTAAATCTATTTTGATTGTTATCGAAAAAGCAATGGGCAAATCAATATCAGACAAAGCGTCAGAGCAAACTATTAAGCTTTATGGAGAATCTCTTGAATAAAGCATTTTTTCTCTTGTTGTGTTTGATTTTACAATCAAGAAACTTTACCGCTTTAAAGTGTTGACATCTCGTTTTATATATGCTACAATTCATTTGCAATAGTAAACCAACAGAGCTTCAAGTGGCCTGAAAATCCACTTAGGGGAGTGTTTGTCTCTCGTGATACTGTCCGTGATGCGATATTGTGATACCATATCTTAAAAGGGCAGTTTTGACCCCTCTGAAGCCCCTGTTTTACAGCGTTTTTTAACAAATTTTTGCGAAACTAAGTGAGTGGGAATAATGACCTTAAACCCGAAACCCTTTATTTTACTGGGGTTTCGGGTGTTTTGTTTTTATTTTGATACACGAATTGATACACGAAGCCACAGGGCACAATTCATTTTCATAGTTTGTTCATAAAATGAGCTGTTCTGTTATTTTATTTTCAGGTTGATATTTTTTGTTTTATGTGATAAAATAACCACATTGAAAGGAAGTGAGATAATGAATATGAAATCATTTGAGATATTAAGTGCCGATACAGTTGTAGCCGTCTGGAAAGACGGAGGATTAACAATTGTAAACGACGCTTTACTTCCTTTGTATTTAAAACGTACCTGTAATGCTGAAATGTGGCTTGAAAGCCGTGCTATCGACAGCCATAGAGCAAACTCCCGACTTCTAAAAAAAGCTCTCAGACTTGCCGAAAAAGACGATATTTCAACAGTAGTCCATGTTAACGGTGCCACAATTACAGATAATTATTGGGTGCGTCCTGTCGGCTCAGAGCTTAAGTATGCCGATGTCAGGTTTGACAATGACTATTTTTCTAATCTTGCTCTTAAAGGTACTTACGATAGCTTTAACCGTGCAGCCAACAGTAAGCACAGCAGAACTCCCGAGCTTACCAATGTAGGTAGCTTCGAAAAATGCTGGAAGCTTCGTGACGGTAAATGGTGGATGTATAAAAGAGCAAATCATAATGAGCTTTTTTCTGAACTGTTTGTATTCCATCTCGGTAAGGCTCTCGGAATGAATATGGCTCACTATGAGCGTGGACAGGGTGTTATCAAGTCTCTTGACTTTACCGATTCGGCAAGATTCAATTTTGAGCCTGCTTCAACATTTATGGGCGATAATGAAGAATACGAAGATGTTGTTTCAGAGCTTCAGAATATTTGTCCTGAAGCAATAGGGGACTATGTCAGAATGATTTTCCTTGATACTGTAATCGCTAATCCTGACAGACATACAAATAACTTCGGTTTACTTCGTGATGTAAATACAGGTAATTTTATAGGCTTTGCTCCTAATTTTGATAACAATATGGCTCTTATTGCCCGTGGTTATCCGAAAAAGAGCACCTCTAAGGATATGCTAATAAGTATTTTTAATGAGCTACTAGATAATCATCCTGAATATAAAGATTATCTGCCACAGCTTAAAGAAGAAACTGTCAGGGACATTCTTGATAAACTCAATATGAAGGTCAAGAGACAAGAAATTATTGATTTGGTAATGAACCGATATAATTTAATAGTAAAATGAAAAAACAGCCGTCAGAGAACAAAATCCCCGACGGCTGCGTTGTTTATCAGGCATATACTCTTTTTCTGAAGTATTCGACATTTACAACGCCTCTCTGAGTATAGAAGCCTTGTTTGCTTAACTCTTCATTAATCTCCTGTATGAGCCTGTAAGCGGAGCTTTTCTTCACTCCATAAATTTCTATTATATCGTTAACATTATAAAATAATTTTTTCTCCATAATGATTTCCTCCTTAGTTTTCTTCTATATTTTTAAATCCGTTAAGTACATTGCTTAAGAATGTAATTGTTTTAAGTAAATCCGGAAGATTTTCTTTTGTGGTTTCTGTTTTCTTCAGTTCTTCTAATATTTCTCTGGCAGTGTCTTCCAGTGCATAAAATACCTTTGCTGAGCCTTTGACCTCTACCGTTGTGTCAAGCAGCTTACTTATTATATAATCCTGTTTTGACAGTCCCGACATTCTCACGTACTGGTTAAGCAGGTTGTTTTCGGCTTCGGACATTCTGAAGCCGATTGTTTTATCTCTCCATCGACCTTGCGGATCCTTACATTTAGCTGTCAATGTTCATATCACCGTCCTTTTCGATTTTTGTAGCGATAGCCTTTTGCATTTGTTCAGTGCTGTGGCTGTAATGCATTGTCATACCAATGTTTTTATGTCCTACACGCTCTGCGATATCCATACTTGAAATCTCAAGGGTTTGCAGATAAGTTATGTGGCTGTGTCTTAAATCGTGAATTCTTATTTTGGGGAGACCGGTCCTTTTACAGCCTGCTTCCATTGCTGCCACAAGAAACTTACCCGTATTGTAGTTAAACAATCTCTGATTCGGAGTAGGTTTGTAAAACAGATTCATATATGTATTTACTGCTTCACATACAAAGTCAGGCAGTTGCACGATTCTTTTACTATTTTTTGTTTTAGGCGAGGTGATTACCTCTTTGCCCTTGATTATTGAAAAGGTTTTATTGATGCTGAGTGTCTTATTCTCATAATCAAAATCTTTAACTGTTAGTGCTAAAAGCTCACCTTTTCTGATACCTGTATAAAAGAGAATCATAAATGCATAGTAGGCGTCCCCATAATCTGTAATACTTCTGAGAAAGAGGGAGAAATCTTCTCTTGACCATACTATGTACTCTCTGTCACTTTCTTTCTTGCCAACGCTTTCAAGGTCGAGTATCGGGTTATCAAAGCGTTCGATATATTTGTTTCTGACCGCAAAATTGAAGAAACCTCGCAGCTGAGAATTAATGGTTTTAATGTAGGTGTCAGCGAGTATATTCTCACCGTTTTCGTCTTTGGCGAATAGGACCTTGTTCTGCCAGCGTGTAAGGTCTGCAGTTTTAATATCTCTGATATCTTTGCCTTTAAAATAGGGGAGTATGTACTTTTCAAAAATTGATCTTTTGGTTTCTAACGAGCTTAACTTGATTTTGTTGGCTTTGGTATCAAAATAGAACTCTACAGCTTTTTCGAAGGTGAACTCCTTGTCGGACTCAATGTCCGACAGGAATTTCTTTTCAAATGCTTTGGCTTCCTTTTCTGTACGGAAGCCTCGCTTGATTTTTGTTTTCTTCTTTCCTTCAGGGTCTGTGTACTGAAATTTCGCAAACCAGGGAGTAGAGCCTTTGTGGTTTTTATCTTTATATACCGGCATTAGTTTATTCTTCCTTTCATTGTTTAGTTTTTATTTTTTAAATAGTTTTCTGCTTCGTCAATCAGTGGCTTGTAAGTTTCAAAGATATTCTTATACATATTCCTTTTACAAACAACCTGACGTATGTACTCTTCGGCATAAGCAACATAATAATTGTCTGATCCGTATTTTTCTTTAACTGTTTTCGTTTTGCCTGATAATTGAAGCAGATGAATATTAAGTGAAACTATAGAACCTCTAACTAACCATGATTCGTCTGCTATGTATTTATTGCGGGTTTTATCTTTCATTCTTTTATTAAATTTATTTTTAATAATGGTCTTTCTGTATTCATTCAATTCGGCATCTAATCTTGCTAACGTTTTTTCTATTTCATTTTCCTTTGTTTCGATATAAAGTTTAAATTCTTTCATTGTTATTAATTCCTTTCATTTGTGTTTTCTTTTGCCTTTCGAGGCGAAGTACTATAGTTTTGATTTTTATATATTAATGTTTGTTCTTTCAAAAAAGTATCTTGTACTTATTTTACCTGAGATGGTCTTATAGCCTTTTTCTTTAAGTTCGCTATTAAGGTCCCTTATAACTCCGTATGCGGTTGATTTACTTACGCTGAGAAGTTCAGCGATATCTTCAACAGTGAGAAAATCTTTGTACATTTGTCTTTACCCTTTCTTTATAGTTGTTTTAATGATGTCTCCAGGTGTCTTAATTGTCATTTTAATTATGCAAGTTAGGACACCCGGATAACTTTAAATTAATCACCAGGGTAATTTATATAATCGGTTTAATGCCGTTGTTTTTGAATTTAATTGGTGAGTAATAATGTTTTCTTATATTGTTATGATATAAATTCTAATTTGAATTAATGTGACTTGCTTGAAAAGCTAAATTTAAATTATATTACTTTGTGCCGATTTCTGTTTCTAATTTATGATTATAAACATTATACATCAATGTATAACTGTTAGCTGTTAACATGGCTTCAAGTAAAAAACTACAGATTGAAGCATATAACTCGTTATCTCTGTTTACTATGTAGTTAATATCAGCTGAAAATCTTAAAGCATTTATTATAACTTTTACATCAAAAAGCAGATCGGATAACTCGTTTAATAACTTTTTAAATAATCCATATTCCAAAACGTTTAATTTTGAATTGATATCAAATTTATTGTTTATTTCATCAATCTTCTTTGTTATATCAACAAATTTGTCTTTGATTCTCTTTTCTTTAAGTAATGTATGATCTTTATAATTTGTCATCTCAATATTTCCTTTCTCATTTTCAAAATTTGTACTATTTTTAATTTCGCTCATAATATTTAATTCCTTTCTTTAGTTAATATTTTCATTACTGTTGGTTTCTTTTGAATGTGTTGTGTCATCATATAAATCGGTGAAACCACTTACTATGTAATGTGCCATACTGAATCTTTCCTGATGCTTGTTTATGGCTGAATCTGTTTTTGCGTGACTAACCAGATACATTTTGGAAATCGGATTATTCTCTTTGTCAGTTGCAGTAACTATACCGCAGGGCTCTTTACCGCCGTAGACAGTCATAACATCCTTATTGGTGAAAGTTATGTGATTGTTATCGCTCTTTGTCATATGACAGGCGTTGTAAAAATTAAAGAGAAGATCCTGATGCATCTCTTTGTTGTGTTCGATGTAACTTACCAGTAGAATTTCATATGAGATGTTATTCTTTCTGGAAATGATTGTAGCCATTGCTACGGGTTCTTTTTCGAAAAAATTCCTTGTTGTCATTTTATTAAATTCCTTTCGTTTAAAAATTTTATTTTACGTAAGTCTTTTTTTTGGATTTAGACTTGAAAATCCTTTTTCTTTCTCCTTTCATAAGTCTGGCACTATCCGCTTCTAGTTCCTGCCCTCTCCCGGCGGCGTATTGACGCACTAGGCTAATCTCACCTGGTGCTTACCTGCTCATATCATCGCCCGATGTATCACTCCACGAACAGCTATGCAATTGTCAAGATTCAATTTTTGGGACAAAAAAAACGAAGCTCTGCACCACAAACAAACCCTTATCGGGTTTGGGTTGGTGAAAACTTCGAAAAGTTAATGATCAAAAAGTAAAAAAAGTTAATGTGAAATAGGTTCTAATGATCACCAAGAAAAATATGATGTGTTTCGGTTGAAACACATATTTTTTTGTCCCGGCGGATGTGTTGTCCGCTTGCACAAATATTATATTTATATTTTTTTGTTTGTCAATAGTTTTTTTAAAAATATTTTTTGATTTATTTATTGTGCATTTTTTCGGCTATCTGTTTAGTGCATCTTGCATATTAAAATTAAGCTAATACACGATTGGAGTTTAGCTAATAAAATATAGGAGAATGATAAAATGATAGAAATTATCAACACATCAACAAGAATTTTAGAACTAGAAAAGGAAGGAGTTTTTGCTAAAATCAGTATGGTTGAGAAGCCTGAAAGAGTTGAGGTAGAGCTATACGTATTCCGTGAACACCCTGAAAAAGATCGAATGCTTTTACTCAGATGCATAGGTGACCCGGAAAGAAAATACGGTTATTTTGGTGAAATATTCGCTTTACTGAAAAATCCTGAGGAGTGGCTGAAACGATACAATGAAGATGAATAATTTTCGGTTATCACCTTAATCCATCTGTCATATTAATATTAACCTTGATTCACGATTGGAGATTTAAGGTCAATATTTAAACAAATCAAAGAAGGAGATTTTATAATATGAATGATTTTAACAAAGTGATTATAAGAGGGGAAATTTTAAACAAATACAGGACGAGAAACGATCATATTATTCTTACCATCAAGACCTGTAAACACAATTTCCCCGCCGTTTTCTTTCCGAAGGCCGTGTCTGCTGCTTTGGCAGATGCGTTCGAATGCGGACAGGATGTAGAGATTGTCGGCTCATTACAGTCAACTAAAAAGGATAATTTTTACTCTTGTAGTATTTTTGGCACGGATATCAGAGAGGCAGAAAACGATGACACCAAGAATTATTTTGAGCTCAGTGGACGAATCATAAAGTTTGAGAGCTTTAACGGTTTGATAAAACTTATGATTGAGTCTGACACCGAACACTATTCGACAGTGCCTGTTGTGTTCTATAACAAGAAATATGAAGAGACTCTTATGTCAAAGACTGTGGGTGAACGGCTGTCAATCCGAGGGGTGGTGCAGACAAAACGCATCATTGACCTTAACAGCGACAAGCACTTTTACGTTAATTTCGTAGGATATTCCTGTGCTTGATTCTGACATTGCTTAATACCCGGACAAAACCTTTCATAGTAAAAGACTCTATTTATTGTATAATACTGTCCGGTTTAAAGAGGGGTTGCCTGTGCAGCCCCTCGTAATAAAAACTTTATTTGGATTATCAGCTGATATTGCTGTTTATATATAAACTAAAACAGGAGAAAAATATGAGATTTACCTTATGTAATGTTGAGAAGGTCCCTCTCAGCTATACAAATCTGTTCATTGGGATCATTAAAACAACGGTACGAACACACCAGATCCGTGTTGACGTGTATCTGAGATCAAATGACCATAAGCACCTTATAAAAATAGGTACGGTCAATGATATTAAAAGAAGTATGAGATCTTGTTATGAGTTTGCAACGAAGCTGCTTGAGAATGAAGATTTCTGTACGGCTCATTATATGGACTATTTAAATGAGGAGATGAAAGATGACTGATTGAAAACAGCCACTGCATATTTTTGTGCGGTGGCTGTTCGTATGTCATCAAAAAACTTGACAAGTGTATTTTATAGTTATATAGTAATCTTAAGTGCACTTTTAGGTAAATATGGAGGATTAGGGATTAAATTATGACAAAGGGAAGATTTGATACAGTTGAGTCAATTAAAAACTCAAGTGTTGTGGCTTTGTTTGGATATTTAGTTCGTTGTAATAACCAAATACATGATTTTCAAAACAAAATAATTAAAGAATATCTTAAAAGAAAAGAGGTTTCATATTCCATTGTTCATGATGTAATCTTTTTTAAAGAAGAATCATTTTCACTTGATAATGCATTGGTTAGTTTAAAGTCAGAATCAGAAAAGATCAAAAGAGAACTCCTTTTTTATTTAGTAGTTGTTTCAGAAATAGACGGGATAACTGACTTTGAAGAACAGGATTTTTTTAACAACATATTAAAGAAAGTTTCAATTGATAATTATGAAGTCGTAATTGAGGCTGCTAAAAAGAAAGCTAGTACAGAAAGAAAAAGATTTAAAAAAGCTAATTCAGTAAATCATACCGGAAAAAGAGCAAATCCAAACAGTACGGATAATTTATTTCGAATAACTCAAAAGGAGTATGTGTCTGCCATTTCTCGTTGTAGAAAGATTGCAAAAGAGGATTATGCAGAGGTAAAGCCAATTACTGAAAATATAATTTCTAAAGGAAAAGATTTTTATTCTAATCTTGATTATAGATTAAAAAAGAATGTTGATTTTCATCCTGAAGTTATCGAATCGCTTGAACGCTTTTCAAAGGCAATTGAATTAGAAGTTTTTGAAGAGGTAAAGAAATTTCAGCGAGAGTTTGCCAAAAAGGAA
>JAZSBI010000088.1:0-2564 GCA_045602345.1 Acutalibacteraceae bacterium | reverse complement strand
CCTGCAGGAACCCCCTTGATTTATATTGTTTTATGCGGTCTGCGCTTTTTTTACAACCCCTTTTTTATTGCTTAATTTTTATTGATAATTTATAGCAACCATAAAAAGCATAACAAGTGCAGAGAATGAAAATTCTGCTAGAAAAAGCTTCCAGGACCATTTAATCCATTTGCCATAGGAAACTCCGATAAGCCCGATTGCAATAATCATTAAACCATTTGTAGGGTAAAGAAGGTTTGTGAATCCGTCTGCAATACAGAAGGTTGTTACTACGCTTTGCCTTGTGATGCCTACAAGGTCGGAGAGGGGAGCCATAAGTGGCATGATAAGGAAGGCTTTTGCTGTACCGCTGCCAATAAAAAATTCAAGTATTGCAATAACTGCAAAAAGAATGAATATTGCCGCATATGGTGAAACACCCTGCATAGCTTTATTTAATTCATAAAGAATTGTATGCATTATTTTACCTTCATTAAGAACAAAGGAAATTGCAATTACAAAAACGATAAGAGGAATTGCAGGTGCTATAGTTTTTGCCCCTTGAAAGAAACTTTTGCCAAGGTTTTTACCCTTTAAACCTGCAAAATGACCGGCCAAAAGACCGCCTACAGTAAAGAGAATTCCCATAGCAGGAAGTGAAAGCCCACCGCCTAAACCGAAAACAAAATCAAGTATAACAAAAATTGCATCAATTAAAATGCAAGTAACAAAGGCTTTTGTACCTTTACGGATGTTGGGGTTTGCCAATATTATTTCTGCATCTGCCATTGTGAACTTTTCGCGAAGAGCTTTGTCAGATTCGTAAACAGGGGATTTGGTGGGGTCTTTTTCTATCTTTTTTGCGTAAAAGTAAAGGAAGAAGAACAGTATCAGATAAACGCCTATAAAAATAACAAGACGAAGCCACAGTCCCGAGAAAACCTCTAAATCTGCAAGCTTTTGAACAGTTACTACGTTAAAGGGGTTAAAAGTTGCAGCGGTGAAGCCCCAGGCAATTGAAACAAGGCTTAGCCCTAACCCAACAAGAGAGTCCCAACCAAGTGCCAGAGATACTGCAACCGCTATTGGTACCAGGGTTATGGATTCTTCCAGAATACCTGCAGTAGAGCTTAAAAGCATACAAACAAAAATAACCGTAGCCATTAGGATATATTTTTTGTTGCTGTATTTTTTTATAAGTGTTGCCATTATAAATTTCAGAATACCGCACTTATCAAGTATTAAAAATGCACCACCAATAAGAACAATTATTCCTATTATGGCAATTCCTGCTCCTGCATAGCTGCTGCCAAGGCAAAGTATGGGGGAAAGTATTATTTTCCATATAGGCATCTTGTAATCTTCCAGAACAGTGTATGTGCCGTCAACTATAGTTTCGTGACCATCTTGGGAAATTATCTGGTATTCACCGCGGGGAAGTGTCTGTGTAAGAAAGCCTATAAAACCGAGAATAACTATCAAAACAACCGATATGGTTGCCATAGTTTTTTTATTCAGGCTCAAACCTAAAGAGTCGTTTTTGTTTGATTTTTCCATCTTTCCTTAATTCCTTGTATATAATTATTAGATTTAAAAAAGATAAAAGACATTATACATAAATAATGTTGGGAAAACAAGTGGCAAATTATTTGACAAACACTGTCAGTGTACTTATAATATTTGTATATTTATTACAAGTGAGTGTGTGAAAATGAGAGTACATAAGAAAAAACACGGAGCAGAACGACTTGAGGCCTGCGGAAATATAGTAATTAAGGATTTAAGGGCAGAGGGGAATACTTCTCAGGCTCTTTTTGGCAACGATAACCCCATAAGAATTGAAATTGGTTGCGGTAAAGGCGATTTTATTGTGGGGACTGCGGCAAAAGAACAAAATGTGAATTTTCTTGCAGTTGAAAAGGTTTCCGATGTTCTTGTTATTGCAGCAGAAAAGGTTAAAGCTTCAGGACTTTCAAATGTGAGAGTTTGCTGTGTGGATGCAAAAGAGCTTGAAGAGATTTTTCCGGAAGGAAGCATTGACAGAATTTATCTTAATTTCTCTGACCCCTGGCCCAAAGCACGTCACGAAAAACGCAGACTTACATACAGAACCTTTCTTGCAATTTACAAGAAGATTCTCAGAAAAGACGGTGCAATCCATTTCAAAACCGACAACAGAGGTCTTTTTGATTTTTCATTGGAGGAATTTAAAAATTTTGGTATGAGAATGGAAAAGCTTACCTTCGATTTGCATAATTCCGAATATATGGAAGGAAATGTAATGACCGAATATGAAAAAAGATTTTCGGAAATGGGTTTTCCCATAAATCGTGTTGAATGTTATTTTGAATAGTGAAAAACAGCAGTTGCTAGATTGCAACTGTTGTTTTATTATAATTTTTTTATATAGTAAAAAAAGACCACCCTATTGGGTGGTCTTTGTAGTGTCGGCATCGCCCTATTTTCCCAAGCGGCTTCCCACTAAGTATCTTCGGCGCTGTTGAGCTTAACTACCGTGTTCGGGATGGGAACGGGTGGACCCTCAACGCCATCAACACCGACTATATATAAACGGCTTTTAACCG
>JAZSBI010000087.1:0-16253 GCA_045602345.1 Acutalibacteraceae bacterium | reverse complement strand
TTCGATGTCCAAACCTTTTTCAGAGCTCTCTCGCTCATTTTCGATACTCTAGCGTATCGCTTTCAAACTTCTTTCGAAGCCCGAATTCTACTGTCGCAAATTTTCTTTTACGCTCAAAAAAATCTCAAGGGTTTCTTTTTTTCTCGTTGTTTAATTTTCAAGGTTCGTTCGCTACTCCCGAGGCTTGGTAGTTTGTCCTCAACTCGCGAGTGCCTGAATATAATATCATCTCTGACATCATTTGTCAACAACTTTTTTGCGATTTTTCAGCGTTTTATCAACCCACCCGGGTGTTTCGCTTTTTCTTCGCCCTAAAAGCTTTTATTCGGTTTTTTCCGACGAGCTTTCTTGTCGCCAACGAGTCAGAATTATATCACTACTATATCAAATTGTCAATACCTAATTTTAATTTTTTTAATTTTTTAGCACTTGTTTTTTCGGCTATATTTTTATACTGATTTATATATACGTACCCCAGCACATTCATGTCTTCATACAGCTCTTGTAGAGGTACCAGAACAAAGTCTCTCTCCCCTATAAAAGGATGAGGAACCGATATATCAGGTGAATGATTTTCGTAATTTTCAAATACTAACAAATCCAAATCTATTATGCGTGGTCCGTTTCTAAAAGCGCGCACTCTTCCCATAGCAGCTTCAATACCCAAACATGCACCCAAAAGCATCTCGGGTGATTTGCTTGTTTCCACCTCAACAACCGTATTATAAAAAGATTGCTGTTCGGTATACCCCCATGGCTCGGTTTCGTATACCGAAGCACATCTTAACAATTTTACATCAGGCAACAAACCCAGCGAATCTACCGCTGTTGTGATATTTTCCAGTCTGTCACCTATATTGGTACCTATCCCTATTACCGCCTTCATTGGTTTAACATCCTCGAATATTCTTCTCTAGTTATTGATTCTTCAACTGCAACATAATCAAAATCGGCACTTATAGGTGCTTCCGGCTTTTTTAGAAGTACCGTTACACTTTCGAGTTTAGGATATTCTTCCATTATTGCCTTAGCAACCTTGTTTGCTGCATACTCAATTAAATTGTAGCTTTCTGCGGTAAAGACAGCTCTTGCTGTTTTTATTATCTTTGCATAACTGACAGTATCATCAAGTTCGTCGCTTACATTTGCAGACTTAGCATCAATTAGTGCTGTAATGTCAAGTTCAAACATCTGTCCGTTTATTTTCTCTTCTGGATTCACACCATGATAAGCTTTTAATCTTAAGCCTTTAACAATTATCTTTTCCATTTTTTCACCTTATATATATTATAGTATAGAAAACACTTTGAAAGCATCTACAGTTTCCTTTACATCATGAACACGTAAAACACCTGCACCATTAATCGCACAGCCGACTGCAGCTGCAACACTTCCTGCAACCCTGTCTTTAGGATCTTCTCTCCCCGTCAATTCACCAATCACACGCTTTCTTGATGCACCAATTAAAAGTGGCGAATACTTAGAAAGTATTTTGCAATTTTTCAAAAGCTCAAAATCATCAACACGACTTTTACCAAAACCGATACCGCAATCATAGCAAAGGCTATCTTCGTTTATACCAAAAGCACTTGCCTGATTTTTCATGCTTTCAAAAAAATCTAAAACATCTGTAATTACGCCGTCCTTGTAGACCGCAACTTCTTTTGATGTCTTTCCCCCGGTATGCATAAAAATCCAACCGGCGTTATAAGCTTTAACAACTTCAGCCATATCATTATTAAAAATACCGCTTTCGTCATTAATAATACTAACCCCTGTTTCAAGAGCAAATTTCGCAACCTGTGGCCTGAAAGTATCAATTGATAACGGTACTTTTGAATTTTCTACAAGCTGTACGAGGATTTCAAGCCTTTTCAATTCCTCTTCAACCGACACTATTGAGTTATTAGGGGCTGTTGAACACGCACCAATATCAATAATATCTGCTCCATCTTCATAAAGTTTATTAAGCCTTTCGAGAGCACTCGAAAGGCTATAAAATCTCCCACCGTCAGAAAACGAGTCCGGAGTTATATTCAATATACCCATAACAAGAGGGCCTTTTTTCTTTTCCAACAAACTTTTAAAAGAAAACATTATTTTCCACCTGTCAACAAAGACATAACCTCAGAACGTGTTCTGGCATCACTTCTTGCGGTACCACGAAGGGCAGATGTTTGTGTAACCGCACCAGCAGCCTTTGCACCACGCATAGTCATACAAAGATGTTCAGCCTCGATAATAACCGCAACACTTTTTGCACCTAACTCATCATACAGAAAATCTGCAATCTGAGTTGTAAGACGTTCCTGCACCTGTGGACGTTTTGCATAAACATTAACTATACGGGCAAGTTTTGAAAGTCCTATAATTCTGCCATCAGCAGGAATATAGGCAATATGTGCCTTGCCCACAAAAGGCAGCAAATGATGTTCACACATTGAATACAATGGTATATCACGAACAACCACCATTTCATCATTACCGGGTTCATTAAAAAGTTTAAGGTGTGTATGAGCATCTTCAGAAAGTCCGGAGAACACTTCTTCGTACATCCTGGCAACTCTATTGGGAGTTTCTTTAAGACCCTCTCTATCGGGATCCTCACCTATAGCCTCAAGAATATCTCTCACAGCTTTTTCTATTTTTTCTCTATCCATTCAATCCACCTCAAAAGAAAATACAAAGAGCATTCATTGCTTTGTAGTCGCTATAGAAAAGTTTTACGCCAGACAAATCTTCAACAAGACCAGCATCCTTGAATATTGTGTATGCAACACCGGTATTAAAAAGGGTATCCTTAGCCTGCTCAAGGGATGCCTCATCGTTAAAACGAAGCTCAACACATTTATATCCCCTTTGAACTGCTTTAACAATTGCATTTTCAACAGTACTTTTCAAATTTTCTGTTTCAATATCATTTACGAAAGCGTTTTCATACACATAATAATTATACCTTTTAGCTGTACACAAGGGAAGCTCCTGTTCAATATTCCTGTGCTGTAAAAGGGTATCAGCTGTTGTCATATTAAAATACGTATGACGAAGAACCTGGGTAGATGTTTTCGGGTCATCCCAAGTTACATCAACAAAATAACCCTCACCATCAAGAACTACATAGTTCCACATATGTCCTATATATTCCTCGCCATCCTCTGTTGATTCACCTGCAACAAGACGATTTTCGATATTCAATTTGCTCATAAGATACTGAAATGCTTTTGAATAGCCCTCACAAGACGCCTTACCTTCGACAATACATCCATACATAGTATTGGCATTGACACTTGCATCAGGATAGACATATGAACAATTAGTTACAAGATAGTCATGAACATAAAGTTCTTTTTCATAAAGTGACGTAAAATTTTCTGTACCCTTTAAAATAACAGAAACAATCGCATACAACTCTTCTTGTTGTTTTTTGTAAGTTTCAGCATCCATAACATAAGTAGGTTCAAAATAGGTTTTTAAGCCTTCTTTATAAACCTTGCAGTTCAGCCCCAAACAAAACAAATCAGGATTATCGTACAAAAGTGCCGTATATATCTTATTCAAATCAGCGGAATACATTTCCGGAATTTCTATTTTCTCCGGCATATTGTAGATACTATCAAGAACAACTGTATAAACTCTCTGCTCCTCTGCAGAAAGTTCAAAATAACAATGCCTGTAATAACCGGTATTCGCACCAGAAACCGGAGCTTTTAAGTTTTCGAAATCTGCCGGTTTAAGGCTTGTGTTGTATATCGCATAAAGAAGTGTGCCGCACACAACAATCGCCACAAGAAAAACCGCCACCAAAGCCGCGAAAATTTTTGTTTTTTTATTGTTCTTCATTATTAATCTCCTTTTCGGAAACATAAACTTTTAATTTTTCTTTTGATGTTTTTGGAATCAAATATTCTATTTTCTCTTTATTTTCCGTGTAATCCACAATAGAAATATCACTTTCACAATAATTTATAAGTTTTGAAAAAAGTGTATCAGCTGAATTAAATTTATCAATATTGTAAAAAGCTTCGAAAGCAGAAACTATAACCTGAGCATTAAGCTTTGAACACTCATAGCCTTTTTCAGTTTCACATATATACTTCATATATTTAAAAACTTTTTCGGGGCTTACTGTATTTTCTCCCCTTTTCAGTTCCAAAAACATATCGGGTGTGTCATATTCAACATCTTCGCTAACCTCAATGGTTACATCACCCAATGCCCTGAATACAGATTTATAGCCTGTATCAGTAAAAATAGCGTATCTGTTAATATCAATATTCATGTTTTTTTCAATCGAATACACTAACTCATTTACACCTTTGGTATTTAAGATTTTACTATAAGCAAGCTGAGTTTCCGAATCTTTTACTGTGTGATCAAATGGAATGACCCTGATAGTTTTATCCGCCATATTGACATCAATAAAATTAATAAAACGAATACTTTTCCCATCATCGGAAGTAACAGCCACAAGAAAAAGAGCTTCACCCTCATACACAATATCATCTGTTTTTAAGGTGGTTGGTGGTTGAGCTGTACTCTCCTCATCACTTTTTATAAAAAAGTTGTTAAAATCATAATTTAGTGAACGCCACAGTAAAAAAGTGGAAACGCACCCCAATATAATAACAAAACAGATAAATAAGCATATTAAAACTGTACTTTTTCTTTTTTTATTTCTACGTTGTAACTCAAAGCCATATTTAGCCAAGCTAACACCTCGTTAACTAATTATACAAATACACTCTAATTATACTAAAACACCAATAAAAAAACAATACCAAAAGGAAATTTAAAAATTAGCTAACATTTCCTTTTGGTATTTTTCTATTTTTGTTTTCCGTAATGAGTAGGATTTAAAATCTTCCCAACTCGCGGAACAAGGAAATCAATCCACCAATGGAACCATTTTCCGATCAAAATACATTTTAATTTATCACCAACTTTTTTTGCCTTTTCATCTGTACCGGGAATATAGCTAGGATACATTTTGATTCTTTTGCCTTTAAATTCAAATTTAAAAACTCTTTCAGCTACCGATGGCAATGCTCTTATATGCATCACAAGAACACTCTTACTCTCCCAATAAGCATAAGAAAGAACAGGCATTTCCAGTTCGCCAATAGAAACCTTATCCAGACTTGCCTTACCATCCATAGAAAGATATATTTTATTTTTAAAATCTCCATCTTCTTTCCAGGAAAAATAGCAACCATTCTTCAAAAACTCAAATTTCAAATCATTCATATTACCGCCCTTATCCTTGGCGAAAAAAACAATAGGCATTGGAAATACACTTATAGGAAATCCTATAAAGTTTATAAACTTACTTTTTCTTAAAGTATAAGTTTTTCCGTTTATTTGTTTTTCTATTTCAGAGCGTTCTTTTGAAACAATAGCAGATTTATCAGGCAAGGAGATTTCTTGAGTATTTTTTTCCGAACTTGGTTCTATGAAGGCACTTGGCATATACTTCCATATAACATCAAGAGTTTCCTGTAATCCACTATGCTCAGAAGTCATAATCAGACACGCATTATAATCCTCAAAAGAAATGGCATACTGGCAAAACATACCTTCAGCTCTATAAGTATTATTCATACCTGCGCAACGCCAAAAGCCACAACCATATCCCGCACTTGCATCAGGTTCTTTTTCACTAACAGAATTATCTGTTATGAAATCTGTTGCTTCTTTTGTCCACCATTCAGGAATTACCTGAACACCATTATATTTACCCTTGTTCTGATAACACAGAATAAATTTTGCGATATCTTCGGTTTTCAGCTGCAAACCCCAACCGCCTGCTTCAACACCATCAGGAGAATGTTCCCAAAAAGGCACATCAATCCCCAAGGGGTCATAAAGGCGAGTAGTGAGATACCCAGTTATTGACTCCCCTAAAACTTTGCAAAGCATTTTCGATGCTATGTAGTAATTATCGTTTACATAACGCCAACTTGTACCGGGTTCAAAAATCCATTTTGCATTAACAAATGACTTTAACCAATTGTCACTTTTACTTCCACGAATTGCCGTTTGCTTACCTGCAGTCATACATAAAAGCTGATGAATTGTAAGTTTTTGCAAATAGTTGTCTTTCTTATTCTGAAATTCAGGAAACACATCAACAAATTTTGTTTCTCGTGTTATTTTCCCTTCAGCTAAAGCAAAACCATAAGCAGTAGCAAGAAAGCTTTTGCTTATAGAGTACACCATATGTGGCATATCGGGTGTCAAAGGTGCACTCCACTCTTCACAAGCTACTTTATTATCTCTTAAAATCATCAGGCTATGAACATTTATGCCTCTATACGACATTTCCTCGGTCATCTTGGCGATAACCGAGGAGTCTATACCTACTAATTCAGGAGTTTTTGCTCTTTCAATAGACTTATTCAAACTCATCATAATCCTTTATGTGTTCTGATTCGTAGCCTTTATAAATATCAACACTACGAATATGCCACTGAATAAAGCCATGCTCTTCTGCCATTTTATCAGCAGTTTCTTTCCACTTACGAGCAACATCAATTGTTTTACCAATTAAATCTTCAACCTTTTCAGGTGACTGAAGATCTGTAGACTTTGCTCCTGATTCTTCAACAATCTTTTTAATTGCACCGGGATTATCAACAATAGGACAAGCGCGAAGCATATTATCAGAGAATGGTTGACGTGCCTTATATGCCATAAAGATAGGACTCTTAAGAGCATCAACAAAATGTGTGTCAGGATCTTTGATGTTTACGTTTGAGTAGTGAGCGAATACACAAGGTTCACAGTCACCATTAGCACTGATATGGAAATACTGCTTACCACCTGCAACGCAACCACCAACGTATTCACCGTCGTTAAAGAAGTCTATCATAACAAGAGGTTTAACCTCTTTGAAACGCCATTTACGAACCTGGTCGTACATATGCTTTCTCTGTTCAGCTGTAGCCATAAGCTCTGCTGTAGCACCGCAACCAACAGGCACAAATGAGAACAACCATGCAAAAACAGCACCCTGATCAATAAGGAAATCTACATATTCATCAGTAGAAATAACATCTGCATTATCTTTTGTGTAGCACAAGGAAGTACCAAAAGGAATACCGTTTGCTTTCAAACGAGCCATAGCCTCAATAGTAGCTTTATATGTACCCGTACCCCTACGTGAATCGGTAGTTTCTTCATTACCTTCAATTGAAATAGTTACAAGCAAGTTACCTACTTCTTTTATGCTTTGCACAAATGCATCATCACAAAGAGTACCATTAGTGAATGCATGGAAAAGACAATCAGGATTTTCTTTACAAAGTCTAATAATATCGTTCTTGCGAACAAGGGGTTCGCCACCTGTGTAAAGATACACATATGTTCCAACAGCTTTACCTTCCTGAATGATTTTATTTAAATCATCATAGCTCATATTAAGCTTATCGCCATATTCTGCAGCCCAGCAACCTTTACATTTAAGATTACAGGCAGTGGTAATATCAATAAGTACTGCCCACGGAATGTTGCAGTTGTGCTCTTCCATTGCTGCTTTTCTTATGTCATAACTCTTTACAACTGCATTAACAAATGGCGGTACAAGTTTGATGATAATGTTTGTATCGGTGTTCATTATAACTCTTTTAACATAATCCGCATAAACATTTGTTGGGTCACTTAATCTTTCTTCTAATTTTGTAAGAATTTTAAGATGAAGTTCATCCTTAACCATTTTCTTACCCCATGAGATAAGTTTAAAAAGATTAGTGTCATAATCTTTTTTTACATATTCAATACCCTGTTTGATTGCTGCATTAAGCGCTGCATCTTTAAAACCCATAATAAATACTTCCTCTCTATTAATAACTTAATTTCCACTCTTCTGTTTGCTCACCTTCAAAAGTAGCAGAACCACTTATAGAACCTTTATGAGCCGCACCATCAATGTGAAGCGGGATTTTATAATTTGCATAGGTTACATAACCATCTGCATTTATTCTAAGTTCAATGCTTGAACCTTTATAGACAATATCTGCCGAGTCAACTTCCATAAAGCTTATATCAAAACCGGCAACATCCAGGTAACCAATAGATGCTGCATTGTGTTTTGGAACATCATACATTCCGACACTTTCTTCAACCAGATTAATCTTTATAACATACTCGCTGCCCATTCGTTGAACCGAAGCAGATTTAACGCCGCTTTCCGTCAACGTAAATTCGTTTTTCTTAGGTAGAATAATCGGAACAGTTTCCCCTTCGGAGTTAACTGCTTTACCATTCTGATAAACTAATGTTTCTTCAACAGGTTTAACAACCCAACCAATCATTAAATCAACAACGCTTCTTATTATGCCACCTGCACTACATTCTGTAACATCAGCACTAAAGCTTTCTGTATGTTCTACTGTTAAATTAGCATTATAAGCTTTTGTTTTATTAACGGCAGCTTTGGCTTTAGAAATAATCTCTGCTGTTTTCCAACCCGAAGGATCAGGAAGAACCGTGTGTCCGTTATTTTGGATTGTAGCAGAGTTACCATCGCTATTTCCGCCATCTGAATTATGTGTAACAGACACATCATCGTTTTCATTGTCGTTTTCCTGGTTCTTATTTGTTGGGGCAAAGGTCAAGCCCTCTTTATAAACAATACTATTTTCTGTAGGTGTTATCTCATTCCCCTTTTTAGTGTCAGGCAGCTTTAAAAAGCCTTTACCTTTAGCAACAAAACAAATGAGAATAAAAACAGACAACAAAAGAACAATTTCAACTACAATTAACACAGTCTTGTATTTTTTCGAATCAGACGTCTTTTTGTTTTTTATTATTCTCACCACCCAACAAAAAATCTTAACAACAAAACGATTCTACACCAATGTTGTTAAGATTATGTTAAACGTTATAATACTACCGTAAATATTGTTCCTTTGTTAAAAGAGCTTTCAACGCTTACCTCACCATTAAGCATATTTACGACTTGTTTTACCAGAGCAAGACCTAAGCCATTACCCTCTTGAGAATGAGATGTATCACCCTGATAAAACTTTTCAAAGCAATGATCTATCGTTTCAGGGGACATTCCACAACCATTATCTGAAACACTTATAATTACTTTCCCTTTATTCTTTTTTAAACAAACAGATATTTTTCCACCAAATGCTGTAAACTTAATAGCATTCGAAATTAGATTATTCCAAACAATCTCCAAAAGAGACTTGTCACTTTTTATTACGCATTCTTCCATATCAACATCAAGTTCTATATTTTTTTCGTCAATTTTATCTTCAAATGCAAGAATACAATACCTTAACTGCTCATCCAAAAAGAATTTTTCTTTTTTGATTATACCTTGATTTTCGATTTTATTAAGTTTTAAAATGTTTGTTACAAGATTAGTCAGTGTTTCAATTGC
Source organism: Acutalibacteraceae bacterium (assembly GCA_045602345.1). Classification (GTDB taxonomy): domain Bacteria; phylum Bacillota; class Clostridia; order Oscillospirales; family Acutalibacteraceae; genus DTU089. The sequence goes on along the minus strand of JAZSBI010000087.1, from coordinate 6,862 downwards.
ATCAGAAAGAAGAGTCGTATATTCACGCCTTTTTTCCAGGGATAAGTTTTTATTTTGCAACAGATCTGCATACCCCTGAATAACACTTAATGGTGTTTTTATTTCGTGTGAAACATCTGCCACAAAGTTGTTCCTCATATTCTCAAGCGAAGATATCTCTGTAAGCATTTTATTAAAGTTAACTGCAAGAAAATCCATTTCACTTCTTGGTTTATCAAAATACATTGGGATTCTGACATCGAAATCCCCCTTAGCTACTTTATTGGCAGCCTCACAGACATCCTTAATTTTATTGTGATAAACTCTACCTTTCACATAATATATTAGCGATGTAGAAATAGTACAACTAAACAAAAGGAACAACGCCCCAAACAAAGCTATTGTAGATTTTTCAAATCCCTTATCAATAACGTTTACCAGAATTAAAACAAGAAATGTGCCATTTGCTGCAACAATAAAGAAAACAGAAAGGAACTCAACAATAAAATTTCTGATACGACTGGCAAAATCTTTTTCGTTTCTATTTGTTCTCATACGAGAATCACCGCCTTGTAACCAAGACCATGAACCGTTACAATTTCTATATCTTTACACGCGGCAATTTTTCCACGGAGTTTTGTTATACAAACATCAACTGTTCTGGGTGCACTTTCGCTGTCATACCCCCAGAACTCATTCATAAGCTGAGTTCTTGTAAACGTTCTTTTTGGATACGATAAAAAATTAAATAGAATATTAAACTCTTTTACCGAAAGTCCCAGATTTACACCTTCAAGATACGCACAACTTTCCGTTGAATCCAAAACCAAATCACCAATAACTATTTTCTTTTTATTAGCAATATTAGCCCTACGCAGAATTGCCTCAATCCTGAAAACCATCTCTTTCATTTCAACAGGTTTAACGATATAATCATCAATGCCCATACGATAGCCTTTTTCTTTTGACTGTAAATCATCCCTGGCGGTTAAAAACAAAAACGGAATATCTTTATTAACTGCACGTACTTGTTCAGCAAACTCAAATCCATCAATATCTTTCATCATAATATCTGAAATTATCATATCGAATGACATTTTTTCCATCTGTTCAAACGCTTCGTTAGCACTGTGGCAACCAACAACACTATAGCCATTATCTGTAAGATAAGAACAAACAATTCTGTTAAACTGAACATCATCTTCCACTAATAAAACACATACCATTTTCTATTTCCTCCAAATCCTTACAATGATTATAGTTAGTCGAAACATCTTAAATTTACATTTACAATAATACTTTACACTAACAATATTAAGTTTTTGTTAAGTTAAGTTTTTGCAATAAAACTCCAAAGGACGTTTAATAGTTCTTTGGAGTTTTGTTATTTTTTATTAACTTTTCAATGGGGAGCTGTGCGAGGATTATTGCTAAAAACACAAGAGCACAACCGAAGATTTCGTTTCCGGATAATCTTTCGCCAAAAAATGCTCCGGCCAAAGCAGCAAAAACAGATTCAAGGCTCATCAAAAGGCTGGCAACCGTGGGATTAAGATTTTTCTGTGCAACTATCTGAAGAGTGAATGCTATACCAGAAGACATTACACCTGCATAAAATACTGCAAACCAGGCTCTTGAAATTGCCTCAGGATCAGGATTTTCAAAAAGGAACATTCCTATTGCAGAAATTACTGCAGAAACAAAAAACTGAACAAGCGAAAGCCTAACACCATCAACAGTTTGTACATAGTAATCAACTATCATAATCTGCACTGCAAAAAGGAAGGCACAAAGAACCAGAAGGACATCCCCTACTGTTATTCCGTCCACATCCGTAACACAAAGGAAATACATTCCACAAGTAGCAATTACGATACAAACCCACAGAATAGGCTTAACCTTTCTTTTAAGGAATAACCCCAAAAGTGGTACGATAAGAATATAAAGAGTTGTTAAAAAGCCTGCTTTCCCTACGCTTGAATACATAATTCCATACTGTTGCACCAACGAAGCAAGGCAAACTGAAGCACCGCAAAGAATACCACCTATTACCAAACGTTTAGAGAAGAAGGTTTTGTTTTCGTTATGCGGTCCATTACCAATAGTCTTTTTGTTTCTTTTCATAATAGACAAAGAAACAGGTGTTAAAACAACTACCGCAAGACAAGATCTTAAGCATAAAAATGTAAAGTTACCGATTTCCTTTAAACCTTCGCTTTGTGCTACAAAAGCAGTACCCCAAATAAATGCAGCAAGTGTTAAAAGCAATGAGGAAATCAGAGCTTGAGATTTAGTGACTTTCTCTTCCATATCTACCTCTGATACAAGTTACACCAGGTTTTGTCTTACAAGCTGTGCACGTAATTTATCTCTTTCAATCCTATCTAACGGCCTGTCAACAGAAAGAGAAATTGTTGCAGGCTGCATATGAATCATAAGTGCTTCAATTTGTGCACAATCCATGTTTATTATACCCTTAACCGCACCAAGGCGAACCAGGGAAACAAGCTCCATAAACTCACTTGTATCAATCATTCTCGCGTATTTCAAAACACCATATGCTCTGAAAATCCTATCTTCTGTAACAGGAGCTTTAAAAATTTCTTCTCTGGCAACTCTTTCCTGAGCTGCAATTTGAAGTGCTATTGATTTAAGATTTTCAATAGCAGCCTTTTCTGAAATACCTAGTGTAATAGTGTTACTCAAGCGGAACAAATCACCCTTGGCTGCTGCACCTTCACCATAAGAGCCTCGAAGGGAAAGACCCAGCTTTGAAACTGTTGTTATAAGTTTAGTAATTTGAGAAGATGTAACAAGCGCAGGAAGATGAAGAACAACAGAAGCCTTCATACCGGTACCTAAAGCAGTTGGGTCCTGGGTAAGATAGCCAAGTCGCTCATCAAAAGCAAACTGCAGCTTTTCACTTAACTGACTGTCGATTTTATCTGCTGTCCTGTAAGCCTCGTCAAGAGCAAAGCCGGCATACATAACCTGAAGTCTTATGTGATCTTCCTCGTTAAGCATAATACTCACTGCTTCATCCTCTGTAAGAAGAAGTGCTCTTCCGTCACGTGATGAAGCAAATTCCGGGCTTACCAAATGCCTTTCAGCCAGGGAAACAACCTCCGCCTGTGAAAGAGTTTTCATTTCATAGTAATTAAAAGAATAGTCATTTATATCTTCTGCCGCATTTTTAATTACTGAATTAACTTTTAACTTATCTTGCATTGAAAGACTTGCGGGAAAAGGAAACTGTTTTATGTTACGGGCAAGGTGGATGCTTGTACTTATAACAACATCGTTCTGTGCACCTGTACCAAGATACCATTTTGCACTCATTACTGCTCCCCTCCTGCCATTAAAATTGCATTAATTTCGTCACGGATTTTTACAGCAGATTCAAAATCTTGTTCGTTAACAGCTTTTTCCAACTGCTCTCTTAAGGATTCCAGTCTGTCGGAAGCTTTATTAAAATCCGACGGTTTTTTACCCATATGAGTACCTTTGCCGTGAATACGCTGTAGCGACGGAAGGAGCTTGTCGTAAAAGGTAGCATAGCATTCTGCACAACCCATTTTGCCATCCTTAGCAATTTCTTCAAAACTTTTATTACAAAATGGACAACGTGTTGTATTAGACGTATGCTCCCCTTTCAAAAGAAAATCGCCCAAGAAATCGGAAAAGCCCAAACCAAACCCTGAAAAAGCCTCACCATAACCTAAAGACCGCGCACAATCTGAGCAAAGGTGTACCTCTGCTGCTCTTCCGTTTATAATACGTTTCATGTGCATATTGGCTTCATTTTTATTACAATGTTGACAAAGCACGATACTCACCTCTTTATTAAGGGTAAAAAATAACTATTATATTTATTATACGACAATTTTTTCAACAATTCAATAATTCTCATTATCAAAATCATCAAAATCATCAAACAAATAGTCAAAATCCTCTGCATATTCGTAATCGTATTCATCTGCCAACAAATCACGAAGGTCTGCAGGATTATGCTTTTTGTATTTATCGTAATCAAAACTAAAACCCATTTTCAATCCTCCTTAATACATTTATTCCGCTTTTAGTCTTTTCATTAAATAAATATATATTCCTTTTGTAACAAAAAAATCGAAATATCATATTATGCATTGAAAGGGGGTTAAGAAAATGGGTTGCCTTTTCAATAACGGTAATAACTGCTCCTGGATTATCATCCTTATAATCCTTGTTTTGTTCTGCGGTAATGGTAATGGTTGCGGTTCTTACAACAACGGTTGCGGTAATGATTGCGGTTGCAATAACAACTGTGGTTGCTGCTAAGTTTTAAAACAGCAAACCCTCACTCGCTTTTGAGTGAGGGTTTGTTTTTGTTTAAAATATTACGCTGAATACTACTGACACCACACCAAGAAGCATCAAGCCAGCCATAACAAAGCAAATAACTCTTTTTGTTTTATCTGAAAACATTATTCAATACCCAAGAGAGCTTTAACACTTTCTGAAATAACTGAAAGTTTTTTCTCTGCTTCCTCTCTTGAAGATGCTTTTGCAGTAATATAAATTTTAATTTTGGGTTCTGTGCCGGAAGGTCTTACAATTACAGTATCACCGCTTTCCATTCTATAGGAAAGAACATTTGATTTAGGAAGACCTGTTTCACCATCGGTGGTTTTACCTGTTTTATAGTCACCAACCCAAACAACTTTACTTCCATTGATTTCCTTTGGCGGATCATTACGAAGAGCGTCCATCATATCTGCCATTTTCTGCATACCTGCTGCACCCTCGAAAGCGTAGTTATCAAGCTGATTGAAGAAATAACCATATTTCTCATACACACTATCCATAAACTGCCATAGTGTAATACCCTGAGTTTTATAATAAGCTGCCATTTCACAAATAATCATAGCAGCATTAACGCCGTCTTTATCACGAGCATGGGCACCTGTAAGATAGCCGTAGCTTTCCTCAAGTCCAAGAACATAGCGGTCTGCTTCGCCCTTTTCGTCAAGCTCTGTAACAAGCTCACCGATGTACTTAAAGCCTGTGAGAAGATCTGCCATTTCTGCACCATACTCTTTACAAATTGCAGAAATGAGAGGTGTTGTAACAATTGTTTTAACAATAACGGGTTTTTCAGGAAGCTTACCCTTTTCTTTAAGCTGAGAAAGGAGGTATTCACAAAGCATTGCACCAACCTCATTACCTGTCATAAGCTTATATTCGCCATTATCACGAACAGCAATACCAACTCTATCACAGTCGGGGTCAGTTGCAAGCATAAGGTCTGCAGGGAATTCCTCTGTCATTTTAAGACCTTCTTCAAACACCTGACGAATTTCAGGGTTCGGATAAGGACAAGTGGGGAAATTTCCGTCAGGCTTTTCCTGAACCTTTACAACTCTTAAATCCTCAACACCCAATTTTTTAAGAACACGGCGAACAGGTTTGTTACCTGTACCATTGAGAGGTGTATAAAGAACTTTAAGTCCTGATTTTTTTACAACATCGGGATTTACTGAACAAGCAAGAACATGCTCAATAAACTCATCCTTAAGCCAATCTTCAATGTAATCAACCATATCTTCTGCAAGAGCATCGTTAAAAGCCATACGCTTAACACCATCAAACATATCAACTTTTTTCATATACTCATAGGTTTTTGCTGCAGCCTCATCAGTAATCTGGAAGCCTCTGGGGTCATAGCATTTGTAACCATTATATTTTGAAGGATTGTGACTTGCTGTAAGCACAATACCGGAAGAGCAACCAAGTCTTCTTACAGCAAAGGAAAGCATAGGAGTAGGCATAAGTTCAGGGTAAATATAAACTTTAATACCATTAGCAGCAAGAACACCTGCTGCACACTCCGCAAATACATCTGATTTAATACGGGAATCATAAGCAATAGCAACGCTAGGTTCATCAAATTCCTCATTAAGATAATCTGCAAGACCCTGAGTTGCCTGTGCAACGGTATAAACATTCATTCTGTTTGTACCTGCACCAATAACACCACGAAGACCACCTGTACCAAATTCAAGATTTTTATAAAATCTGTCAAGTATTGCTTCCTCGTCACCTTCAATGGATTTAAGTTCGTCTTGCAAATCGCTATCAAGAACTGCCTTTTCTTTCCAAAGAGTGTAAAGAGCGTTTATATCATTCATTTGAATCTCTCCTTCATTAAAAATCATTTACTTTTAAAGTATATCACTAAATTTTTACAAAATCAATTATCTGATAAAGTTGGTGCGAATTTTCTGTTCTCCTGCAGGTCTGTCTATTCCGTTTTGTTTGCCAAGATCAATACATTTAAGAAGCCAAGCCATATTTTTGCCGAGTGTTCTCATAATCTGCAAACCTTCTAAATCTTGTAGTACATCCTCTGCCTTTGAGCCATGTACCATATTCCAATAGCCAGAAGAAACGATGGGCATATTGTTAATTGTGAAATACTTATTCAAAACATCAAAAGCAGCTGTTGAACCTGCACGGCGACAGCTTAAAATTGCCGCAGCGGGTTTGTACTTAAACTTTCTGCCACCTGCATAGAAAGCTCTGTCAAGAACTGCGCAAATTGTACCCGATGGTGCAGCATAGTGAACAGGAGAACCAAAAACAATTCCGTCTGCCTCTGCCGCTTTATCAATTAAAGTATTTGCAATATCATCATTAAATACACAGTAGCCATCATTTTTAGCACAACCACCACAACCGATACATCCTCTTACAGGCTTATTTCCAAGCCAGAAGATTTCGGCATCTACTCCCTGTGCATTAAGTTCTTTTTCAATTTCACAAAGCGCGGTATAGGTACAGCCCTTTTCGTGGGGGCCACCATTTACAAGTAAAACTTTCATTTAATTACCTCTTTCAATTATTT
>JAZSBI010000086.1:0-5070 GCA_045602345.1 Acutalibacteraceae bacterium | reverse complement strand
TTTTCATAAGGGTCAGGAAGATTATTTACACCTTGAGTGACGCCTTCAGTTTTTTCATTAAATTCGTCCATCTTTTAAATCCTCCCTTTCTTAAATATCAAGATTTTTAACATATTTAGCATTTTTCTCAATAAATTCTCTTCTGGGTTCAACTTTATCACCCATAAGAATTGAAAAAGTTTCATCTGCTTGTTCTGCATCTTCTACTGTAACTCTGAGCATAAGTCTTGTTTCAGGATTCATAGTTGTTTCCCAAAGCTGTGAGGGGTCCATTTCACCAAGACCTTTATAACGCTGAATAGAAAAACCTGTACCAATATCAGCCATTATTTGATCTCTTTCTTCATCAGAATAAGCATAATGATGTTTTTGTCCCTTGCTTATTCTGTAAAGGGGAGGCTGAGCAAGGTAAACATGACCTGTTGTAATAAGCTCAGGCATGTATCGGAAGAAGAATGTAAGAAGAAGTGTTCTGATATGAGCACCGTCAACGTCAGCATCGGCCATTATGATAATTTTATCATAACGAAGTTTATTTATATCAAAATCTTCACCAATACCTGTTCCAAGAGCAAGAACAACCGGTGTAAGCTTATCATTACCAATAACCTTATCAAGTCTTGCTTTCTCAACGTTAAGCATTTTACCCCAAAGGGGAAGAATAGCCTGGAACATTCTGTCTCTACCAAGCTTTGCAGAACCACCCGCAGAATCACCCTCAACGTTGTAAACTTCAGTTCTTACATTATCTTTTTCAATACAATCTGCAAGTTTACCGGGAAGGCTATTACTTTCAAGAACAGATTTTCTACGAGCATTATCTCTTGCTTTACGTGCAGCTTCTCTAGCTCTTGAAGCATCAAGAGCTTTACTGAAAATTGCTTTAGCTTCTGCAGGATTTTCTTCAAAATATGTGGAAAGCTTTTCGTAAACACATTTTGAAACAAGGGGAGTAATATCTGTATTACCTAACTTACCCTTTGTCTGTCCTTCAAACTGTGCTTCTGTAAGTTTAACACTTATAACAACAGTAAGGCCTTCACGAACATCATCACCGGAAAGATTTTTATCATTATCTTTCAAAAGCTTATATTTTCTTCCATATTCGTTAAAAACTCTTGTAAGAGCAGTCTTAAAGCCATTTTCGTGTGTACCACCATCAATGGTTCTTACATTGTTTGCAAAGCTTAAAATCAATTCATTATAGCTATCGTTGTACATAAGGGCAATATTTGCTTCTCTATCACCACTTACAGCAGAAAAATGAATGGGTTTTTCGTGAAGAGGAGTAAGTCCTCTTTTATTTGTTTCAAATTCTACGAAGGAAGAAATACCGCCTTCAAAGCAGTAAATTTCTTTAACCTCGTCAACATCACGCTTATCAGTAAGAGAAATTGAAAGTCCTGCATTAAGGAAAGCCTGTTCTCTTAATCTTCTCTCAAGTGTTTCAAACTCATAAACAGTAGTTTCTGTAAATATTTCAGGATCTGCTTTAAATCTGATAAGAGTACCTGTTTCTTCTGTATCTCCTATTATTTTAAGGTCACAGGTAGGATTGCCTCTTTCAAAACGTTGATAATGAACATGACCATCCTGAGAAACTTCAACTTCAAACCATTCTGAAAGAGCATTAACAACAGATGAGCCAACACCATGAAGACCGCCGGAAACCTTGTAACCGCTTCCGCCGAATTTACCACCTGCATGAAGAACTGTAAGAACAACAGTAACAGCAGGAAGACCCTGTTGCTCGTTAATACCAACAGGAATACCACGTCCGTTGTCACGTACTGTAATAATATTGTCAGGAAGAATTTCAACCTCAATATGAGTACAGAAACCTGCAAGAGCCTCGTCTATGGAGTTATCAACTATCTCATAAACAAGGTGATGAAGACCTTTAGGTCCGGTTGAACCTATGTACATACCGGGTCTTTTTCTTACCGCTTCAAGTCCTTCAAGAACCTGAATTGCACTTGCATCGTACTTTTCAGTAACTACAGTATCAATTTCTGCGTTTTCATCAAGTATTACTTCATTTTCTTTGGCTTCCTCAAGAAGCTCCTCTTCGGTTTTAATAATGTTTTCGTCCAAAATACTAACCTCCGTAGAAGATTCAAAATAAATATATAACAATAATTTATTTACAAATTTATCCGATATGACCGGATTCGATTCTCCTTAAAACTGTACCAACAGAAACAGGAGAAATATAGATTTTTTTACCTTTTGGTGTCTGGCACACTATAAAGGATTTAGGAAGTTCAAAAGGTGCAACGTTAATTACACATTTTTCTTTTTCCGCATTATTAAGATAATCTATTGTTTTTTTCATAATTGTTGTATTTTCCATATCAAAAATACCGATAATTTCTTTATCAACAACAACTGTGTCCTGTCCTATATGAATAAACATTAAACTATCTCACCATCCTTAATTAAAAAGGATTTACCACCGCAAAGTCGCAACACTTGCGAAGGGTCACAACAAGTGAGAAAAACTTGTCTGTCAATTATATGATTAAGAACGTAATCCTGACGTTTTTCGTCAAGCTCGCTCATAACATCATCAAGAAGGGCAACAGGAGTTTCACCTGTTACTTTTTTTATTATTTCAGATTCACCTAATTTAAGAGCTAAAGCACATGAACGCTGCTGCCCTTGTGAACCAAAGCTTCTTGCACTTACATTATTAATTAAAATTTCCAAATCGTCTCTATGAGGACCTACTGTTGTTATTTTTGAAAGTATATCCTCTTTACGAGAATTTTTTATTTTATCAAGCTCATTTAAATAAATATCATTAACATTAACATTAATATTATTATTTTTAAATTCATCCCTTGAATAAAAAATAGAAAAACACTCTTTATTTTCAGATATTCCTGAATAAATGTTTTTACTGTATTCTGAAAGTAAGTCAATATAAGCCAATCTTTCCTTTATAACCATTGCTGAGTACTTTGCTAACTGGTCATCCCACGTATCCAACATGTCATAAAGCTGTGAATTAAGGTGTATATCTTTAAGTAAAGCGTTTCTTTGAAGAAGAGTTCTTTTAAAACCTGCAAGATGTTCTGCATAAGAAGGTTTTAACTGACAAAGTGCAGTATCTAAAAATCTGCGTCTTAAGGAAGGTCCATCTTTAACTAAAGATAAATGTATAGGAGAAAAAATAACAGCATAGAATGAACCTATTAATTCCGCAGTTGAACGAAGGTTTACTCCATTTAACGAAGCATTTTTCTTTTTTTCACTAATTATTATTTCGGATTTTTTTTCCCTTATATTATCAGAAAATTCCAGGTTTATTTTTGCAAAATCTTCATTGAATTTTATAAGTTCAGTATCTTTTGAACCACGGAAGCTTTTACAACCAGTAAAAAGCCAAATAGATTCTAATATATTTGTTTTTCCCTGGGCATTTTCTCCGTAAATAACATTTACTCCGTTATCGGCAATAAAGCATAAATCGGCAATATTTCTGAAATTTTTAATTTTTACAGAATTAACCGTCATACTTCACCGCTTCTTTTAAAAATTATTTTACATCGTAAATTATTCTTTCATATTCGACGCAGTCACCCTGTCGGAGTTTTTTACCTCTCATTGTGCAAACATCATTGTTTACTTTAACTTCGCCATCCTGAATAATTATTTTTGCATGTCCTCCTGTATTAACAACACCAACATTTTTTAAAAGGTCGTCAAGACGAATATAATCACCTTTTAAAATAAAATCTTTATGTTCCTTAGGAGTTACTTTAACTTTTATTTTCATTTTATAAACATTCTTTCAAAAATTGTAGAAAAATCAGCCTATATTTTCATTTTTTAATCTCATAGGAATAATGAGAAAAATGAAATTATCACCTTCAACAGGCTTAATTATAATAGGTGAAACGGGACTTGAAAGTTCAATTTTAACTTCATCAACATCAACTGTACGTAAGCAATCTGTTAAATAAGTATTATTGAAACCAATTTCAAGTCTTTTTCCTTCAATGGCTGCAGGAATTTTATCGGTAGCAGCACCGAGAGAGGTTGCACTTGAGATTCTGATTGTATTGTCATCAAAAATGCAACGTACAGGACTTTTAATTTTACTTGTAATGAGAAGAGATGTTCTCTCAACACTATCAAGAATAAGCTTAAGATTAACTCTTGCCTTTGTTGTGCTTTCAGAGGGAATAGCATTTTTATAATTGAAAAATTCTCCTTCTAAAAGACGAGAAATAATTCTGTAATTTCCAATTTCAAAGAGAATGAACTTTTTACCGATAGAGAAGGTAATGTTTGCTTCATCGTCGTCTGTTAATTTAACAACTTCTGAAAGAGTTTTTGCAGGAACAACAAATGTCATATCATCTCCTGCATATTCAATAATTTCATTTCTTATTGCAAGACGGAAACCATCACAAGAAATAAGACGAAGGTTGTTATTTTCAACCTCAAATTTAATTCCCTTATGAACGGGTTTAATATCTTGAGCAGCAACCGCGAAAATAGTTTGCTTAACCATATTTTTAAGAATACCCTGTTTGATTGCAAAAGGAACACCACCTGAAACTGTAGGAAGTTCCGGATAATCATCAGCGGGAATTCCAACAAGTGAAAATTCTGCCTCACCTGATGTAATTTTACAAAGGTTATGGCTGTCACAATTAATTGTAACGCTCTGAGAAGGTAAACGTCTTAAAATGTCGCAAAGAAGACGAGCATTGAGAACAATACTACCTTCATCTTCTGTTGAACATTCAATAACTGTTGTAATACCAACTTCAAGGTCATAACCTGTAAGAGTTAGTTTTGAATTTTTTGCCTGAAGGTAAATACCTTCTGTTGAAGGCAGAGTGCTTTTTTGCGGAACACCGCGTTGAACAATGTTACAAGCTTCTGCAAGAACTGATGTGTTACAAATTATTTTCATAATGCTACCTCCATAAAGATAGAAATAAAAGTTTTCTGATTTTGTGAATAAAACGAAATTTTTTGTTAAAAATAATAAATTAAACAGTAGTAGTAGTAGGTACTGTCAAATTGTAGAATAAATCATTTAAGCCTTTATTT
>JAZSBI010000085.1:0-6809 GCA_045602345.1 Acutalibacteraceae bacterium | reverse complement strand
GTATTAGAAGGAGGAAGAACATACCAAGTTGTAAAAACTTTGATTACCGGTTCTGTCAGAGGACAATCGTTAATTGATACTTTGAACTTTATGGAAAAGAATGTTTTAAACCAAAACAAATGCTATTTACCGGAAACTATTCCTTTGTGCGAAGACATGAGTAACTTTACCAATAGTTTATTCGCAGATCTAAAAGATGGAATTATATAAATAAAAAAATGGAGATTTAGAGAAAATGATAGAAGTTAAATTTTATGACCAAGTAGCAGATGAACTTTTAAAGTTTGCAGTTATTATTTCTAAAACAAATGGTAAATGGGTATTTTGTAAGCACAAGGAAAGAGATACTTACGAAGTTCCCGGTGGTCATAGAGAGGAAAACGAAACCATCTTAGAAACTGCAAAAAGAGAACTAAAAGAAGAAACAGGTGCGTTAGATTTCACTGTTACTCCTATTTGTGTTTATTCGGTCACAGGCAAAAACAAGGTAAATGAAACAGGCGAAGAGACCTATGGTATGTTATTCTTTGCAGATATTAAATCATTTGAGAACGAATTACATAGTGAAATGGAAAAAGTCCTGATTACAGATACATTAGTAGAAAATTGGACATATCCTCTAATTCAACCAAAGTTAATTGAAGAAGCAAAAAAGAGAGGATTCATATAATATATCATTCCACCAAAAACAAGGAGCTGATTTTTGTCAGTTCCTTTATTTTTAACTTTTGACACATGGGCAAAGGAAAGAAACACTTACGAAGTTCCCGGTGGTCATAGAGAGGAAAATGAAACTATTTTAGAAACTGCAAAAAGAGAACTAAAAGAAGAAACAGGTGCATTGAATTTTACTGTTTCTCCCATTTGTGTTTATTCGGTCACAGGCAAAAACAATGTAAATGAAACAGGCGAAGAAACCTATGGTATGTTATTCTTTGCAGATATTAAATCACTTGAGAACGAATTACATAGTGAAATGGAAAAAATCCTGATTACAGATACATTAGTAGAAAATTGGACATATCCTTTAATTCAACCCAAGTTGATTGAAGAAGCAAAAAAGAGAGGATTTATATAATATTCAATTTATTATTTCATCCACAACAAGGAGCTGATTTCTGTCAGCTCTTTTATTTTTGTAATAAGTTGTTAAAACTGAAAAAGGTTGACTTTTGAAATTTATATGCTATAATTATATCGAACAAATGTTCTGAAGAGAGGTGTCATTATGAGTAATATATATGAAATTTGTCCACAATTTGAGAATGAAAAATATCTTTTGCGGTTTGTAAACGAAGAGGATTGCAGAGATTTATTAAAAGTTTATTCCGATAAAAAAGCTGTTCCGTTTTTTAACAGCGATAACTGTGGTGGTGATGATTTTTACTATACCACGGAAAGCCGAATGGAAGAAGCAATAAAATATTGGATTTGGGAATATAGCAGACAAGGCTTTATCCGTTGGTCTATCATTGATAAAGATACCAAAGAAGCTATTGGAACAATAGAATTATTTCATAGAGCTTCGGACAACGATCTTTTTACAAATTGCGGTTTGCTCCGTCTTGATTTGAAAAATGATTATGAAAATGCTGTAGATATACAAAATATACTTTCGTTAATCATCCAGCCAACTTTTGAATTATTTGATTGTGATAAAATAGCAACAAAAGCCATTCCCGAAGCAAAAGAACGAATAAAAGCTTTGTCTAATATGGGATTTGTACCTTCAAAAGAAAAACTGATAGGGCATGATGGTACGGAATATCAAGATTATTTTATTTTTACAATAAAGTAAAATTCACATACGAAAGAGAAAAATAACTCGGAACACTTATCATGAAAGAGTTCCGAGTTTTCTTTACGATTATCATGCATTTACAATTTCCTCATTTGAATGAATAGTTGTTTTACGCAAACAATTTAATAACTTTATTTAGACTTGATATTCCATAAATATAATGGAACACTTTATATATATAGAACAATAACTATTTGTTTTTGACATAATTTTCAATTTTAAAGTGATATTTTTTTAAATGTAAGGGCATAATTTTAAATAAAACTATTGATTTTTATCAAATAATTTACTAAAATATGTGGGAGGGATTACTTCGTGAAACACGAACTAATGCACGAAAGGAAGAAGAAAATGGTTGTTTTAGATGTAAAATTCGATAATTTTTATGCTTTTAAAAACTTTCATATGAATTTAACTTACCCAAAAAAGATTGTAGGCTCAACAATCGAAGAAGAACATTTGCCTGAACGTACTAATTTCAGATATAAAAAAGTAAATGTAATTTTTGGTGCTAATGCCTCAGGTAAAACCACCTTTGGAAGAATGATAATGAAAATTTTTAATTTCATTGATAAAAAAAATTATATTTTCCTTACAGAAAAAATCTGCGATCGAGCAAAGGAAGCATCATTTGTAATAGACATGGCTTCTGATAATAATTATTTATATCGTGTAATATGTTCTATTCCACCAAAGGAAAATGACAAGATTGTTGCCAATGATATAATGGTTGAAGTTCGCAAGGAAAAAATATTAGTTAAGGATAGCTATGAATCCTGTATTGAAAGAATTGCTGACAAACCATTTACACCGGCAGAAAACTATATAGAGGAATTGGAAAAAATTGGGGAGCTTGCTTGGTTCTTTGAATATCCCGAAGACAACAGAAAACTCTCATTGCCTAATAAAGACGAAAACTTTAGATTTGTACTTGAAAACATATTAAAATCATTAGATACAGCAATCAGAGAAGTGAAAATATCACAAGATGCAGAAAAAGCTTATGTTGTTCATTTACAAAATCAGTCTATTGTCCTTCAGGATGGTCAACGTTTAGATACGGAGCTGTTTTCAAGTGGAACTAAAGCGGGTGCTGAATTGGCAAATATTCTTTCTTCACTCATACAAGGGAATAATGGTTTTTATTATTGTGATGAAAAATTTTCTTATATTCACACTGATATTGAAAAAGCAGTTTTATCATTAATGATAGCTTTTCTTAAACCAGGCGAGCAACTATTTTTTACAACACATAATACCGATATCTTAGACATGGACTTGCCTAAACACACTTATACTTTCTTGCGTAAGGATATCTCCAATCCCGAAAGTCCTATTACTTGTGTTGAAGCATCATCACTACTTAAAAGAGGCACAGACTCATTAAGAAATGCAGTAGAAAACGATTTGTTCTCTACTGCCCCCGCATTAGAGTTAATTTATGATTTAATAGATTACAATAAGGAGGGGTAATCACGGTGAAGAATGGTGCAAATGTTCAATATTTTGTTGAAGGTGAAGATGAAAAGAAAATTGTCAATATTCTAAAAAACGATTTAGAGGTTATTATCCACGGTAGAGTTCAAATAAAAAATGTTATACAGAATTTCATAAGTGATGCGATACTTAGAACATTCAAAAAAGGGACTATCGTTGTTTTAATTTTTGATACAGATACCAACAATACAGATGTCTTGGATAAGAACATTGAAAAGCTCAGAAAGAATCGTAATGTGGCAGAGGTTATTACTATTCCTCAAGTAAAGAACTTAGAGGATGAACTAAAATATAGTTGTAATATAAGAAAAATAACTGAGCTGTTAAATAGTCGCTCTGTTTCAAATTTCAAAAGCGACTTGATACATATTACAAATTTGGCTCAGAAACTTAGAGAGCATCATTTTGATATTAATTGTTTTTGGAGTAGGCATCCTGAATCACCTTATGAGCATATAACTAATCAGGCTGATATGATTAAAATAAATAATAAATAATGCGTATAAAGAATAACTATTTTCTCCCCCACTCCAACCGAGTGGGGTCTTTTCTTGCCCCTATTTCTCACTTCTCCAAACCCCATCTCTCACATAGAAAAGCCCATAAACCACAACGAAAAATCGCAAATTTTCGCTTGAAATTCAGGCATTTTTAGGGAATTAGTTTTGGGTTTTTGAGGGGCAGTGAGAATGTTTATTTTGCTTTTCGGCAGTACTTCCCAGCGAAAAAGATTATTCAGCATTTCGGTACTTTTAGGGAATTAGTTCCCAAATTAGGCGTATTTTACGAATTTTTCTGCACGCTACATAGGTTATTTTGCACTACAAAACACCATTTGCTTTGTAAAAAACATAGAAAAGGAAAAATAGTGAAGTAATAGTCGTTTTTTATTATATAAGTAGGAGCCCAAATATGACTATTAAAGGAGAATACAAATTGCGAGGAATAACGATGGCTTTAGACAAAACAAAATCAAGGGCGAGTGTTTAAACGGAGCATACAGTGAGCGTAATCGGAATAAATAGCAAAATTTTTAATGAACAAACACAATCTTTATTTGTTGACTAATAAAAAAAACCGTGCTATGATTTTTTTACAGCATTAATTTTTATGTGGTGAGTATATGTTTAAAAAAATAATATCAGTTTTATTGTTTATAGCAATTCTCTCTTGTTGTATTACTGTATCCTATGCCGGGGAGGTGCAAGCATCATTATATTCGGTTTATGGTGATGGCATGCTTTTCAAACAAAACGATGCGGTTGTTTTTGCCGGCACAGGTAAGCCCGGCACAGCAATTAGTGCAACCCTTTTTAATTCAAGCAAAGCGCTTGTTAGAAAAGGTAACACTGTTGTAAATTCCGACGGCGTTTTTTTCGTTTCGTTTGTTGCCCCTGCGGGAGGCTTCGAGGAATACTCAATTGTTTTAACTGCTGATTTACAAGAATTTGCAAAGCTTGAAAACATTGTTTTCGGAGAGTTATGGCTTGCAAGCGGACAAAGTAATATGATGTATCCCCTTGCACAAGAAAAAACCGGCAAAGAGATGATGGCGCGGGGTGAAAAACTGTCAAAATGGCTTCGCGTTCTTGTTGAACCTGCCTATCCTGAATACAACGGCTCATCAGAGCTTGTGCCCCTTGATGCCCAAAACGATATCAAGGATGCTAAATGGATCACCGGTGAGGATGACGGCATTTATGGTATGAGTGCTGTTGCGTATTTTTTTGCAGAAAGTATGCTTAAAAAATTGAATATGCCTGTTGGTATACTTAATTCCTCTTTAGGTGGATCCACAATTGCATCCTGGCTCTCAAGAGATGCAATTGATAATTGTGCTGATGTAAAAAATATCCTTTCAAACCATGGCAGATATATCGAAATCGGTGATTGGAATGAAGCTGAACAGAATATATATCACGATATGACTGCAAATTTCAATTTAAGAACAAATGCTCTCAAGAATTTCAGACTATCAGGTATGATTTGGTATCAAGGTGAAACAGACCTTATGTTTGGCTATTCTCCCGAGGAATACACTGCTCAGCTTGAGCTTTTACAAAGCTTCTACACAGACCACTTTAACTATAATAATGGTCTTCTCCCTCTCATTTATGCACAACTTGCTCCCTATATGTACTCCGATAATGGTTTTAATCTTATTGATTGGAATATTGAATATTCTAAGTTCCGTAATGAAGCTCCCGATTCAAGAGCAGTTGTTACAAATTATGACATTCCTTCAACCTTTACAGCTGATGTTGGTGCTATTCATCCTGAATGCAAAGAAGAAATCGGTAAAAGAATGGCTTATGCTGCTGACGGTCTCGTTTACGGCAAATATAATAGTTACTCTGCACCCTATCCCAAACATATTGAGATCGCTGATTCAAGTGTTTTTGTAACTTTTTCCGATGTGGGCGACGGTCTCGCAGTAAACGGGAATACACTTCATGGCTTTGCAATTTGTGACAGCAGAGGAATATTTGTGCAAGCAAATGCAGAAATAATAAACAAAGATACCGTAAGAGTTTATTCCGACAGCATTACCACTCCCACATCTGTTACGTATGCATACTGTGTCGGAAATTATCGTTCTAATCTTTTCGCAACACAAAGCAACAACCAGACTATTCCTGCAAGCCCGTTTAAATGGAACGTTCCCGAAAATGCAAATTATTGGGTGGATAAGCCGTGGACTGATTGCGATGATATTTTGCTGTGGCACAATTATTCCGATACATACGGCAGCTACTACAAATCATGGTATGGTGAGAATGCAAAAGTAAATATTGAGAGCGTTGATGCTTTCAGCGGTGAAAACGGACTTAATATTATTTCTTCTTCGGAGACCTTTGCCGTTAAACCGAAGCTCACCTACAAGAACGCCGCTTCAACCGAAAACTTTGACGAAGCCGATGATAACTATACCGATTATGGCACTATAAGCTTTTATGTTCGAAACAACGGGGCGGAAGATGTGACCTTTGACCGTATTGAGCTTTATACGAACTCACTCTCTTACTACACTTCCGCTGATTTTGAAGCAGTTACCATCCCGGCTGACGGAAAATGGCACACAATTAGCATAAGCCTCAACACCCTTGTAATGAGCAATGATATGACCAACCAAACCTTTTCTAACAACGTTCTTAACGAGGTAAAGGATATTAAGTTTGTTTTTTCCTCCCGCAACAGCGCTAATATCAGTATGGATAACATCCGTTTCGATGCAGAAAGCGAAGAGGAAAACGCTACATCACCATTTTTTAATTTGTTTGAAAAAATGAACTCTTTTATCACCTTTATTATGTCACTTATAAAGATGATTACGGGTTAAATTGATAAACATATTGGTGGTTGTGTTTTATATTACCTTCCCTCATTATAAGAAACTTAAAACCAAAAAAGAGCTTCGCAATAAGGGTCGTACTCTTAAGGACAGTACAACAAAATACGAAAGCACCCGCAGTGTTTAAAACTGCGGGTGCTTTTTAATATTCTCTTTACT
>JAZSBI010000084.1:0-13343 GCA_045602345.1 Acutalibacteraceae bacterium | reverse complement strand
AAATGGCTCCTTACAGATGTCCTTCGTGACGAGTGGGGCTTCGAAGGTATGATTGTTACTGACTGGGGCGCAGAAAACGACCGTGTTGCAGGTCTTCTTGCAGGTCAGGAGCTGGAAATGCCCACATCCAATGGCCTTGGTAACAGCCAGATTGTTGCAGCTGTCAAGGATGGCAGAATTCCTGAAGAATTCCTTGATAAAATGGTTGACAATGTTCTTACCGTTATTATGCGTTCTAAAGAAGTTCTTGGTAATTATACATACGATAAAGAAGCTCATCATCAGAAAGCACGTGAAATTGCCGGTCAATGTATGGTACTTCTTAAAAATGAGGATGCAATTCTTCCTCTTAAAAAGAATGCAAACATTGCCGTAATTGGTGAAATGGCTAAAAAGCCCCGTTATCAGGGTGCCGGTTCTTCACTTGTTAATGCAATTAAAGTTGACTGTGCTTATGATGAAATCGTTGCAAAGGGTGCAAATGTTACTTATGCCCCCGGTTATTCAACTGCTAAGAAAAATAAAATCTCCGATGATCAGTTTATTGCAGAAGCTGTTGCTGCAGCAAATGGCAAGGATGCAGTAATTCTCTTTATTGGTCTTACAGAGGAATTCGAGTCTGAAGGCTTTGACCGTCGTCACATCGGCATTCCTCCTCTTCACGCAAAGCTTATTGGTGCGGTAAGTGCAGTAAACAAAAATGTTATTGTAGCCCTTTCCGGTGGTTCGGTTGTTCAGATGCCTTGGGCAGATAAAGTTAAAGGTATTCTCAACTGTGTACTTGGCGGTGAGGCTTCAGGCAGTGCAACTGCTGATATTCTCTTCGGTGATGTTAACCCCAGTGGTAAACTTGCAGAGACATACCCCATTGCCCTTTCTGATAACCCCTCTTACAATTACTACCCCGGTTACACCGCATCCGTTGAATACAAAGAAAGCGTATTTGTTGGTTACAGATACTACGATACTGCTGATAAAGACGTTCTCTTCCCCTTCGGTTATGGTCTTTCTTATACAAGCTTTGAATACTCTGACATTAAGCTTTCCGCTGACTCTATTAAAGATACAGACAAAGTAACTGTTTCCTTTAAGATTAAAAACGTTGGTGCGGTTGATGGTGCGGAGATTGCTCAGGTTTATGTAACAGATAACGAAAGTACTATTTTCAGACCCAAGCAGGAGCTTAAAGGCTTTAAGAAGGTATTCCTTAAAGCAGGTGAAGAAAAGGAAATTACTATTGAGCTTGATAAACGTTCCTTCGCTTATTATAATGTGAATATTCATGATTGGCACGTTGAAAGCGGTAAATTCACAATCAATGTTGGTGCATCAAGCCGAGATATCAGACTTTCTGCTGAACTTAATGTTGAGTCAACAGTTGATGCAGTAATCCCCGATTACAGAGCAGCTGCTGCTAAATATTACACTGCAGATATTATGAATATTACCGACGAAGAATTCGTTGCAGTTCTCGGTAGACCTCTTCCCCCTCGTGAAATCAATGCTTACCCCCATCTTACTCTTGTAAATACAATTGAAGATTCTGCAGCAGGTAAAAACGGTGCAAAAATCGTTAACCTTATTAAGAAGCTTGTTGGCGAAGAGAGTATGGCATCCGGTATTGCTTTACAGTTACCTATCAAAAACCTGATTTCTATGAGTTTTGGTATTTTCAGCCCCAAAATGGCAGGTCAGCTTCTTGATATTCTTAACGACAAGAAACCCCTTGTTCGTGGTGTTACAGTAATGATTGTAAAAGCAATCCCCTCTGTTATTAAGGGAATTCCGAACCTTATGAAAATATAAATAAAATAATTCGCCCTTACGATTTAGCTCGTAAGGGCGATAATTTTATCTTATAACATCAAATACTAAAGGTTCTTCTTTTATTGGATTTTCTGAAAACTCCAAAGCAGACAAAACCTTGTCTTTTGAAGAATTAAAAGACTTATCGTTACAGGAATAAAGTGTTGCAAGGACTTCACCTTGTAAAACTTCATCTCCTGTTTTTTTATTAAGTACAATTCCTGCACTCATATCAATTGTGTCTTCCTTTGTTTCTCTGCCTGCTCCCAGAATTACAGATGCAATACCGATACTTTCCGCATTCATTTTTGAAATGTAGCCGTCATTCTCAGCCTTTATTTCATACACATAACTTGCTTTGGGGAAAAGCTCTGTATTATCTACCCAATCTTTGTTTCCGCCTTGTGAAGAAATCCATTCTTTAAACTTTTCAAAAGCTTTACCTGAGTTAAGTGCTTCTTCTGCCTGTTTTCGTGCCTCTTCAACAGATATCTTTTTACACATGGAAACAATTTCTGACGAAAGAGTAAGGCATACTTCCTTTAAATCATCGGGTCCATTATTTTTCAGAACATCAATGGCTTCAATAACTTCCAAAGAGTTGCCGATATTATTGCCCAATGGTCTATCCATATTTGTAATAACAGCCGCAGTATTTCTTCCGCAGTTTTTACCGATTTCAACCATTGCCGATGCCAATTCTTTTGCATCTTTTGGGGTTTTCATAAATGCACCGGATCCGCATTTTACATCAAGAACAATTGTGTGTGATCCTGCAGCAAGTTTTTTACTCATAATACTTGAAGCAATAGGCGACAAGTTATCTACAGTAGCTGTAACATCTCTAAGAGCATAGAGCTTTTTGTCGGCAGGGGTGAGGTTTCCCGTCTGTCCTACCACCGCAACGCCATTTTTCTCCACCTGACTAAAAAATTCTTCGGAAGAAAGTTCTGTGTTAAAGCCTTCGATAGACTCAAGTTTATCAATAGTACCCCCTGTATGGCCTAAACCACGTCCACTCATTTTTGCCATAACGCAACCAAGGGAAGAAACAATGGGAGCAACGATTAATGTAGTTTTATCTCCCACACCGCCCGTGCTATGCTTATCCACAGTCAAATCACCAAAACGGGACAAATCAACAGTATCTCCCGAATGTGCCATTGCAAGAGTTAAATCTGCCGTTTCCCTTTCGTCCATACCCTGAAAGAAAATAGCCATACATAGTGCAGATGCCTGGTAATCATAAATGCTGCCATCCACATAGCCATTTATAAAATACTCTATTTCTTCTTTAGAAAGAGCGAAACCATCACGTTTCTTTTTAATAATATCGTATATTCTCATAAGTACCTCGTTTTTAGATGCCAGTTACCAGATGCCGGATGCCAGACTTTATGCATCAGCAACTATTATCATCTAAATATTTACCACTCTACAATTAAATCAAAATACAATTAGAAAAATGAATCTGTTGTCACAATTCTGGTATCTGGGATCTGGCATCTGGAATCTTACATTATTTCACATTCTCCGGACTGAATGACAACGGCAAGAGGTCTTTTAATGTAGCCTCTTTAAAGCTATCTTCAGTTTCGCCTAAAAGTATTTGAAAAGCATCATCGCAAAACTCTCTTAAAACCTGTCTGCATACTCCACAGGGAGCAAAAATGCCGTTAATCACGCCGTCTTTTCCGCCTACAACGGCAATTTTTAAAAATTCTTTTTCGCCCTCAGAAACCGCTTTGAAAATTGCAACTCTTTCCGCACAAACAGTGGGACCGTATGCTGCGTTTTCAATATTTGTTCCTGTAAACACATTTCCGTTTTTACAAAGAAGTGCTGCACCCACCTTACAATTTGAATAAGGGGAATAAGAATTGTTCATTGCTTTTTTTGCTAATTCAAAAAGTTCTTTATCTGTCATAAAATCACTCTTTTATAAGAATTTGTTTTACTGTTTCTGAAATATAATCATAGCCATTAATTGTACCAAGATTTTCAGATTCAATGCCTTTTCCGCAAAGCACGAAAGGCACACATTCTCTTGTGTGGTCTGTACCCTTAAAAGCAGGGTCGCAACCGTGGTCGGCAGTGATAATGAGAGCATCATCTTCTCTCATATTTTCAATAAATCCACATAACCATTCATCAAACTCCGCAAGGGCTTTTGCGTAACCGTCAATATCTCTTCTATGTCCGTAAATCATATCAAAATCTACAAGGTTCACAAAGCAAAGTCCATGGAAATCTTTTTTCTGATATTCCGTTGTTTTTGCCATTCCGTCTGCATTATTTTGGGTAAAAACATACTCTGTAAGACCCTTACCTGCAAAAATATCGTGAATTTTTCCCACACCGATTACATCCAAATCATTAACTTTTAAAACATCAAGCAATGTTTCCTGCGGTGGCTCAATGGAAAAATCATGACGGCGGGATGTTCTTTTGAATGGGTATACACCCTCAAAAGGTCGTGCAATAACTCTGCCCACACCAAAATCTCCATTTAAAATTTCACGGGCAATTTTACAATATTCATACAACTGTTCAGGAGGCACAATACTCTCGTGTGCAGCAATCTGAAAAACGCTGTCTGCAGATGTGTAAACAATCAAATCCCCTGTTTTTAAGTGTTCTTCACCATAATCTTTAATAACCTCTGTACCCGAATAGGTTTTGTTACAAATAACTCCCCTGCCTGTTTTTTTCGAAAACTCTTTCAATATGCTTTCAGGGAAACCATTAGGAAAAGTGGGTAAAGGCTTTTTGGAAACTACACCTGCAATTTCCCAATGCCCTATGGTGGTGTCCTTACCCTTGGATTTTTCACAAAGTCTTGCAACCTTACTTTTCAGTTCTCCATCACCTAAAAAAGAAAGTCCGTCAATATTTGAAAAACCTATTGATAGAAGATTTTTAATATTAAAATATTCTGAACTTGAAATTGATTTTATTGTATTTGCCCCATCATCGCCAAAGTCTTCTGCATCGGGGGCGCTACCTATACCGCAGCTATCAAGTACAATAAGAAAAACTCTTTTTATATTACTCATAATCTAACCGCCGTTTCAAGGGAAAGCTTCATCATATCTGTAAATGAGTTCTGTCTGTCATCAGAAGAAAGTGACTCCCCTGTTATAAGGTGGTCGGAAACAGTAAGAATAGCAAGAGCATTTTTACCACTTCTTGCAGCATTCATATAAAGGGCTGCCGCTTCCATTTCCACACCCAAAACGCCCATTTTCTTCCACAAATCTACGGAGGTCAAGCCCTGGGGAAGATTTTCGTTATCGTTATAGAAAGTATCGGAAGAAACAATGTTACCTACAACAAAAGGTAAATTCATTTCTTCTGCAATATCTGCAGAAGTTTTAAGAAGCGTATAATCTGCAATGGGAGCAAATGTACCGGGAAGATTAAAGGTGTGTGCATAGCTTGAATCTGTGCAGGCACCCTGAGCTATAATTATATCTCTTACCTTAACCTTTTCGCACATTCCCCCTGCCGAGCCTACACGAATAATGTTCTCTACACCGAAAAAATTGAAAAGCTCATAGCTGTATATACCGATAGAAGGCATACCCATACCCGATGCCATAACAGAAACAGGTGTACCCTTATATGTTCCTGTGTAACCATGTATACCACGCACATTATTAACCAGTCTTGCATTTTCAAGAAATTTTTCTGCAATAAATTTTGCTCTTAAAGGATCGCCCGGCATAAGCACAGTTTTAGCGAAATCCTCAGGTGTTGCGTTTATGTGAGGGGTGGGATAATTCATAGCTAATTCTCCTAATTTATTTAATTCCGAATTATATTAGCGATATACAAGCAAGCTTGTGCGATATATTTTAAGAGTAAAATGCGATATATTTCGCTACGCTCAATGCGATATGATATAAATCCTTGTTATCGCGTGCCGTCAGGCACATATCGCACCGGAAGTATATCGCATCGTCAGATATATCGCAAATCCGTGAGGATTTATATCGCCGTGGCTTCGCCACTTATACTCTATACATCTTATACATTGTCGAATAAAGTCCATTCTGGGCAACAAGCTCTTCGTGGTTACCGCTTTCAGCTATGCCATCCTTAGTAACAACAAGGATTTTGTCTGCATTTTTAATGGTTGTAAGCCTGTGTGCAACGGTTATTGTTGTTCTGCCCTTTGCAAGTCTTTCCAAAGATTGCTGAACAAGGTATTCGCTTTCGTTGTCAAGGGCACTTGTAGCCTCATCAAGAATAAGTATTTTCGGGTTTTTCAAAAATACTCTTGCAATACTGATTCTTTGCTTCTGTCCGCCTGAAAGTTTAACTCCTCTTTCGCCAACGTAGGTATCAAAGCCATCGGGAAGTTTGTCGATAAACTCTTCCGCACCTGCAAGACGTGCAGCTTCACGTATTTCTTCGTCTGTAGCACCAGGTCTTCCGTATTCGATATTTTCTTTAACAGTACCCGAGAAAAGATACACATCCTGCTGAACAACACCAATATTTTCACGAAGGCTTTTAAGAGTAACATCACAAATATCTGTTCCGTCAATTTTTATGCTACCCTCGGTAAGCTCATAAAAGCGTGGTATAAGATTACAAATTGTGGTTTTTCCTCCACCGGATGGTCCAACAAGAGCAAAACTTTCACCGCTGCCTATACTGATATTTATATCTGTAAGAATCTCTTCTGTTTCTGCAGAATACTTAAAGGTTACGTTTTCAAAATCAATGGCACCTTTAGTTACAACAAGTTCTTTTGCACCTTGTTTATCTTTAATGGATGGCTCTGTGTCCATAATTTCTGCAAAACGTTCAATACCTGTCATACCTCGCTGGAATTGCTCTGCAAAGTCAATTATTTTTCTGATTGAAGTCAGAAGTGTGCCAATATAGAGAAGGTATGCAATATAATCGGCCGCCGTAATTTTACCGTCAACAAGGGCAAATGCACCTGCAACAACAATAAAAATATACATTACGCCTTCAAAAACTCTGTTAACGGAGCTATGGGAGCCCATATATTTATAGACCTTTGATTTTATTTCAAGGAATTTTTCATTGCCTTTTTTGAACTTCTTTTCTTCAAGGTTTTCGTTTGCAAAGGATTTTACAACACGAACTCCCAGAAGAGAATCTTCAATCTGAGAATTAAGCTCACCAACAACTACTCTTGACTCTCTGAAGCCTTCCTTCATACGCTTTCTGAAGAATTTAAGACAAACCGCCATAACGGGTATAACTGCAAACAAAAGAAGTGTCAAAGGCAGATTTATAAAACTTAAAATGCCAAAGGAAACCACTATTTTAATTCCTGCAATAAAAAATTCTTCAGGACAGTGGTGAGCAAATTCCGTAACATCAAATAAATCGCTGGTGATACGGGACATTATTGTTCCGACTTTTGTGTTGTCGTAATAGGAATAAGAAAGCTTCTGAAGATGCTCAAACAAATCCTTACGCATTTTTGTTTCGATTTTTGTACCCATAATATGACCAACGGAAGCCATATAGTAGTTTGCCACTGCATCAATTACTCGCATTGCAAGATATGCTCCGCCTACCCCAAGAATAACCGCGGGAGTTAAAAGAGAAATGTCCGTTGTAACAGCATCAGTAATAAAGCGAACTATCATAGGAAGTGCCAATTCGCAAACAGTTGTAAGCGAAGCACAGAATAAGTCAAATATTAATGTTTTTATATGTAATTTATAGTATGGCAAAAAGCGCTTTATAAGCTTTGCATTGCCTGTTTTGTTTTCTTTTTTCATTTTACTCTTCTCCAAAAGTTAGCAAAAAGCTATTGCAAAACAGTTGCTGTTTTACAATAGCTTAATTAATTACATTTTATCAACAACTGTCTTAACAGCATTTACAAAGATCTCAAGACCTTTTTTCAGTGTTTCATCATCTGCTAAAAGGCAAGGCATAAGCTTTACAACATCGTTGTTTCTGCCTGCTCTTTCAACAATGAGACCATTATCAAAGCATTCTCTCACAATAGCTCTTGAAACAGCATCCGGATTTACTTTATTACAGTCAACGCCCCACATAAAGCCAATTCCGCGAACATCGAAATTCTCGTTGATTTCTTTGACTTTTGCAAGATACTCCTTGATAATCTCACCTTTACGCTGAACCTCTTTTTCAACATTGTCCTTAAGCATAATTTCAAGACCTGCTTTTGCAGCAACAATTGAAAGCTGACTGCCTCTGAAGGTGCCGTTATGCTCACCGGGTTTCCATACATCAAGCTCAGGCTTGAAAAGAACAAGGGCAAAGGGCATACCATAGCCACCGATAGACTTTGAAAGTGTAACAATATCAGGAGTAATACCTGCTCTTTCAAAGGAGAAGTATGTGCCTGTTCTTGCAGAACCGACCTGAATATCGTCGCAAACAAGAAGAATATCGTTTCTTGTACAGAACTCACGAAGACCTTTAAGGAAATCAACACTGAAAACGTGTATGCCACCATCCGCCTGAACGGGCTCAATGAAAACCGCCGCAGGTTTTGAAATACCTGAATGGTCGTCATCAAGAAGAGTCTGCATATACTGAAGCACATCAAGCTCGGGGAACATATATGGTGTTGGAATGTGTGTAACATCTGTAAGAACAACACCTGCACCCTCTCTTGAATCTCTGTCGGTAGTCATAGAAAGTGAGCCAAGAGTCATTCCGTGGAAAGCACCCATAAATGCAAAAATATTGTTTCTCTTTTTAACTTTTCTTGCAAGCTTGAGGGCTGCTTCAACAGCATTTGTACCGGTTGGACCGGGGAACTGAATTTTGTAATCAAAGCCACGGGGTTCAAGAATATTTTTCTCAAAATATTCTATAAAATCTCTCTTTGCAGAAGTAAACATATCAAGGGAATGAATTATTCCGTCACTCTCAAGATAGTTAATAATCTGCTCCTTGATATAGTCGTTATTGTGACCATAGTTAAGAGCACCTGCTCCACAGAAAAAGTCAATATATTCTTTTCCGTCCTCTGCAGTAATTATTGACCCTTTAGCTTTTGTAAAAACCGCCGGGAAGTTACGGCAATATGAACGAACCTCTGACTCATATTTATCAAAAACGGATGTATTCATAAGCATTTTCCTTTCAAATGCGTCATAATCGGATTTATTATACCACTATTTTTTCCATATTCCAATATATATTTTAAATTTTTAATATATATATTTTCTCTTTATATATTGCACTTTCATCTTATTTTTGGTATGATTTATGATGTATAAATTTGGATTTAATTTACTCAGTTAATTCGAAAAGGAGTGTTTCAATGGCACAGCCTGTTAAACTTTACCCCCAACTCACAAGGGTATCGAGCCATTTTAAAAAGTACGATATTGAAGTACCAAAGGCTCTTTTAGAGGTACGCCCTCAAAAGCCCGATTTAACCAACTTCCCATACCCCCTTCCCCAGAAAAAGAAGGACTACACCTGTTTCTGTGAGGGCAAAAACGGCGTTATGTGGTATGGCTCAAACGGTGGCGTTACCCGTTACGATCCCAAAGCAGATAACCTTTACGATGCTGTTATGTATTTCGGTGCAAGGCGTGACCTTCTTGACAATAATGTTCAGGCGCTTGTTCCCGATGATGCAGATGGTGTTTGGGTGCTTACCGAAAAAGGCGTTACTCATATTGCTATGATTAAAATGATAATGGAAGAAAAATCATACAAGCTCCTTGAAGAAACTCTTACCTATGTTCAACGCCACGGAATGGTAAGCCAGAAACATCTTGCAGAGGCCGGCAACCTTAAATCCGCCCTTCCTTACGGGCATTCCGACAACGACGGAAGCTTCTCCTCCGGCTATGCTATGGGTGAAATTTTCCGATATGCAACCCTTAAAAGGGAAAAGGGTGACTATGCTCACGAAACTCTTGAAGCAAGAGACGTTGCTATGAAAGCAAGTGAAGCAAACCTTCTTCTTATGTACATTGCAGGTCGTGGTGACGGCTTTGTTGCAAGAACATATCTTACAAAGGACGAGCCCGTTCCGGATGACGGACTTTTCTACAAGAAAAATGGCGCTACTGCTTCTTGCCTTAACACAACAGATGCAAGAAACAAAAATATTGTAGGTCTTGAAGTTAAAGCGGATGCTCCCATCCCCGAAAGACTTCGTAAACATTACACCTGCGATGGTTATGAAGATACTGACATTACATACAAAGGTGACACAAGTAGTGACGAAATAACACACCATTATATGCACCTTCTTGTTGCTCATGAGTTTTTGGGCTGCGAAGACCCTGAATATGATGAGCTTCTTAAAACTGCCGCAAGAAACACAATGAATCACATCATTGATAACGGCTTTCAGCTTCGTGAAGCAAACGGCGAACCCACAACCTGGGCAAAATGGAATGAAGAGTATTTTAACTCCGGTATGGGTTGGGCAGATGCTTGTCTTAACTCCGCTGAGCTTCTTATGTTCCTTCGTGTTACAATGCACATTACCGGTGAAGAGGGTAAATTCCTTGAAACCTACAATATGCTCTGCAACGAAAAGGGCTATGCAGAATTAACCACAGGACACTTTGACCGTTTCCACCATGTTTGTCTTCAGGCAGGAATTGATGACCGTGAAGATATTATGTATGGTGACCATAACCTTGCAGTTCTTGCTTTTTGGGGTCTTGCAACGCTTGAAACTGACCCTGAAAGAAAGAAACTTTTCCTTGAGGGCTTCAGAAGTTGGAGATATTCACTTGCTCCCGAATACAACCCCTGCTATGATTTTCCCTATTTCCTCTCAGACCCTGAGGCAAAGCCAAATGCAGAAAGAATCAGAACATGGTTCTATCGTTTCAATGTTTCCCGTCTTGCAAGTAATGTTTCACTTACATCAAGACGTGACTACCCGGTGCGTACATATATGGGTGGTTATAAAGAAGTTTCTGCTCTTCCCACTAACGACGAAAGATTTATTGCAAAGCTTGACAGAAACCCACTTGAATACAAAGACGAAGACAGCGGTGGTGTTTACTGCGTCGAAAGCTGCTATGTTTTCACTTTCGGCTATTGGTTAGGAAGATATTTCGGATTTATTGAGGAGGGTGAAGAATAATGGATAAAACAATCAAGCTTATCGGCAACGCTCACCTTGACCCAATATGGCTCTGGCGTTGGCAAGAGGGTTGCGGAGAAGTTCTTCAGACCTTCCGCAGTGCTCTCGACAGATTAAAAGAATATAAAGATTTTGTGTTCACCTGCTCTTCTGCGGCATACTATCAATGGGTTGAAGAAATTGACCCCGAAATGTTCGAAGAAATCAAAACAATGGTGAAAAAAGGCAGATGGGTACCCGTTAATGGTTGGTGGGTTCAGCCCGACTGCAATATGCCCTCCGGTGAAAGCTTTGCCCGCCAGGCACTTTACAGTCAGCTTTACTACTATGAAAAATTCGGTATCACCTGTAAAACAGGTTACAATGTTGACTCCTTCGGTCACAATGCAAATCTCCCACAGCTTCTTAAACAGGGTGGAATGAATACTTACGTTTTCCAACGCCCCGGTATGCACGAAAACGCAAACATTCCCGAAAACCTTTTCTGGTGGGACAGTGCAGACGGCACACGAATTATGGCTTACAGAATTCCTGAAAGCTACTGTGCCCACGGCAAAGAAGCTCTTGATAAAAGAATTGATGATGCCAATAACCGTGCAGAGGAAACAGGTCACGGAATGATGCTGTTCTATGGTGTTGGCAACCACGGTGGCGGTCCTACCAAAGGTGATATTGAATATCTTAAAGAAAATCTTGAAAGAGAAGGCTACAACGAGCTTGAATTCTCCTCACCCGATGAATATTTTGAAGATATGCTCAGCCAGTTCCTTAAAATCCCCGTTTGGCAGGATGAATTACAGCACCATGCAAGCGGTTGCTACAGTGCAACAAGCCTTGTCAAAGCACTTAACCGCCGAGCAGAAAACTCTCTTGCTGCAGCAGAGAAATGGGACACAATTTCTTCAATTGTTACAGATTCCAAGCCTAAAACAAAAGAGTTTGAGGATGCCTGGAAAAAGGTTTGTTTCAATCAGTTCCACGATATTCTTTGTGGCTGTTCCATTATGGAAGCCTACGAGGATGTTAAAGAATCTGAAGGCTATGCTTTGAATATAGCATCTGAAACTTATAATAATGCAGTCCTTAAAATTTCACGTAAAATTGATACCTGGATTGATGGTGTAAGTGATGCAATCCTTGAAACCCGTCATTACACAGGTGCAGATAACGGCTTCCCCCGTCCCGTTGTTGTATTCAACCCCCATTCTTACGATATTAACATGCCTGTAAGAATGTACCATCCTTCAAAAGCTGTTACAGACTCTGAGGGTAATTCAGTTCTTTTCCAGAATGTTCGTTCCTCTCGTTCAAATGATGAACATCTTGACACCTTATTTATGGCAAAGGTTCCTCCTTTCGGCTATGCAACATACTGGCTTGAATGTGAACACGTTGATGCTGATAAAGAGCTTTCAGGCGAACAGGATTTCTTTATGGAAAACGAGTTCGTTTCCGTTGAACTTGACAGCCAGACAGGTTACATCAAGAGTCTTGTTAATAAAGAAACGGGCACAGAATATGCAAGTGATAATTTCCTCAGCATACCCACAGTTATCAATGATGAAGCAACTGACACCTGGGCACACAATGTTTTCAAATTCCACGATATAAAGGGTCTTATGGAATTAGTAAGCATTGAAAGAGTGGAAAAAGGTGCTCTTCGTTCAGTAATCCGCACTGTTCACAAATTCAATGATTCGTACCTTACTCAGGAATTTATTCTCGCAAAAGGTCAGAAAACCTTAAGGGTTGACTGCAAGGCTATGTGGCAGGAGAAGTTCTCTCTTCTCAAATTTGCATTCCCCATCGGCGGTAAAGAAGAAATTTCAACCTACGAAATCCCCAACAGCTTTATCAAGCGTCCCTGTGACGGTGATGAAGAGGTTGCTCTCAACTGGGCAGACCTTACCGTTTCAAAGGATGGCAAACGCTTCGGTCTTTCCGTAATGAGCGATTCAAAATACAGCTATGACTGTCCCGGTGCAGAATTAAGGCTTACTGCATTGAGAAATGTTATTTTTGCAGACCACTATTCCTACAGACCCGATGCAAACTTCAATTTCACAGACGAAGGCTTAAACCGTTTCTCATACGGCATTTATCTTCACGATGGTGAAGCAGAAAACAGCGATATTGTTAAGGAAGCCCACCTTTTCAACAACAATGTTGTTGCAGTTCCCGAAAGCTATCACAAAGGTACGCTTTCACAGAAGGATTCCTTCCTTTACACTAATGCAGATAATGTTCTCATTACTGCTCTCAAACGCTGTGAGGACGGTAGCGGTGACCTTATCATAAGACTTTATGAAACAAAAGGCATTGATTCCACTCGCTGCTACATTATGTCAAAACTCTTCGATAACGGCTTCTGGTTTGATATCGGAAAACACGAAACTAAAACCTTCCGTGTTGACAGAGAGCTTAATGTCAAAGAAACAAACTTCCT
>JAZSBI010000083.1:0-5920 GCA_045602345.1 Acutalibacteraceae bacterium | reverse complement strand
C
Organism: Acutalibacteraceae bacterium; assembly: GCA_045602345.1. GTDB lineage: Bacteria > Bacillota > Clostridia > Oscillospirales > Acutalibacteraceae > DTU089. Next base: position 5,919 of record JAZSBI010000083.1, on the reverse strand, counting down.
TTGTGGGATTCATATTTTAAAGGGTTGTCGGGGTTTACATCATATTTGCAAACATTGCACCAGGCATTTTCGCCGTCAATTTCGATTTTGCCGTTTTCAAAGGGTGCTTTGCAGAACTCTTTGTAAGCCTCTTCAACTTTTTCAAAGCCTGTGAGTTTGTCAAAATACAAGCTCATATTTTCAACCTTATCGTAAATCATTATTCATCCGCCTCGCCTAACATAAGCTTTCTTTCTCTCTTTTCTTTTTCAGGGAGAGTATAGTTGTAAAGAACTGTCCAAATAATTACTGCACCGAAAATTGCAGGAATGAACCAGAATGTTGTTGTAAGGTCAAGCTCTGTAAAGCTACCGATAAGAGAAGCCCAGGTGTTGTCCAGAAGGGTGCCAAAGTTTACAGTTCCGTTAAGTATGGGACTTGCAAGCCCCTCGAAGCTTTCTTTAAATACCATTGAAAGACCAATACCTGCAATTGAACTGTAAATTACAGCACGATTGTTTTTAACAACAAGTGCCAAAACTGCAGTAACAACTGCACACAAAACCACAAGAATTAAAGCAACTGCACAAGTAATGGCAGGGGCAATTAATACCTCGAGTCTCTCTGCAAGGTCAGAGGATGAAGAGCCCCCTGAAATTGATGAGAAAAGTTTGTAAAGGTCATAAAGGGATGTAGCATCGGCAATGTTTTCCGGTGCAACACCATTATTTTCTTTGATTATGTCTGTTATTGCTTCAATTTTTAATAATTGCCCAATAAGGAAAATAGTAGTCATTGCTGTTGATGCTATTTTATAGTAGATGGTTTTTGCAAAAATCACAACAGGAATTACTGCAAGTGCACCTAACGCAGCAATGATTTTATATACATATTTCATTGTTTAATCGTCCTTTCGGAATAATTACTTCCAAGAAGAGTTAAGCTCAACAGTTCTGTTGAATATGGGTGCTTCTTCCGTAGAGTCTTTATCAACACAGAAATAACCGTTTCTCATAAACTGGAAGGAGTCAAGAACCTTTGCATCCTTGATGCCTTCTTCAACAAGGCAATCTTTAAGAACAACAAGTGATTCAGGATTTATTGCGTTAACAAATTCATCATCGGGAACACCTGCAGGGTCTTCAACATTGAAGAGTCTGTCGTAAAGACGTACCTCTGCCTTGAAAGCTTTAGGACCTGCCCAGTGAATTGTACCTTTAACTTTTCTTCCGTCAGGAGCATTGCCGCCCTTGGTTTCGGGGTCGTAGGTACAATGAAGAACTGTTACTTTGCCATTTTCGTCGGTTTCGTAGGAATTACAAGTGATGAAGTAGGCACCTTTAAGTCTTACCTCGTTACCGGGGAAAAGACGGAAGTATTTTTTAACAGGCTCCGCCATAAAGTCGGTTCTTTCAACAAAAATTTCTTTGCCGAAGGTAACCTTTCTTTTGCCAAGCTCTGGCTTGTTGGGATGACTTTCAACCTCTAATTCCTCTGTCTGGCCTTCGGGGTAGTTGTCAATGATAACTTTAAGTGGGTCAAGAACTGCCATTGCTCTGGGAGCATTTTCGTTAAGTTCATCTCTTACACAAGCTTCAAGAAGACCATAGTCAACAACGCTGTATGCTTTTGAAACGCCAACCTTTTCAATGAAGTTGCGAAGAGCCTTTGCAGGATAACCACGTCTTCTCATACCGCAGATTGTAGCCATTCGGGGATCATCCCAACCACTTACAAGGTTGTCTGTAACAAGACGAATATTTCTTCTTTTACTTGTAATGCAGTAGTTAAGATTAAGACGAGCAAACTCAATCTGTCTGGGCGGCTCTTCGAAACCGATCTGCTCAATAAACCAGTTGTAAAGGGGTCTGTGGTTTTCAAATTCAAGTGAGCAAAGTGAATATGTTCCACCTTCGCGAGCATCTGAAAGAGGATGGGCAAAGTCGTAAATGGGGTAAACACACCATTTGTCACCTGTCTGGTGGTGGCTGACGTGCATAATTCTGTAAATTGCAGGGTCACGCATATTCATATTGGGTGACGCCATATCAATTTTAGCACGAAGCACCTTTGCACCATCGGGGAATTCGCCATCTGTCATTCTCTTGAAAAGGTCGAGATTTTCCTCAACGCTTCTGTCACGATAGGGGCTGTTTTTACCGGGCTCTGTAAGAGTACCACGGTATTCTCTCATTTCCTCTGCAGAAAGGTCGTCAACATAAGCCTTTCCGTCTTTAATGAGTTTGATAGCACATTCATAAAGAAAATCAAAATAGCTTGATGCATAAAGACATTTTTCCCACTTGAAGCCAAGCCATTCAATATCTTCCTTGATGGATTCAACATATTCAATATCTTCTTTTGATGGGTTTGTATCATCAAGACGAAGGTTACAAACACCACCGTATTTCATAGCGGTTGTAAAGTCAATGCAAATAGCTTTAGCGTGACCGATATGAAGGTACCCGTTGGGCTCGGGAGGAAAACGGGTCTGAACCTTGGTGTTAACACCACTAGCTAATTCTTCATCAATAATATCGTGGATAAAATTACCCGCGGTTTCGTTAATAATTTCTTCCATTGTGTATATCTCCTTAAAGTTCGTTGATAACTTTATTAATTCTTTCGTTTACCTTGTCCTGACCAAGAAGGCTCATAATTGAGCAAAGGTCGGGAGTGTTCTTTCTTGAGGTTACTGCAAGGCGGATAACTGTTGAAACATCGCCAACGTGTCCCTTGAACAGTTCAGGGTTTTTCTTGAACTCTTTAACATTGGGTGTAAAGCCTAAAGGCTCACAAAGGTCTTTGATTTTAGAGAACCAAACATCCTTATCGTCTTCAGCACTATACACCTTAAGATAATTTTCAAGAATTGTTTTGGCATCTTCTTTTGCAATGTTTTCGGGAAGTTCAAAGGAAGGTACATAGAATTCGTCAAACATATATGAGAAATATTCCTTAACCTCGCTCCATTTTGCAATGTCCTTACGGGGTTTATTGCCTTCTCTGTCAATGTTTACCATTGCTTTTGATTTTTCGGGGTCTGCAGTAAACACCTTGAAGAAATCATTATCGAATTTCTCTGCCCAAGCTGTAATGTAATTGTAAACAGTTTGTGCATTCATTACTGAAATAACATTTTTACTTACGTCATTGAGCTTTACAAGGTCGAAAAGGCAGCCGCTGGGGCTCATTTTCTTAAGGTTAAAGGGAAAACTGAAAGCGTCAGCGGTGGGGTTAGCTCTTCGCCAATCCTCAAAGTTTGAGTTGAGAAGAGTGAGAAGGTATTCAATAAGACTCTCCTTGGGGAAGCCCTCTTCTACAAAGTAGCTTACTGCTGCTTCAGGGTCTTTACGTTTTGAAAGCTTACGCTTGGTGCCGTCCTCTTCATCAATTTTCATAACCTGAGGGGTATGTGCATATTTAGGAACTTTAAAACCACAAGCCTTAAAAAGAGCTATATGCTTGGGTACTGAAGAAATCCACTCTTCACCACGAATGACGTGAGTTGTTCTCATAAAGTGGTCATCACAAGCGTGTGCAAAGTGGTATGTGGGAATACCATCGGATTTCAAAAGAACCTCATCAATAATATTTTCTGGCATTTCAATTTTGCCACGGATTATATCGTCAAAGAAAATTCTTTTATCTTCCTGTCCGTCGGAACGGAAACGAAGAACATAGGGTTTGCCGTTCGTTATATTTTCTTCAATTTCTTCTAAACTAAGGTCACGGCATTTTGCCCATTTGCCAAAGTAACCCCAGATAAGTGCATCGCCCTTTTCTTGCTCCTGGCGGATTTCGGAAAGCTCCTCTGCAGTACAGAAGCAAGGGTAAGCAAGTCCTTTTTGAACTAATTCCTTTGCAACGATATGGTAAATCTCGGCACGGTGGCTTTGGGTATAAGGTCCGTAAGCACCTTTTTCTGTGTTAAAGCCTGTAACACCTTCGTCAAAATCTATACCGAAAGAAGCGAAACCATTGATAATTGCAGAAACGCCATCATCAATTTCACGCTTTTTGTCAGTATCTTCAACACGAAGGAAGGCAACACCTTCTGTAGCCTTTGCAGTAAGCACATCAACAAGTGCACCGAAAAGACCGCCGATATGAAGATAACCTGTGGGAGAGGGTGCAAAACGTGTAACACGAGCCCCTTCCTTTAAAGTTCTTTCAGGGTATTTTTTTTCAAGGTCTTCAATAGTTCCCGTAACATTTGGGAAAAGAAGTTCTGCTAATTTGTTGCAGTCACAATTCATACTAAAAACTCCAATAAATAAGATTGCATAATTCAACACCCTACATTATCGCAGAAAATGGAAAAAGTATCAATAGTTTTTTATGATTTTTTTATTACTGTATTGTATTTATACATATTATTTGATAATATTTTTCTAAACAAAGAGAATTCCTAAAGTTAGGATGAAATAAAATGGATGTTTCTGAGGTTAAGGTTTTAGCCCGAAGAGCAAACGGAATATTATTTGTAGCACCTGTTTTTATACTTTTAAGCGGGTTTGCCCTGGTGTATTCAATTCTTGTTCTGAATGAAGTGATTGAGCCGAATAAGGATGTTCTTTGGATAATATATATGTTCACATTTTTAGATCGCCATAAATTTAGTCATTTCAATGATGCTTGGGATGATAAGTTTACATACGGATTCTTGCATCAAGATGCTGATGTTGAAACAAGGTTTGATCATATTAATGATTTGAGTATAGGTTCAATAAATCTTTTTGATCTGATGCTGTGGGAATGTATTATAAGCTATAGTTTTTATTTGCTCGTATTTGGTGTGGTTTTCTTGCAACGCATACTCACACCACGAATAATAATTGAGTATGATGATTTTGGTTTTTATATTTACAGAACGGGCAAGCCTGTTACCCTTTTGAGATATAGAGATGTGTGGAGTACATATTCAGAAAGTGATTTGAATAATGTTGAGTTCTGTTACCACGGAGGTTTTTACAGATACAGAAATGTAAAAGTAAGCAATCCTTTTTGGGGAGTTTTTCGTACGGGCTCAATCAGAATAGAGATTCCTGAGGGGTTCATAAATCTCAATGGTGTTTACCATGTTAAAGAGGTTGAAATAGAAATAAAAAGAATAGTGAAAAAGAGCCGTCAGGAATTTATTGATGAAATAGAAGAGAAAATAAAAGAAAAACGAACCGGTGGGAGGGATGTTTATTGAAATTATACATTATCCGTCACGGAGAAACCTTTGGAAATTTGAACGGTGACGGGTTTTCGGAAACTGACCTTACTCCTAAGGGTGAAAGGCAGATTTCTCTTTTAGGTGAGAGGTTTAAAGCTGAGAACATTGACAAATTCTATGTAAGCCCATTAGTCAGAGCAGTTAAAACTGCAAATGCAGTAAGAGAATATCATAAAAATACACCAATTATTATAGATTCTCTTCTTCTAGAAAAAGGAACTGACCCTGATTACATAGGTCTTGCGGATGAAGAAATAAAAAAGCTTTGCCCTGATGCTGTAATAAATCATCGCACCCCTTTAGGTGAGGAAGACGATGAAAAAGCGTATATCAGAGCAAAGAAAATAATAGAAAAAATCAAAGTTGAAAATCATTTTGAAGATACAGTTGTTATTATCGCTCACGGCACTTTTAACAGCTACCTTGTTCTTGCGGCATTGGATTTTCCATTAAAAGAAAATTTCAATTTTTCTCATGTTAATACAGGAGTAACATTAGTGCAGTACCTGAAAGAAAATGGAGTAACAAAAACAAAACTTAAATTTCTTAATGACTATTCACATCTGGACGAAAAACCACAGTTATAGATAAAATGAGAAGCTATTAAATTGAGATGCAGAATGTGTTTTATTACCCAGAAGGTGTATACAGATACTCCGAGTGGGGGAGAAAACATATAAAAAAGACGAACAGACAATTTAGTCTGTTCGTCTTTT
>JAZSBI010000082.1:0-3816 GCA_045602345.1 Acutalibacteraceae bacterium | reverse complement strand
GTTCGTAGCATAAAACTAAAAATTTTTTATAACTTGCGGTCTTTTTATTGTTTAAGGGGTTCTTACAGGTATCAGTCCTGCAGGAACCCCCTTGATTTATATTGTTTTATGCGGTCTGCGCTTTTTTTACAACCCCTTTTTGTATCACTAAATATTAAACATTGAATCTGAATAATACAATATCTCCGTCCTGCATTACATATTCCTTGCCTTCGGAACGAACAAGACCTTTTTCCTTTGCAACCGCCATTGAACCGCATTCCATAAGTACATCGAAGGAAACAACCTCTGCACGAATGAAGCCTCTTTCAAAGTCGGAGTGAATTTTACCTGCTGCCTGAGGAGCTTTTGTGCCTTTCTTAATTGTCCAGGCTCTTACCTCGGGCTGACCTGCGGTAAGGTAACTCATAAGACCAAGAAGGTCGTAACTGCGCTCAATAAGCAAATCAAGTCCTCCTGTTGAAACGCCAAGCTCACTGAGGAACATTTCTTTTTCTTCAGGGTCAAGCTCTGCAATTTGTGCTTCAAGTTCAGCACAAATGGGGAGTACCTGGCTGCCTTCCTCTTCTGCAAGAGCTTTAACTGCATTGTAACGGGCGTTGGATTCAATTTTTGAAGCGAAATCTTCTTCGCTCATATTACAAGCATAAATAACAGGTTTTGAGGTGAGTAAAGCAACTGAATCAAGTATTTCCTTTTCATCGTCTGTAAGGTCAACTGCACGGGCACAAATGCCGTTATCAAGTGCTTCTCTCACTTTTTCAAGGATTGCAAGCTCTGCCGCAAGTGTTTTGTCACCTTTCATAGCCTTTGTTGTTCTGTCAATTCTTCTCTGGAGAATTTCAGCATCGGAGAGAATAAGCTCAAGGTTAATTGTTTCAATATCTCTCTGCGGGTCAACGGAGCCGTCAACATGCATAATGTCGTCGTTATCAAAGCAACGAACAACGTGTATTATAGCATCAACCTCGCGGATGTGGGAAAGGAATTTGTTTCCGAGACCTTCACCCTTTGAAGCGCCTTTAACAAGACCTGCGATGTCAACAAATTCGATTGTTGCAGGGGTAACTTTAACAGGATTATACATTTCGCAAAGTGCATCAAGGCGTTTGTCGGGCACAGCAACAACGCCCACATTAGGTTCAATTGTGCAGAAAGCATAGTTAGCAGCCTGAGCACCTGCATTAGTAAGTGCATTAAAAAGTGTACTTTTACCAACGTTGGGAAGACCAACAATACCGAGTTTCATATAATAACATCCTTTTCAAAATATCGCAAAACATTTTAACATATTATAATATGTATTTCAATATTTTACCGATAAATATTATTTTTTGAATAGTCAACAACTACAAAACCAATAATAATTTTGAGGTGATTGTTTGAATTTCAGAACAGACCTTGCACTTGAACGCAAGGAAATGATTAATGAAGATATTAGTGGTGTTGATGTTTTTAAAACAGAAAACGACGAATGTAAAACTACTGTAATAACCATAAAAACAGAAGAAGCGGCAAAACGTTTGGGAAAGGGTGTGGGAAAATACATTACACTTGAAATGAACCCCTTCACAAATGAGGCGGCAGTAAGTGATGGTAGGTTGAATGCCATTATTGATGGTGTAAAAGAACTGTTGCCGAAAGGTGAGGGCACAGTTCTTGTGGCAGGAGTCGGGAATGAAGATATTACTTCTGATGCCCTTGGGCCGGACACGGCGTCTTTGATTTTTGCAACAAGGCATATTGACAGAGAAGTGCAAAAAGCAGCAGGGTTTTCAGGAGAATTGCGTCCTGTGGCAGTTGTTTCTACAGGGGTTTTAGGAAAAACCGGTATTGAATCAGGTGAGTATATAAAAAGCATCTGTGAGGCTGTTAAGCCTCAATGTGTTATAACAATTGATGCACTTGCTGCAGGTAGCGTTGAAAGGTTGGGGACAACTGTACAGATGTCCGATACGGGAATTGCTCCGGGTTCCGGAATAGGTAACACGAGGGCAAGGATAGATGAGGATTTTGTCGGTGTGCCTGTAATCGCTATAGGTGTACCAACCGTTGTAGATGCTGTTTCTTTGTCTTCAGAGCTTTCGGGAGTATCACCAGAAAAGCTTGATAAAACAAGGCTTATTAATGGTGAAAGAATGATTGTTGCTCCGAAAGATATTGACTTACTTGTGAAAAATGCCTCTTATCTTCTGGCTCTTGCAATAAACTGTGCCTTACAACCTACCCTTACACCTAAAGAACTTTATGCACTAATGTAATAATAAACTTAACACTCTCATAATTTATATTTGGGAGGTGTTTTTTTGAAATGGAAATCCTTTTATTTTGATAATTTTTTATGTATATTAATATGTGCAACTATTGTTTTTTTGACTTTTTTTGGTAGCGAATATATATGTAACGCTTTTTTAAGGGGAATTGCAATTGCTTTTGAAACTAAGAAAAATATAGAACAAACTGTGGTTTTAGAAAACAGTTTGTTTACTAAAGAGGAAGAAGCGTTTTCTCCTTTTGGGTTTGGTGGAGGTAGCTATGGCGTGCCACCCGGTTACCAGACACCACAAGATATTCTGAAAATAATGGAAGAGGCAAAACCTTTATACAAAAAATTAAGCAAAAGCGGAGATATAAAAGAACAGCAATTTTCTACAAGTGCAACGGGCAATTATTTTGGTAATGTGCACGTAAATAACAGAACTGATGAAAATATAGATATTAAAAAGCTTTTAAATACAACGCCTGAATATAAGAAGATAACGAAAAAAGAGCCATATATTTTAGTTTACCATACTCACACTACAGAGGGCTATGAACTTCTTGATACGGGTTGGTACTCCAATGGCTATGATTCGCGTACTAAGGATTGTACAAAAAATATGGTTAGAGTAGGAGAAAGTCTGGTAGAAGCCCTCGAAAAAGCAGGGTATAAAGTGATTCACGATAAAACAATTTACGATAGTAAGTATAACGGTGCGTATTCTCGTTCATGGGAAAGCGTGAAAAAATATCTTGAAAAATACCCCTCTATTGCTATAACTCTTGATGTACACCGTGATGCCATTCATTATGACGGTGGTACAAGGTGTAAGCCTACTGCTGAAATTAATGGCAGAAAGGCAGCTCAGGTGATGATAATAAGCGGATGTGAGGGGGATGGTGTTGTAGATTTCCCGGATTGGAAGAAGAACTTAACCTTTGCTTTGCAGCTGCAGAATATTGCTGAGGAGAAATTTAAAGGTCTTATGCGACCGGTTTTCTTTTGTAACAGAAAATATAATATGGAAGCGACACCTTGTTCTTTGCTTTTGGAATTCGGTACAGATGCCAACACCTTGGAAGAGGCGGTTTATTCTGCCTCGTTAATAGGGGAAAGTATTGGCAAAATGTTAGATAAGGAACTTGAAAAATGAAAGAATTTAATAATATTTTCAATGTGTTTACCATTATTGCAATTACAATAATGTTGTTGACAACTGTTGTTGCAGCAAGCATTACTGTTATTGAAAAGGGGAATAGTAACTTGTATTCGGTAAATGCTACAAGAAATGAGTTGCCGATTCGTGAATATTGCATTAACCTTGTTTGAAAACAAGAAATTTTTGTAAAAATCTTAAAATTCTATTGAAAATGGCGGCGTTTTATTGTAGAATATTAGCAAATATAACTATTGTCCGATATACTAATACAATAGTTAATTTTTAGGAGATGAAACATTTGTCAGTAAAACTCAACACACGCTATCTTGAGGGCTTTGTTAACGAAAACGATGTCCAGGGTATTGCTCCCGAGGTAACGGCGGCGGTTGAACTTCTT
>JAZSBI010000081.1:0-9288 GCA_045602345.1 Acutalibacteraceae bacterium | reverse complement strand
CACAATTTTGCATAATTACGGTGAATACATTGTGGGCAGAATGGGAATTCCCTATCGGCAAAGGGAAATAAGCATTATAAGTGTTGCCATTGATGCCCCACAGGATGTGATTTCCGCCTTAAGCGGTAAAATCGGAAATCTTCAAGGAATAAGTGCGAAAACTGTGCTTTCAAATGTGAAAACCGATGAATAAAACATTATTTGAAATTGCCGATAAATTAATAACACATCGTTCACTGTCTTTAAGTGAATATGAGCAACTTGTTTCCGGCTGCAACCCCGAAATTGCAGAGTATTTAAGAAACGAGGCAGTAAAAGTTCGTAAGTCAGTTTATGAAAATTCTGTTTACATCCGTGGGCTTATTGAAATAAGCAATATTTGTAAAAATAATTGTTTTTACTGTGGTATTCGTGGTGGTAACGGAAATTGCCAAAGGTACAGACTTACTCCCGAAGAAATTATGGAGTGTTGCACTGAGGGATACAAATTAGGCTTTCGCACCTTTGTTATGCAAGGTGGCGAGGACGGCTTTTATACCGATGAAATTCTTTGCGATTTAATAAAGAATATTAAAGAAAAATTCCCCGATTGTGCTGTAACCCTTTCCTTAGGTGAAAGGAGCAAGGAAAGCTATCAACGTCTTTTCCATGCAGGGGCAGACAGATACCTTCTTCGTCATGAGACTGCAGATAAAGAGCTTTACGAAAAGCTGCATCCTTCGGAAATGTCCTTTGAAAACCGAATGGAATGTCTTAAAAATCTAAAAGAGATAGGCTATCAGACGGGCTGTGGTTTTATGGTGGGAGCACCTTACCAGACCACAAAGCATATTGCGAAGGATTTGAAATTTATTGAGGAATTTAAACCCCATATGTGCGGAATAGGTCCGTTTATTCCCCACAAAGATACAATTTATAAAAATGAAAATGCCGGGTCAGCAGATTTAACCTGTTACCTTCTTTCAATTATAAGATTAATTCACCCTAGTATTTTATTACCTGCCACAACGGCACTTGGTACAGTCAAGGACAATGGCAGGGAGAGAGGTATTCTTTCAGGTGCAAATGTTGTTATGCCGAACCTTTCCCCCGAAAGTGCAAGAAAGAAATATGAGTTGTATAATAATAAACTTAATACGGGTGCTGAAAACGCATTTCATATGAACGAACTTAAAAATAAAATGAATAATATCGGGTATGAAATAGTTGTTGCACGTGGAGATGCGGTGAAAATGCGGGATGCGGAGTGTTAAGTGCAAAGCACAAAGCGCTGAGTGCTAAATACTAAATACTGGCATCTGGCATCTGGCATCTGGCATCCGATTTGATTTTACTGAAAGGAATGAAAATATTATGTCAATTTACAATCCCAAATCATTAAAAGCAGAAGAATTTATTCACGATGGTGAAATTCTTGACACAATTAAATACGCAGAGGAAAACAAGAATAACATTGAACTTATTGACAGTATTCTTGAAAAGGCAAGACCTAAAAAAGAAGGTAACGGCTTCCATTGCACAGGACTTTCTCACAGAGATGCTGCGGTGCTGCTTGCCTGCGATATTCCCGAAAAGGTTGAGGAAATGTATAAACTTGCGAACCAGATTAAGCAGGATTTTTACGGCAACAGAATTGTTATGTTTGCACCCCTTTACCTTTCAAACTACTGTGTAAACGGTTGTGTTTATTGCCCTTACCATATGAAAAACAAGCACATTGCCCGTAAAAAGCTTACTCAGGAAGAGGTTAAGGCAGAGGTTATTGCTTTGCAGGATATGGGTCACAAGCGTCTTGCTATTGAAGCTGGGGAGGACCCCAAGAATAACCCCATTGAATATATACTTGAATGTATTAAAACCATTTACAGCGTTAACCACAAAAACGGTGCTATAAGACGAGTTAACGTAAATATTGCAGCTACAACAGTTGAAAACTACAGAAAGCTTAAGGATGCAGGTATAGGCACATACATCCTTTTCCAGGAAACATACCACAAGCAGAGCTATCTTGAGCTGCACCCCACAGGTCCAAAGCACGATTACGACTACCACACCGAGGCTATGGACAGAGCTATGGAGGGTGGCATTGATGACGTTGGTCTTGGTGTGCTTTTCGGCCTTGAAAGATATATGTATGAATTTGTTGGACTTCTTATGCACGCTGAACACCTTGAGGCCGTTCACGGTGTTGGCCCCCACACAATAAGCGTTCCGCGTCTTAAACGTGCAGACGATATCGACCCCGATACATTCGACAACGGTATCAGCGACGAAATGTTCAAGAAAATTATTGCTTGTATCAGAATTGCCGTTCCTTATACAGGTATGATCATTTCCACACGTGAAAGCGAAAAGGTACGTGGGGAGGCACTCCACCTGGGTATTTCACAGATCAGTGGTGCATCACGTACATCTGTTGGCGGCTACACAGAGGAAGAACGCCCCCATGATTCAGAGCAGTTTGACGTTTCCGACCAGCGTACCCTTGATGAGGTTGTTCGTTGGCTTATGGAAAACGGACATATTCCATCATTCTGTACCGCTTGCTACAGAGAAGGCAGAACAGGCGACCGTTTTATGAGCCTTTGTAAAACAGGTCAGATTCTTAACTGCTGTCATCCTAACGCACTTATGACACTTACAGAATACCTTGAGGACTATGCAAGTCCTGCAACAAAGGAAATCGGCTACAAGCTTATTGAAGAGGAATTGAAGAAGATTCCTAAAGAAAAGGTAAGAGCAATTGCCGAAAGCAATATTTGCGATATTAAGAATTCCAACAGACGTGATTTCAGATTTTAAGGTGATTTAAATGAGTTTGAATGAAACTGTTTCTGCCGAAAGAGTGCATATCGGCTTTTTCGGTATGCGGAATGCAGGTAAATCCAGCCTTGTAAATGCTGTTACAGGGCAGAGCCTTTCTGTTGTTTCTGCGGTTAAGGGCACAACCACCGACCCTGTAAAAAAGGCTATGGAGCTGTTGCCCTTAGGCCCTGTTGTTATAATAGACACCCCGGGCTTTGACGATGAAGGCTACCTTGGTGAAAAGCGAGTGGAAAAGACCAACGAAATTCTTGCTAAAACTGATGTGGCAATTCTTGTTGTGGACTCCGTAAAGGGAATTTCAAATGGTGACAAGGAATTAATTGAGGCTTTCAGAAAGAGAAATATTCCGTACATTATTGCATTTAATAAATGCGAATTGCTTACAGAAAAGTCACCTTTGAATGATAATGAAATTTATGTAAGTGCTGCAGAAAACACTAATATTTTTGAGCTGAAAGAAAAAATCGGTAGTCTTGCAAGGACTACCGAAAGGAAGAAATATGTAGTTTCGGATTTAGTGGAAAAGGGTGACATTGTTGTACTTGTAATACCCATTGACGAGGCCGCACCAATGGGCAGACTTATTCTGCCCCAGCAAATGACAATACGTGATTTGCTTGACGGGAATTGTACGGTTATTGCTTGTCAGGACACAGAGCTTTCCGAAACTTTAAATGCTCTTGCAAAGAAGCCAAAATTGGTTATTACCGATTCACAGATTTTTGGGAAGGTGGCAAAAATTGTCCCCGATGATATTCTGCTTACATCCTTTTCAATTCTTATGGCAAGGTACAAGGGTGAATTGGATGTGCTTATAAACGGAGCGGAGAAGCTTTCCCAAATCAAAGACGGTGATAAGATTCTCATAAGTGAGGGTTGTACCCATCACAGGCAATGTAATGATATTGGCACAGTTAAAATTCCGGATATGATAAGAAAATTTACAGGGGCAGAGCCTGAATTCAGCTTTACCTCAGGTGGGGAATTTCCGCAGGATTTAACGCCATATTCCCTTATTGTTCATTGTGGCGGCTGCACCCTTAACGAAAAGGAAATGAAGCACCGGATAAACCTTGCAAGGGAGCAGGGGGTACCTATGGTGAACTATGGTGTGGCTATTGCGAAGATGACAAATATACTTGAACGTTCCGTTCAGGTAATGAGGAATTCGGGGTTCGGAATTAAGCGTTGCAAAGAGTAAATAAAGAGCAATAATTATCCCTCTTTTTGCTTCAGCAAAAAGGAGGGGGGACCACCCTTTGAGAAATACAGCTTATTGATAAGTTAATTTCGTGGAAATGATTTTGGTAGTGATATACTGTATCGGGGTGGTGGGTGGTACAAAGCTATGGATAGCAATGAAAGGGTACCACCCACCATTCCGTCCGAACCGGGTTTGGTTCTGGGTAGCAATACCCGAAATTTATATACTCAAATATTATACAAGTTGAAGAATGGTCCCCCCTCCTTTTTTACATTCGTAAAAAAAGAGGGATAAGCTTCGCAACACTTTTATATGCTGGTATCTGGCATCTGGCATCTGGCATCTGGCATCTGGCATCTGGTATCTGGCATCTGGTATCTGGTATCTGGCAACTTCAAAAGGAGTGGAAATATGAACATTATTGTTTGTGTTGACAAGAACAACGGAATGAGTTTTATGGGTAAAAGACAGAGTCAGGACTGTGTTTTACGTGAGAAAATACTGGAAATAACAAGCGGAGCAAGGCTTTTAATGAACTCATATTCTGCAAAGCAATTTGAGAATATTGAAAGCTTTATTGTTGACGAGGACTTTTTAAGCAATGCAAAGCAAGGTGATTTCTGCTTTGTTGAAGACAAGGCAATTTCTGACGAAAATGTTGAATGCTTTTATGTTTTTAACTGGAACAGAAAATACCCCGGAGATTTGTTTTTTGATGTTGACCTTAAGGCAGAGGGCTTTAAGAAAATAAAAAAAGAGGAATTCCAAGGGAACTCCCACGATAAAATTACATTAGAAATTTATTCAAGGTGATGGGTATGAAAAAAGTATCAAAAATTATCCAGTGGGCATTTGCTGTAGTTTTTGCACTATGCGCTTTTGGTACAGGTTCTGTTGCTTCCGGATTGATTGTATTTGTGGCGGCAGTTTTAATGGCACCGATTAAACCAATCAGGGATTTATTGGCAAAGGTGAAAATCAAAAGTGCTGTTTCAATAGTTTTAGCGGTGGCTTTATTGTTTGTGGGCATAGCAATTGCTCCGCCTGTTGAAGGAGCTGACAACGAAAATCAATCAACTGTTGAGTCAACCACAAGCGGAATAAAATCTGAAAGTACCACAAACAAGGGAGAAGAAGGTTTAACTTCAACTCATCAAAAAGATGATTTAACGAATACTACGGAAACCGATAAAACAACCGAAAAGGAAACCGAAAATGTTAACAAGCCAAATAGTGTTGGCGATGACAACAGCAAGGCGGTATTGTCAAAAATCCCTGAGTTTTCGGGCAGACCTTATGTGGTTATTAACGGAAATGTTCCTTCGTTTAATAAATATGAGCTTACCACAAAGGGGTACGAAACCTACTCTTCCCTTGATTCTTTAGGCCGTTGCGGTGGTGCGGTTGCATCCTGCGGAAAAGAGATTATGCCGGGAGCTAATGAGGAAAGGGGGAGCATCAGCTCCGTAAAGCCCAGCGGTTGGGTACAGGCACAATACGACTGTGTTTCGGGTAAATACCTTTACAACCGTTGCCATTTACTCGGTTGGCAATTATCAGCAGAAAATGCAAACAAGCGAAACCTTATAACAGGCACAAGGTATATGAATACAGAGGGTATGCTGCCATTTGAAAATATGGTAGCCGACTACATCCGTGAAACAAATAACCATGTGGCATACAGGGTTACACCCATTTACGATGGCAATGATTTGGTGGCAAAGGGTGTGCAGATGGAGGCTTATTCTGTTGAGGATGATGGCGACGGCATTTGCTTTAATGTGTTCTGCTACAATGTTCAGCCCGGCGTAAGCATTGATTATTCAACAGGCAGAAGCCGGTCTGCAGATGGTAACAAGGAAACAACAAAGCCGGTTGTGGTGCAGACTACGAAGGAGTATGTTGAAACCACAAATCAACAGAATGTTATTACAGGGCAATATATTTTGAATACAAACACAAAGAAAATCCATAAAACACATTGCCACCACATAAACCGAATGAACGAAAGCAATAAACAAAGCTATAGCGGTTCACTTGATGCTTTGTATTCACAAGGTTATACAACTTGTGGGACGTGCTTTTAAAGTGCAAAGTGTAAAACGCAAAATGCAAAGTGCAGAATTAGAAGGTCTGCGACGCTAATATAAAAAAAGATTTAGGAACGTTATAATTGTCCTAAATCTTTTTTGTTGTTTTTTATAAATTGTAAATGTATTGCCAAGCTAATCCCTCTTTTTTGCTTTAGCAAAAAGGAGGGGGGACCATTCTTCTGTTTGTAAAATATTTGTATAAATAAATTTCGTGTATTACAGCTCAAACTGAACACAGCTAGAGCGGAATGGTGGGTGGTACCCTTATACTGTTTTGCATAGCTTTGTACCACCCACCACCCCGATTAAATAAATCCATACAACTACCAATAGCCGCGAATTTTACCAACCAACATAATAAATCTATCCAAGGGTGGTCCCCCCTCCTTTTTCGTTTCACGAAAAAAGAGGGATAAGAGTTGCTCTTTCTTCACTCCTTGCGAAGCCTCACTTCGCATTTCGCACTCCGCATTTCGCATTTCGCACTCCGCATTCCGCATTTTAATACAGCTCTTCCGGTGCATTAAGCAGGTACGTTGCTCCTGACTGGGTCAGCTCCTCCGCTGTGCCGAAGCCGTATACTGCACCTGCACTGTCAAGGCCTACAGCCTTTGCTCCGTCAATATCGTAGCAGCGGTCACCAACCATAATAATTTCTTCTTTCGGAGGATTACCAAAGAAATCAAGACAGGCGTGTATTAAATCCTTTTTGCTTGAATGATTGTTTTTAAAATCCTCTGCAGAAACAAAATCATAATATTTATAAATATCGTGGTGTTTAGATATTTCTTCCACGAAGTGAATAGGCTTACTTGAGGCAACGGCAATTTTTTTGCCGTCCTTTTTTAACCTTTCAAGCATTTCGGGTATACCTTCGTATATTTTTGATTCTTCCGCTGCTTTTATTCTGTACCTTTCACGATATTTGTCAATAAGCCATTGGGCGTCCTCATCGGACACATTGTAAATGGTTTTATAGCTTTCAAAAAGGGGAGGGCCAACAAAAAAACGGAGCTTTTCAATATCTGTTTCCTTTATGCCGTAGCAATCAAGGGAATATATTATTGAATTGAAAATACCCTCGGTTGTGTCGCAAAGAGTGCCGTCAAAATCAAATAAATAGTAGTTGTAGTTTTTCATTTTCATCACCGAGGGTTATATTAGCATATATAAGTGCAAAATGCAAAGTGCAAAGTGCAAAGTGCAAAGTGCAAAACGCAAAATACGGAATACTAAATACTGGTGGCTGGAGGCTGGTAGCTAAACAAATCGCCACTACGTGACGACAGGAACCCCCCGGCGAGGGTTTCCTGCAAAAAACAGTCACACCGGACTGTTTTTTTACCTTCCTGCGCTATAAGAAGAGAGAAAGGGGCTTTGCCCCAAACCCCACAACCTTTTGAAAAAGGTTGACGAAAACTTTAAATCACGATGTTGTTGCAATTCTGGCATCTGGCATCTGGCGGCTGGCGACTGGCGACTGGCACCCGGCATCTTTTATGAATTTTCCTATTGCAACTTTTTTTGTATTATAGTAAAATAAAATGTAATTTTATTCTTTAACAATGTGAAAAGAGATGGTTTTGTGGCTATTACTAAAAGCCAAATTGACGAGATATTGCAGTCTTACGAAAATCCCGAAGAAAGTCTTATTGCAGTGCTTCAGGATGTTCAGGCTATTGATGGCTATATTTCAAAAGAAAGTGTTGAATATATAACGGAAAAAAGCGGAATTCCCTCTGCAAGGATTATGGGTGTTGCATCCTTCTATGCAGGCTTCCGCCTTAAGCCCGTTGGCAAATACAGAATTATGGTGTGTATGGGTACAGCCTGTCACGTTAATGGTGCAGAGCGTGTTGGTGACACAGTTAAACGTGTACTTGGCATTGAAGCAGGGGATGTAACCGATGACGGTCTTTTCTCCTGGGAAGAGGTAGCTTGTCTTGGTTGTTGCAGTATTTCACCTGCTATGATGATTAACGACACCGCCTATGGTAAGCTTACTCCCGATATGGTGCAGAATATTATTGACTCCATAAGAGAGGAGGAAAAGAAATGAGATTTCTTTTAGGCTATGGCTCTTGCGGTATTGCTTCAGGTGCCAAGGATGTTCTTAAAGGTCTTGAGTCTGCATTTGAAAACACAGCTTTTACAGTTGAAAAGGTTGGCTGTAACGGACTTTGCTTTGCAGAGCCCATTGTTGAGGTTATCTGTGACAATGGCGAAAGCATCCTTTACGGACGCCTTGATGAGAAAAGTGCAATTGCCCTTGGCGAATCTGCTAAAAAGGGTAACCTTATGGAAGAAAACCGCCTTACAGATGATGAGCTTAAATTCCTTAAGGGTCAAAAACGAATTGTTCTTTCCTCCTGTGGTAAAATAGACCCTGAAAGCATTGATGCTTACATAGAAAACGGTGGTTATTCCGCCCTTAAGAAAGCTCTTGAGCTTGGTGCTGACGGAATTATTGAAGAAATTAAAAAATCAGGCTTGCGCGGTCGTGGCGGTGCAGGCTTCCCAACCCATATAAAATGGCAATCTGCTAAAAATTCAGCAGGTGAGGAAAAATATATTGTTTGTAACGCTGACGAGGGCGACCCCGGTGCCTTTATGGACAGAGCTGTTTTAGAGGGTGACCCTCACAGAGTCCTTGAGGGTATGATGATTTCGGGTATTGCTGTTGGTGCACAGATGGGTGTTATTTATGTCCGTGCCGAATACCCCCTTGCAGTTAAAAGGCTTAAGCTTGCTATTGAGGAAATGAGAGAAAAGGGTATTCTTGGTGAAAATATCTTCGGTAGTGGCTTCAGCTTTGATTTCCGTATTATGATGGGTGCAGGTGCATTCGTTTGCGGTGAGGAAACTGCTCTTCTTGCATCCTTAGGCGGTAACAGAGGTATGCCCATAACCAAACCCCCATTCCCTGCACAAAAGGGCTTCCGCGGTAAGCCTACCAATATAAACAACGTTGAAACCTTTGCAAATGTCAGCTGGATTATTTCTAACGGTGGCCAGGCTTTTGCCGAAATGGGCACAGAGGGCAGCAAGGGTACAAAGGTTTTTGCCCTTGCAGGTCGTGTAAAACGTGGCGGTCTTGTGGAGGTGCCCATGGGACTTACTATAAATGACATTGTTTTTGGTATCTGTGGCGGTATTAAGGACGAT
>JAZSBI010000080.1:0-4398 GCA_045602345.1 Acutalibacteraceae bacterium | reverse complement strand
CACTCGACGTACCTTTGTACGCCTTCGGGTAAACAAAAACAAGTCTGAAGCCTTGTTTTTGCTCGGTTTGTCCGTTCTGCATCTTTTTTCCTATCCCCTGAAAAAGGGGCTGTAAAAAAACTTTCGTTTTTTTACAGCCCCTTTTGATTACAGAACATAAATTATAATATCTCTTCTGCCCCAGTTTCTGCACTGTGCCTCGGAATTCATATATAAGTCAACTGTCCAGTCAACATCATAGATGTAGCTTCCTGTATCAGCTGCGATACAGTAACCATACACATACTTGCCATCCGCAGAAACAATGTACATTTCTGTACCATAGGGAATTTCTTTGGGGTCAACCGCAATGTAACCTGTCTGTGCTTTTTTACCTGTTGATGTAATACCACCGGGAATACAATATGCAGTTGCCTTTGCATTAATAACTGATTTGTAGTTAGTAGGTAAGCCATTTGCACCTATTTGAAGGTATGAAGGCTCTGCCATTTCACTGATAGGAGCTCCAACAGGAAGGCTTGATGTAACAACACTAACCTTTGTACCTACCTGAATAAGCTCTCTTTGAGGATTCTCAAGAATTTCTTCAGATTTTTTAGTACTATTCATAAATTCGCCATTTACATAAACATCTTCATAAACAATGGCCTTTTTACCGTTTTTACCGCTTTCAAGAGTTCTTGAGCGATTTCTGTAAAGGGAATCTGAATAGGTATACTCTGTTTCGTAGGGAATTACTTCCTCTTCTGTTCTCTCTTTTGTTTCAACTCTGCAAACGGATATTTCCATTCTGTTTTCCAGTTTACTATCAAGATCAGGCATTGTGAAATCGTCGCCCTTTAACTGAACGCCAAAAGCACTTAAAGCATCCTCAACTGTCTTACCGGAAACCTTTTTGGTTGAAGTTTCTCCATCCGCTGTAAGAGTGATTTCATAGATATCGTAAATTTCGATTGTCATACCGTCTTCTAAAAGTGTATCTGCAGCATAGTTAAGTGCAGTACCTTTTCTAAGAGTAATTTCTGCTTTTTTAATGGCATCTCTTACTGTACCTAAAGCATATACGGTATTTTTTGTTCCGTCAAAGCTTTTAATTGTAACCTTAACGCCTCTTCTTATAATAATGGTACTTCCGTCTTTACCGTTGAAATTAGCAAGACTAAGCTTGTCACCCTTTGCTTCACTGATTTCAATTCCCGCATCTGCAAGAACTTCTTCAGCTTCGTTTTTTGAGGTTAAAACTTCAGTAACCACATCACCGTCGTAAATTGTAACATTGTACATTACGGGCGGTACGGCGAACGCTGTGCCTGAAACGAAGAAAACAACCGCTAAAAGCAAAAGAGCAACTCTTTTGAGCGGCGAATGTACAGACGTTTCGCCTATTTTTCTGACTGTCATGGTATAAATATCTCCTTAGACAAGCAACTTCTCTGTTTTTATAATTAAGTTTGTAGCATTTCTGCCGTGAAAAGTTGCCGTTGTAGACATTTTTATCAGCAATAAAAAGTTGAATTGTCACTTTTTTCAACCTTAGATTACCAATAAAAAGGTCGTAGTTATCCGATGGCATTTGGTATTATAACCAAGTTTTCGTAAAAGTCAAATAAATTCAAAAGTGCATTTTGTTAACTTTCCACAAAGATTTTGAACACAAAAACTTTCCTGACACAACATTTTGTGTCGATGACCATTGTAAACACAATTGTTTTGCACTTACTTTTGTCAATATTGCAGAAATTACAAACTGTAACTTTTCGGACCATTTTTTACCAAAATCTTGTCAAAATGTAATTATTTGTTGACAGAAAAGAGATTTTTCACCATAATATATACTATAATGCCGACTGCAGGTCCCTACATTTTGCATTTTGCACTTTGCATTTTGCATTTCAAAGAGGTTCTCTATGACTATATTTATTCCTGACAATGTAAAAATAATACTCCAAAGGTTAAAAAACGCAGGGTTTGAGGCTTACTGCGTTGGTGGGGCTGTGCGTGACAGCATTATGGGGATTACACCCGGTGATTGGGACATTACAACCTCTGCTCTGCCGGAGGAAACAAGAGAGCTTTTCAAGGATTTTAAAACTGTTGACACCGGGTTAAAACACGGCACTCTCACAGTAATAATAGATAAAACACCCTACGAAGTGACAACCTTCCGCATAGATGGTG
The DNA here is from genome assembly GCA_045602345.1 of Acutalibacteraceae bacterium. Taxonomy (GTDB): domain Bacteria; phylum Bacillota; class Clostridia; order Oscillospirales; family Acutalibacteraceae; genus DTU089. The sequence continues at coordinate 2,220 of JAZSBI010000080.1, read as the reverse complement.
AATATGGTGATAACCGTCACCCTGAAAATGTTACTTTTACAAGCAAAATAGGTGATGACCTGGCAAGGAGAGATTTCACTGTTAACGCCCTAGCCTACAATGAGGAAGAAGGACTTGTGGATTTATACGGCGGACAGGCTGATATATATAGTGGTATAATAAGAACTGTTGGCGATGCAGATACAAGGTTTCAGGAAGACGGACTTCGAATTATGAGAGCTTTGCGTTTTTCTTCCACCTTGGGATTCCACATTGAAGAAAAAACAAAAAAATCCATTCACAAAAATAAGGATTTACTTAAAAACATTTCCGCTGAAAGGCTTACTGTTGAATTAACAAAGCTTATCTGTGGTAAAAATGCTTTTAATATTCTTATGGAATATGCTGATGTGCTTTCTGTGTTCATTCCCGAAATTGCCCCTGCAGTAAATTTTAAGCAATACGGCAAAAAACACGCCTATAATGTATGGGAGCATATCTGCCATACAGTTGACACAATACCCCAGGACAGAATTCTTCGTCTTACAATGCTTTTGCACGATTTGGGTAAGGTGCCAACCCATAAATTAAACGAAAAAGGCGACAGCACATTTAAAAATCACGCTACAGTTGGCGGGGAAATGGCAAAAGAAATTCTTACCCGCCTTAAATTTGACAAAAAAACCATAAACAGAGTATCTTTCCTTGTTGGCTGTCATGATTTTGAACCACCTGAGACAAAAATCGAACTTAAAAAGCACTTAAAAGCTAAAACACCTGAAGACATAAAAACTCTTCTTGTTATAAAAAAGAGTGACAGAGGTGCTTTAAGCGAAAGCTATCGTGATATAAGTAAAGGCACAGCACAAACCTTAAAATGGCTTCAAGAAATTGAAAGAAATAACGAATGTTGCACAATTTCGAGTCTGGCGGTAAACGGCAAGGATTTAGAAAAGAAAGGTTTTAAAGGCGAAGAAATAGGAAAAGCCTTAAACAACCTTTTAGATGCAGTTATCGAAAACAAAGTACAAAACACTAAAACTGATTTATTGACATATATATTATAATAGTATAGAATAAATATGATTGTTTAACTGAAAGGGTGGTAAAATGCGTACTGTACATTCTCTCAACTTCGGTTGGAAATATTCTCCTGGGTTCACAGAAGAGATGACTAAAATTTCCTTTGACGACAGCAAATTCCAGACTGTTGATATTCCCCACACTAACAAAGAATTACCATTAAACTATTTTGATGAAAAATGCTATCAATTTATAAGCTGTTATCGTAAAAATTTCGATATCGGCAAAAAAGCAAAGGGTAAGAGATATATTCTTCATTTTGAAGGTGCATCCCTTTATTCAAGGGTTTATTTAAATGACGAATTTATAGGCGAATACAAGGGTGCATATAATGCTTTCACCTTCGATATTACAGATAAAGTAAAAAACAAGGACAATTTACTTGTAGTTGAGCTTGACTCTACTGAAAGAAAAGAAATCCCACCCTTTGGTAACGTTGTTGACTACCTTGTTTATGGCGGTATTTATCGTGAAGTATGGCTTGAAGAAGTAAGCGAAACATATATTGACAATGCTTTTGTAAGAACTCTCAATATTCTTCACCCTAAAAAGGTACTTGATATTGATGTTACCCTTTCCGAAAGTACCAAGGGCGAGCTTACATTCACCCTTTTTGATGGTGACAAAGTTATAGGTGAAAAGAAAACTGATTTCAGCGGACGAGTTATCAATGCTAAATGGGCTGTTTCCGACATCGAACTCTGGGACCTTGATAATCCCAAGCTTTACACCCTTAAAGTAAAGCTTGATGACAAGGATGAAATCACTGTTCGTTTCGGCTTCAGAGAATGTAAATTCTTAACAGATGGATTCTACCTTAATGGTAAAAAAATCAAAATCCGTGGTCTTAACCGTCACCAGAGCTACCCCTATGTCGGTTATGCAATGCCTAAAAACGTTCAGAAGGCAGATGCGGATTTACTTAAATACGAATTAGGCGTTAACCTTGTCAGAACCTCTCACTACCCTGACAGCGTTCATTTCCTTGACCGTTGTGATGAAATCGGTCTTCTTGTGTTTACCGAAATGCCCTCATGGCAGTATCTCGGCGAAGGCGAATGGAGAGATATCTGCCTTGATAATGTTCGCAGAATGGTGCTTCGTGACAGAAACCACCCCTGCGTAATCCTTTGGGGCGTTCGTGTTAACGAGGGACTT
>JAZSBI010000079.1:0-5314 GCA_045602345.1 Acutalibacteraceae bacterium | reverse complement strand
ATGGCACCTGCAGAATGTGTTGAAATTGCCCCTGACTGGATAGTTCTTGATATGTGTTCTGCCCCCGGTGGCAAAAGCAGTCAATTAAGAAACAAATTAGGGGAAAAGGGTATCCTTGTTTCCAATGAAATAATTCCCTCAAGATGCAAAATTCTTACGGGAAATGTTGAAAGATTAGGTCTTAAAAACACAATTACTACTTGCACCGATACGGGCAAGCTTGCAAAAATCTTTCCCGATACCGTTGATTTAATTATGGTTGATGCTCCTTGCTCGGGGGAGGGTATGTTCCGCAAGGAAGAGATTGCTATTGAAGAGTGGAGCACCGAAAATGTTCAGAAATGTGCCGAAAGGCAAATGGAAATATTAGAAAATGCAGCAATTTGCCTTAAAAATGGTGGTTACATTGTTTATGCCACCTGCACATTTTCCCTTGAAGAAAATGAAATGACAATTGACAACTTTCTTTCAAATCACCCTGAATTTGAAATTGTAAGGGCGAGAAAGGTTGTGGAGGAGAATACAGAGGACGGCATTTTCTTTGAGGGATGTAAATGTAAAAATATCTCATATGCCAGGAGATTTTATCCCCACAAAAACAGGGGAGAAGGTCAGTTTATGGCGGTTCTTCATAATAAAAACGATTATTACGGCAGTTTTGAACCCCCAAGAAAGAAAACAGAAAAAATTGACAAAGTAGTTTTCGAGTTTCTTGACGATACATTAACAGAATACAATAAAGAAAATGTTTTAATGCACAAGGGTACACCGATTTATTTCACTCCTGATTTTCATGTGAAAAATGTTACAGCTTTTTCCGTTGGTGTAACAATAGGCGAAATCAAAAAGAATTATATTCAACCCCATCATCAATTTTTTATGGCAATGGGAAAGAAGTTTAAAAGAAAGATAGAGCTTTCAGCAGATAGTGAAGAAGTTAAAAAATATCTTCACGGAGAAGAAATTTCCGTTGATTGCCCTAACGGATGGGCGGTTGTTACGGTTGATGGTTGCTCCCTCGGAGGAGCAAAGGTTTCAAACGGCAGAGCAAAAAACCATTATCCTAAGGGCTTGAGGACGAAGTAAAATACTGCGAGTGATTTTCACTCACAGTATTTTTTCAAGCTCTGCAGCTTTCCTTAAAATTTCAATAGAAGGGCCGGGGATTCTTCCCAAATGGTCGGGCCCCACATTAACAAGATAGTTAATGCCCAACTCGTTCAAATGCTTTTTGTTTTTATAAAGCTCTTCCGGAGATTTCCAATTATGATCTCTGTAAGAAAAGCCCCAGGAATTATTAAGTGTACAAGCGGATTCATATAAACCATATGGACTTGGCTTAAATCCGTCAATACTTTGATAATTCACTTTATCAGAGTCGATTTTTGAAAGCTTTTCCCATTCGTCCTTTGTTTTTGGAATTTCGTTGTCACCCAATGAAACGTAGTCATACATACCATTACCAAGACGGGAGTTTATAAGGCAGTCGGGTTGTAAGGACTTAACGGTATCGTAAATGATTTTACTTTGCTTATCAGTTAATGTCATTGGAACATCAAACCATGCAAGGAAAACGTCACCATAGTTTGACATAATTTCTTTAATCTGAGGGAGAATTTTATTTTCAAAGCAGATATCAAAATTCTTTTCCTCGGGGTTGGGAAAATCCCAGCTGTTATCCCAGGTAACCCCCGAGCAACCCATATGGTTTGAAAGATAACCGCCACCGTGCTTTTCGTGCCAGTCAAGGTCTTGAGAATAATAGAAGCCAAGTTTTACATCGTGTTTTGCACAAGCGTTTGCAAGCTCCTCTATAATATCTTTACCATAAGGTGTCGCATCAACTACATTGTATTTATCAACCTTGGAGTGAAAAAGTGCAAAGCCGTCGTGGTGTTTTGTTGTTACAACAAAATATTTCATACCACAGTCTTTGGCAAGCTTTATTATTTCATCCGCATTAAAATAAATAGGGTTAAATGCAGATGCTAACTTTTCATATTCCTTAATCGGAATTGCAAAATGAGAGCCAATCCATTCTGCATAATTGTCTCCGAATTTACCTTTGTATTCGCCGCCAAGAAGGGAATAAAGGCCAAAGTGCATCATCATTCCGTAGCCTGCATTTTTAAAAAAATCAATATTGTTCATATTGTCACCTCGTTTTGTTATGTTCAGTATATAAAAAAAGAAATCGTATTGCAAGAAAAATAAATGTCAGTCAGGAAAAATTCTGACTGACATTTTGTTTATTTATATTCTATAAAATTATACTTTTCTAAAGTTTTGAAATATTGTGCAAGTCTTTCGTAAAGGGGATTTGCTTTTTCTCCGAAATGCTCTTCAACAAATTTGCCAATTTCAAGAATGTCTTTTTCCCCATCCATAAGGGGCCATATAAAGCTGCCCATTTCGTCAAGGTGAATATAACTGATTTTAGGCTTTTTTATAAGTGTCTGCATTATTCTGTTGGCAACACCTTTGTTCTCCATTTCAAGGGTAACATTGCCGTTTTCATCCTTGGACCAGCTAAGACCTTGCTTACAAATTGGCTTTTTTTCAAGATAATTTTCATCTTTTATATTCTTTTTCATGCTTATTTATCACGCTTTTCCCAAATTGTGAATTTAAGAACGATGAGAATAATCAAAGCGAAGAGAAGTAAACCGCCAAGGTCGGATACAGAAGCAGGGATACCAAGCTTTTCAGAAAGGTTGAGAACCCTGTCAACACCGAATACAGCAAGAAGAGCAAGTACAATACCTACAAGACCTTCACCGGCAATCATACCTGAGCAGAAGAGAATACCATCGTTAACGATTTCTTCTTTGTGTTCTGCTTTTTTGCCTTTGATTTTGTCAAGTGCAAGTCTGATAAGACCACCAACCATAATACAAGCGTTAAGCTGAACAGGAAGGTAAACACCGATTGCAAAAGGAAGGACAGGAATACCGATAAGCTCAACAGCGACTGCAATAAAAACACCGATAAATACAAGTACCCAGGGAAGGTCGCCACCCATAACGCCTTCAACAATAAGCTTCATAAGTGTTGCCTGAGGAGTACCAAGCTCGTCTGAGCCAAAGCCCCAAGCAGAGTCAAGAAGGTAAAGAGTACCACCTATAGCAAGAGCGGAAGCGATAACACCAATTAATTCGCCTGTCTGCTGTTTTCTGGGGGTTGCACCTAAAATGTAACCTGTTTTAAGGTCCTGGGAAGTGTCACCTGCAATAGCGGAAACTATACAGATAATTGAACCAATTGCAATAGCACTGCACATTCCGTCAACACCGTCTGCACCGGTAACCTTAAGAATGAGAGTTGCAATAAGAAGAGTCGCAATAGCCATACCGGAAACAGGGTTGTTACTGCTACCAACAAGACCAACCATTCTTGAAGAAACAGTTGCAAAGAAGAAGCCGAAGATAACAATAATAAATGCCCCAAGAAGAGATACGGGAATTGCAGGAATAAGCCAGATAAGAATTGTAAGAACAAGTATAGCGATAATAACTATTTTAAGGTTAATATCTCTTGCTGTTCTTTCTGTTGAGGAAGCACCTGCACCCTTCATGCTCTTTAAAGCACCTGTAAAGGTTTTGATAATAATGGGAAGAGATTTAACAAGGCTTATAATACCACCTGCTGCAAGTGCACCTGCACCGATGTAGCGGATGTAAGTCTTCCAAATAGCACCTGCACCACCCTCAGCAAAGACTTCACCGATAGGAGCTGTGCCGGGGTAAAGAATCATTTCAGAGCCGAAAAGTACAATCATAGGAATAAGTACAAGCCAGCTTAAAATACCACCTGCGAACATATATGAGGAAATTCTTGCACCGCAGATGTAACCAACACTCATAACAGCGGGGTATATCTGAGTACCGATTTCACCGGCAAAGCCTTTAACACGGAAAGAAACTTCATCCGAAACAAGCTTAAGACCGTCAATGATAAATTTGAAAAGTGCTGCAAAGCCCATACCTGCAAAAACAGTTGAAGCACTTGAACCGCCCTTTTCACCTGCAAGAAGAACCTCTGCACAAGCGGTTCCCTCGGGGTAGGGAAGAATGCCATGTTCTTTAACAATAAGAGCGTTACGAAGGGGAATCATAAAGAAAACGCCCAAAAGGCCACCGATAAGGGCAATAAGGGTGATTTCAACAAGATCGGGCTTGTCCATTTTGCCCTCTGCTGCCCAAAGAAAAAGAGCAGGAAGGGTGAAAATAGCACCTGCTGCAAGGGATTCACCTGCAGAACCGATAGTTTGTACCACGTTGCTTTCAAGAATGGAGTTTCTGCGCATAATTATACGAATAACGCCCATAGCAATAACTGCAGCAGGGATTGATGCAGAAACTGTCATACCAACTCGAAGACCCAGGTATGCATTTGCTGCGCCGAAAACAACCGCCAGAATAATACCCATAACAATGGAGGTAACTGTAATTTCAGGGGTCACTTTTTCTGCCGGAATGTACGGCTTGAAGTTCGATTTGTTGTCCATTTTTTCTCCAATCTGTAAGAAAATTTTGCAAAAATACTCTTACACTAAAAAGTCGGTTTATTCTATCATAAAATTTAAATAAAAACAATATGATAATTATTTCAATTTCTCCAATATTTTCAAGAGAATATTAAACACATTTTCTGTTGAGGAAATGCTTAGTTTTTCATTTACCGTGTGAACATCATAAAGGGTGGGACCGATTGAAATGCAGTCAATTTCGTTAATTCCGTCAGCAAAAACACCACACTCAAGACCCGCGTGAATTGCTTCAACCTTTGGCTCTTTTCCAAAATAATCCTTGTAAACCTCTTTATAAAGCTCTCGGAGTTCTGAATCTTCCTTAAATTCCCAAGGGGGATAGTGACCGTTAGTGTCAGTTTCCCAGTTAACTGAATCAAAAAATGCAACGAGTTTTTCCTGAAGGAATAAAAGCCCTGATTTTTTGTTACTTCTCAAACCGAAGTGAAGTGATAAAACATCATTTTCAATTTTAAGCACACCCAGGTTCAACGAGGTTTGAACCAGGTCTTTGATTCCTGCACTCATTTCAAGAACACCGTTTGGAACACAAGTGAGAACAAAGATGAGTTTTTCTTTGATTTCATTACTCAAAACCTTGTAAATTGCTGTTTCGCCTTTATCAAGAGTGAAGGCAAAACCACTTTCTCTGTCAGATATTTCTGATTTTATAACATTAAGGTATTGTGTTGCATTATCAATGAACAAATCTACATTATCAACACAAAGCTCAATTGTGCATTTGTTGGGTATGGCATTGTCTTTATCGCCACCACTGATATTTAT
>JAZSBI010000078.1:0-6414 GCA_045602345.1 Acutalibacteraceae bacterium | reverse complement strand
CAGCCTTTTGTTTGATATGGATATGATGAGGTATTCCATTATAAAAGCATTGGTTATTTACAAACCTCGAGAACTTGTTGATGCCATATATAACAAGCCGGAAAATATTGTTGATGAAATGAAGGCGTTCTTCAAGGATAGAATCGAAAAAAACAAAATTAACCCGTCTTTAAAAGAAAGAGAAACAGAATCGTTTGAACAAATTTTATTAGTTCTTGATGATGTAAAACCAATTGATTGTATCGAATGGGATTATACTCCGCCTTTTGTCGGGTTCCGACACTTTTTAGACGAAAATTCTATTAGCGACTATTCTTTGACGATTGATCGTGAAGGAGAACATCAAAAAACTGTTTTAGCTGCAAGAAAAGCAAATCTAAAGAATGTTGATGATGAGGAATCAGATAACCACTTTGGCATTAGAATGGCAGATATGCTGGCAGGTATGCTCGGGAAGTTGATGAAGTCTCTATGTAAAAATCTTCATCCAACGAATCCCGACGTTGTGCAAAAAACTTTTCTCCCTACCGAATGGTTCGATCTAACCGATGCTCAACTTGCTTTGTATAAAAAATTACATCATATTGTTTCCGAACTAAATAATGCATGGTATAAATCATTTGCTGGAGTTTATGCGGATGATCTGGTATGTACAAACGCTCTTCTGAATTTTATGAGTCATTTTTCTAATACTGACGAAATCCATACCGATTTAAATATACAGGGAGAATATTTTAATGCATATGCGTGCGAAGCATTATCGGAAGATTATTGTCGAAAAATGATCAAACTGCCAATAGATCCAATCCCAAAATCAAATCTAAACAAGGACTATTATTTAAACCAGCGTGGTGCAAAAGTATACTATGATACGCGAAAACAACCCTTGTTGCCACTTGCTGATGGTAGCACTAAATATATGGTTTTGTCGGTTGGTTTTGACAAAAACAGAACCCCGTTAATAACCATTACCGAAAAAGGAACACCTATTTGCTACAAATTGCCAAAACAGTTATCAGAATGGGCTTTAACTGTTGTAGCTAGTTCAAACATAGGAATAAAACTGTTTCCATCTAATGTCGTATTTGTAAAAGAAAAAGGTGAAATTTTCATAGATATTATATAGACTCCAAAACTTCATCACTTTAAAGTATTGACATATGTTTTTTAATATGCTACAATTCATTTGCAATTGTAAATACAGAGCGTTTCAGGTGGGTGTGAATCCGCCGGGGTTGGTGTTTTTGTTCCGTGATACTGTGATTGATACGGTTTTTCGGCAAAAAACTTAAAAACATCAGTTTTGCCCCCTCAGAAACCTTTATTTTACGTGCCTTTTCACAAGTTAAATATCAAAACTAAGTGAGTGGGAATGATTTTGCAGGGCAAAATCAACTATGATTGCCTGACGGCAAGTTATAAGTTATGATACGCTAAAGCGTAGTTATAATTTGCTGTTGCAAAGTTTGTTTTTGCATTCATATCATAACATTTAGCGAAGCTAAATTCATAACTCTAAACTCATAACTTTAGTTGTGATTAGAGAGACGGTTATGAGTTTGCTTCGCTTTTTTATAAGGTGAGAAATATGGCAGATAGTGTTTTGAGAGAATGTATTATAAACTTTTTACAGCACATACAATGCTTTTTATGTCTATTATCGACACAGTTTGTCTAATACTCTATATTTTTATATTTAGCAAATACCTTTTCTTAAAGAAAGCGAGTTGAATGATTAGTTTATGTCCCCAAATTTCAAACGCACAAAATTAGCGTGCTACACAGCATATTTTACAATGTCATCAATATTCTGTGTACCGCCGTTATTGTTTATGACATTTCATAATTTATATAATATTTCTTACACACTTTTAGGAACACTTGTTTTAACTAATTTTTGTACTCAGATGTTAGTTGATTTAGTTTTTACAATCTTTTCAAAGAAGTTTAACGTCAAAAAGGTAGTAAGAGTAATGCCTTGTATCACTTCTTTAGGACTTTTTATTTATGCCTTAGTTCCTACATTTTTTCCGAAGTATGCATATATAGGTTTAGTTATTGGTACAATAATTTTTTCTGTATCTGCAGGTCTTTCTGAGGTTCTTTTAAGTCCTGTTATTGCGGCAATTCCGTCAGATAATCCACAAAAAGATATGAGTATGCTTCATTCTCTTTACGCTTTTGGATTTTTCACAATGGTAGTAATAAGCACGTTGTTCTTAAAAATTTTTGGTAATGAAAATTGGTCTTACCTTGTATTGTTAATTGGTACATTACCACTTACTGCTGCAGTAATGTTTAAGATTTCACCATTTCCTGATATGAGTGAAGAAGCATCCCAAGAAAAAAACAGAGGAAAAAATAAAAACAGAGCTATCGGTCTTGCACTTTGCGTTGGTTCCATCTTTTTAGGTAGCTGTGCTGAAAATACAATGTCCAACTGGATTTCTACATATATGGAAAATGCTCTTAATATTGATAAAGCATTAGGTGACATTTTGGGTATGGCAATGTTTGCTATTCTTTTAGGTATTACAAGAATTTCTTACGCCAAGTACGGTAAAAATATTTCAAAGTTTTTACTAATCAGTATGATTTGTGCTGCTGTTTGTTATTTAACAGTAAGTTTCTCAAACAACACAATTTTAAGCTTTATTGGTTGTGTTTTAACAGGTATTTTCACAGCGATGCTCTGGCCTGGTACTCTCATTCTTATGGAAGAAAAGGTGAAAGGGGTAGGAGTTGCCGCATACGCTTTAATGGCTTCTGCTGGCGATTTTGGAGCATCTTTAGCACCACAGCTTATGGGTATTGTTGTTGATAATATATCTGTAAGTGAGTTTGCTTTAAATATGAGTAATACTTTAAATCTCAGCCCAGAACAAATAGGTTTAAAGATTGGTATGTTGATTACTTCAATTTTCCCGATTCTTGGTTCAATTTTGATTGTGTTTATTATCAGATACTTTAAAAAAGAAAATTCGCAGGTGAAATAATGATAAATATAACTTTTGATGAATTTAATGAACTTGAGTTTAATTTGTACGACAAAAACCCGATAATAAAGAATCCGTTAAATAGCTTTGTTATTGCAGACCCAAGTGTTATAACACCAGATGTTTCACACGACAATAAATTTCATTTGTTTTGTCACACGTTTTTTGGTGTTTATATGTACTCAAGTGATGATGGTATAAGCTTTAAAAAGGTTAAAAAGATTACTAACAATGCAATGCGACCAGATATAAATTATATTGATGGTACATATTATTTGTTTTTCGAAAGGACAAGGTCACCGATTGCAAATCTTTTTTCACTTGTTGGTTTAAAATGGAAATCAGAGATTTATTGCACAGAGTCAAAAGATTTGAAAAACTGGTGTAAGCCATATCCTGTTATTACTAAATCAAGAGATTATCAGGAAGATAGTCACGGAATTTCGATTTCCAACCCATTTCTTTTAAAAGTTAATGAAAAATTCAGACTTTATTACTCCTGTGGTCAGACGTTTATAAAGGATTGTGGCTTTTGTGAACCAACTCACATAAGCTTTGCTGAAAGTGACAGTGTAAATAAAGATTATATTTCTTTAGAAAAACCTATTATAAGTCCAGATGAAAATTCTAAATATCTGAATCTTTGTTCTGGATGCTTAAAAGTTTATAAACTTAAAGATTGCTATATCGGTCTTCAGAATGGATTGTTTCAAGAAAATGAAAAAAGTCACTCTGCAATTATGCTTTTAAAATCAGATGATGGCATCAATTTCCAGTTTGTTAAACCTTTCTTAGTTCCTCAGAAGTGTGGGGATAGTAACTGGATGGCTCAATACGTTTACGCTTGCTGTCTTACAAAACACGGAAATATATTTAGATTATATTTTAACGCACGTAATGTTTCGAATAATTTGTTGGGAAGAGAGTCTATCGGTGTTTTTGAAGCTGAAATTTAGTAGCAATTCTCTTGACAATTAAATATAGTGGTAGTATAATACAAAACATAATATTAAACCATTGAAGCGGAGATAACGGCAATTATGCCTTCACAGAGAGCCTGCGTAGCTGAAAATCAGGTAAGAAACAAGTTGTCAAATGGACCGCGGAGGGTGCAGTCAAATGTGTTTTACACAGAGTATTCTGCAACGATTGATGAGCGTTAATCATCTGGGGTATGATAGTACTCTGAAAGTGCATAGTTTTTCTATGAAATCAAGGTGGCACCGCGGATTTTATAATTCGTCCTTGACAGTTAATTTAATTCTGTCAAGGGCTTTTTTATTTCCTTGACTAAAGGAGAAAAATATGTTATTAACAAAACGATGGCGTGGCTCAAGATAATTCATATAAATATTTTATCTTGGAGGATTTAGTTATGATTTTAAATAATATTGATTTTGAAACTTATTTTAAACATTATCCCAATAATGAAGGCTTTTTTGGAAAATATGGTGGTGCTTATGTTTCACCAGAATTAAAAAAAGCTATGGAAGAAATTACTGAAGCATATTTTACAATTTGCAAATCCAGCAAATTTATAAGTGAGCTTCGTAGAATTCGTCACGATTTTCAAGGCAGACCAACACCAATTTCTCATTTAGAGAGACTTTCTGAGAGTCTTGGTAATGTTCAGCTTTATGTAAAAAGAGAAGATTTAAACCATACCGGTGCCCACAAATTAAATCACTGTATGGGTGAGGCACTTTTAGCAAAATATATGGGCAAGAAAAAGGTTATTGCTGAAACAGGTGCTGGTCAACACGGTGTTGCACTAGCTACAGCGGCGGCTTATTTTGGTCTTGAGTGTGACATTTATATGGGTGCAGTTGATATTAAAAAACAAGCACCAAATGTTGCAAGAATGAAGATTTTAGGCGCTAACGTTATTGAAGTAACAGAAGGCTTACAAACTCTTAAAGAAGCTGTAGATGCGGCATTTAATGCCTATATGAACGAATATAACGATGCGATTTATTGCATTGGTTCTGTTTTGGGTCCTCATCCATTCCCATTAATGGTTCGTGACTTTCAGAGCGTTATTGGCGTTGAAGCAAGAGAGCAATTTATTGGTATGACTGGTGAATTACCAGATGCAGTTGTTGCTTGTGTTGGTGGTGGCTCTAACGCTATGGGTATTTTTTCAGGCTTCTTAAACGACCCTGTAGAGATTTATGGTATTGAGCCTTTAGGCAGAGGTACAACTCTTGGTGACCACGCCGCAAGTCTTAAATATGGTACTGAAGGCATTATGCACGGATTCAACAGCATTATGTTAAAGGATGAAAATGGCGAACCAGCTCCGGTTTATTCAATTGCAAGTGGCCTTGACTATCCATCATCTGGTCCTGAACACGCTTTCTTACAAGAAGTTGGAAGAATTAAATATGACGTAGTTGACGATGAAGAAACACTTAATGCATTCTTCACACTTTCAAGACTCGAAGGTATTATTCCAGCGATTGAAAGTGCTCATGCTGTTGCTTACGGTATGAAGCTTGCAAAAGAGATGGGCAGAGGCTCAGTTCTTATCAATCTTTCAGGCAGAGGCGACAAAGATATGGACTACATCATTGAAAAATACGGCATAAGATAATGTTTGATTTAATCATTTATTTTATTATAACTCTTTTGGCTACAACAATCTGTTCTATGACAGGCATGGGTGGGGGAGTTATTATAAAACCAATAATGGATGTTGTAGGTGATTTCAGCGTCCATACAATTGGAGTAATTGCTTCAATTACAGTTTTTTCAATGGCTTTTGTTTCAATTATAAAACAGATTAAATTTAAAACGAAAATACCTTTTGATATTGCAATAGCTTTATCAATTGGTTCTGTTATCGGTGGAATATCCGGTGAAAGAATTTTTAGTTTTGTAGTTGATTTATTAAAAGCAGACGAAATAGTTAAGATTGTTCAGAACATTGTGCTCACTGTGTTAATAGTTTGGGTATTAATTTATATGTACAATAAAAACAAATTTAAAAGCAGAGAATTTAAAGGAGTTATTCCTGCTGTAATAACGGGTTTGTTTTTAGGAATATGTTCTGCATTTTTAGGTATTGGTGGCGGACCAATAAATGTTTCGGTTATTACCTTTCTTTTTTCGTTACCAATTAAGACTGCAACGATTTGTTCATTGATGACAATTCTATTTTCTCAGTTTTCAAAACTTACGACTGTTTTCTTCACAAAAGGTTTTGCTGATTTGGATTTTACAGTTGTTATATTTATGGTAACTGCTGCAATTATAGGTGGTTATCTTGGTGCATATTTCAATAAGAAGTTGCCCGATAAAACAGTTTCTAAAGCATTTAATTTTGTTTTGATTATCGTGCTTTCATTAACTCTGTTTAATATAATTACAAATTTAATATAATTTAACTGCCACCGGGTAGTGAATGATTTTATTAATA
>JAZSBI010000077.1:0-4590 GCA_045602345.1 Acutalibacteraceae bacterium | reverse complement strand
TGCGAGCTGATTCAAGATTATCCTTTGCAAGACCTCTTAATTCATCCCACGCAAAAATAACATTATAACCATCAACGATTACATATTTCTTTCTTATAACGGGATTATATTCACCGGAAACAGGCTTTGCCGGTGTTACATTATGAGAATATCTATAATAAGTATGTTTATCCTTACCGAACTCTCTTTCCATGATTGCTTCAAGCTCTTTATCATCAATATGAAAGTTTCTTGTATTAAGAGTAATCTCATATGGATTTTTGTCCTGCTCAAGGCAGGAATCAATATGCATATAGTTCTTTACTTCATTCCATTTAACATTAAAACCTGCACCATGTGCACAAAAGACTGAGTCAGGAGTATTTTCCAGGTCACTTTCAGGTGAATAATGAAAGCTTTCAACAATCTCATCCTGATTGTGACAAATATCATATCCGCAAACATCAAGAGAGATTCTTCCTCTACCTCCTGTATACGATGAAACAATACTTGCATAGCCATTCATTTCAGTGACAGGTGCTTTACCTATGAGAACAGATAATCCATTCGATTCTCCAGGTGAATCAAATGAACCGTTCATCATTCTTATATCATTTATTGCTCTACCGATTGTTTCTGTCGGAACCTCTAATCTGAAACTATAATATGGTTCAAGTAAAACCGATTTTGCCTGCATTAACCCTTGACGGACTGCTCTGTATGTAGACTGTCGGAAATCTCCGCCCTCTGTATGCTTCAGATGGGCTTTTCCTGCAGCAAGTGTAATTTTAATATCAGTTATGGGTGAGCCTGTTAAAACGCCTAAATGAGCCTTTTCAGACAAATGAGCAAGTATTAATCGCTGCCAGTTTCTATCAAGCACATCTTCATTGCATCTTGTATTAAAAACAAGCCCACTTCCTCTTGGTAACGACTCTAAAATAAGATGGACCTCTGCATAATGTCTCAATGGCTCATAGTGACCTACGCCTTCAACCTTATCTTCAATTGTCTCTTTATATAATACCTTCCCGGAATCAATTTCAACATCAATACTGAAGCGATCGGAAATGAGGCTTTTCAGAATTTCTGTCTGCACATCACCCATAAGAGCAACATCGATTTCCTGAAGAAAAGTATTCCAGGTAACATGTAATTGAGGGTCTTCTTCCTCAAGTTGTCGAAGTTTTGGTAAGAAGCTTTGCGCATCTACGCCAACAGGAAGCTTCAATCTATAATTCATTACAGGTTCAAGATACATATCTGAGAAATTCTTTTCAAAGCCGAGCCCGTCTCCGCATCTGACAGAACTCAGACCCGTAACAACACAAATACCGCCTGCGTTCATTTCTTCAACAGTAGTGAATTTATTGCCTGAATAAATACGGATATTGTTGATTTTCTCAGTTTTACTGTCATATGAAACGATATCACGAACCTTAATGCTGCCACCGGTAATTTTCAGATGAGTTAATCTTTCCCCATTGTTATCGTGGGTAATCTTGAAAACCTTTGCGCCAAACTCGTCAGGATACTCTGGAGAAACTGCAAATCTATCAATGCCCTCAACAAATTCTTCAATACCATCCATTTTAAGCCCTGAACCAAAGAAACAAGGACAAACAGAACACGAAGAAATCAAACCGGAAATATGTTTATCCTCAAGAGTATTATTTTCAAGAAAATACTCAAGAGCAAACTCATCATTAATAGCAATGTTTTCGTTTCTTTCATCAATATCATCTGTGCTGAAATTAACACAACTATCTGCAAAAAGCTCCTTAAGGTTCTGCATAATCTCATCTTGAGAGTATCTCGCAAAATCCATTTTTGTAACGAAAATAAATGTTGGTATATTGTATGCTTTGAGAAGTTTCCAAAGAGTACGTGTATGTGCTTGTACACCATCTGTTCCGCTGATAACAAGAACTGCATAATCAAGAACCTTTAACATTCTTTCAGTTTCTGCAGAGAAATCAACATGTCCGGGTGTATCAAGAAGCGTAACATAAAATTCTTGAGTTTCAAAAACAGATTGTCCTGCAAAGATTGTTATACCACGTTCTTTTTCAAGGATATGGGTATCCAAAGCCGTATCGCCATTATCAACCCGACCGACCTTCCTTATTGCACCCGCTTTATAAAGCAGGGCTTCAGATAATGTAGTCTTGCCGGCGTCTACATGTGCAAGAATACCTAATACCAACTTTTTCATACCTATATCCTATAAAGAAACTTATTATTATGATTTGAAATCCACTTCAATTTTTCCATCAATAGCTGAAACTGTAATTTCTTTAATCAATGAAGTTGCATTATCAATAAGAATATTTGCAACTTCATCTTCAACTGTTTTTCTGATAGTTCGTCTTATATCACGAGCACCTCTGCCACCATCTTCAGACATTTCTGCGATTATTTCGTAAACACCATCACCAACCGTGAGTTCTATACCCTTATCTTTAAGTGGACCTCTGAACTCCTCAATGAGAATAGCAGCAATCTTAACGAGCTCGTCTTTGCCTAATGTATTGAACACAACAATTTCATCAACACGACCAAGAAACTCGGGTCTCAAAAACTCTTTGAGAGCCTTCATGACCTTATCTTTAGATGCCTGATTTTTATCTCGGTTGAAGCCAAGAGCATTTTCTGTAATATGACTACCTGCGTTAGATGTCATAATAATCACAGTATTTTCAAAGCTTACTGTTCTACCTTGTGCATCGTTTGTTTTACCCTCATCAAGAATCTGAAGAAGAATGTTAAGAACATCAGGGTGTGCTTTTTCAATTTCATCAAAGAGAACAACAGAATATGGTTTTCTGCGAACTTTTTCTGTAAGCTGACCTGCTTCATCATAACCAACATATCCCGGAGGAGAACCGATAAGCCTTGAAACACTATGCTTTTCCATAAACTCAGACATATCAAGTCTTATAAGAGTTTCAGGTGTTTCAAAAAGCTCATTAGCAAGTTGCTTTACAAGCTCTGTTTTACCAACACCTGTCGGACCAACAAAAATAAACGATGCAGGCTTTCTTACTGCAGAAATCTGAACTCTTGAGCGTCTGATAGCAGCTGCAAGAACATCTATTGCTTCATCCTGACCAATAATTCTCGCCCTAAGCTTATCTGCAAGATTAGAAAGCTTTCTCATATCGTTTTCAATTATTTTTGATGTTGGAATACCTGTCCAAAGATTAATAACCTTTGCAACATCCTCTTCTGTAACATCATTATCATCAGCTTTTATCTTTAACTCAACTGCTTCCTTTTCGAGAGCAATTTTTTCCGCCTTAAGCATTGAAATTGCTTCATAGTCAGGACCATTTTCATCAGTTGTGTCAAGAAGCTCTTCCTGTCTTTCAGCTAAATCTGCAATTTTTGCAGTTAATTTCTGATAGTCACTAATCGCAACATTACGAAGGTTTGCACATGTGCAAGCTTCATCAAGAAGGTCAATAGCCTTATCAGGTAAAAATCTGTCATTAATATACCTCTCAGAAAGAAGCACAGCTCTGTATACAAGAGCATCAGAGATTTTAACCTTATGGAAATCCTCGTAGTACTCTTTAATACCAAGAAGCATTTTATAACAATCCGCAACTGATGGCTCTTCAACTTTAACAGGCTGAAACCTTCTTTCAAGAGCCGCATCCTTCTCAATATGTTTGCGATATTCATTGAATGTTGTTGCACCGATAACCTGAATCTGACCACGAGAAAGAGCAGGCTTGAGAATATTTGCCGCATTCATAGAGCCCTCGGCATCACCTGTGCCAACAAGGTTATGAACTTCATCAATAAAGAGAATTATATTACCTTCCTCTTTAACTTCATCAACAAGACCCTTGATTCTGCTTTCAAACTGACCACGGAACTGTGTACCTGCAACAAGTGAAGTTAAATCGAGAAGATGAATTTCTTTATCTGCAATACGGGCAGGAACTTCCCCTGCTGCAATTTTAAGTGCAAGACCTTCTGCAATTGCTGTTTTACCAACACCCGGTTCACCGATAAGACAAGGATTATTCTTTGTTCTTCTGCAAAGAATCTGAGTAACACGATATATCTCTGTTTCTCTTCCGATAATTCTGTCAATTTTCCCTTCTCTTGCTTTGGCAGTTAAATCTGTACAGTATGAGCCAAGGAACTTTCTTTTAGTTTTATTCTTTTTCTTCTTTTTTCTTTTGCCTTCATCTTTCTCTTCAATATCTTCATTTTCTTCAGTATTAACAGATGCATCCTCATTATTTTGTGCACCGTTGCTATTGAAAAGATTTTGCATAAAAGGCATTGTACCTGCGCCACCAAGTTGAAAATCATCCATATTATCCATAAGATCACCGAACTGTTCACTTACAGCATCAATATCATCTTCGGTAATACCCATATTCTGCATCATCTGCTTGATAGGTCCGATATTTAATTCAGTAGCACATTTAAGGCAGAATCCCTCTTGTGTGGTCTTCTCGCCCTCTACTTTTGAAACAAAAATTACTGCAGGTCTTTTTTTACATTTACTGCAAATCATTTTATTATTCATTTATGACTCCTGTGAAAAACTATTATTTATCTGAATTTTTATTTGCTTTATATTCTTTGAAC
>JAZSBI010000076.1:0-2024 GCA_045602345.1 Acutalibacteraceae bacterium | reverse complement strand
TCACAGGGTGCAAAGCTTGTAAATGAATCTATTGAATCAGGTAAGATTTATGCATCAACAGCTTGGCAGGAGGTTGCAGGCAACTGCATCAGCAAAAACTCCACACTTCATTTCATCGGTCTTCTTTCTGATGGTAATGTTCACTCAAATATTTCACACCTTATTGCAATGCTTAAGCAGGCAAAGGCAGAGGGCGTTAAAAACGTTCGTTGCCACATTCTTCTTGACGGTCGTGATGTTCCTGCAACGTCAGGTCTTGTTTATGTAGAAGAGCTTGAAAATGCACTTGCAGAGCTTAACGATGATACCTTCTGTGGCAAAATTGCTTCAGGTGGTGGTAGAATGGTTGTTACAATGGACCGTTACCAGGCTAACTGGAATATGGTTAAGGTTGGTTGGGATACTCACGTTAAGGGTATCGGCAGACAGTTTAACTCAGCTAAAGAAGCCATTGAAACGTACCGTGCAGAAAACGACGGTATGATTGACCAGGACCTTCTTCCTTTCGTTATTGCAGAAAACGGCGAGCCTGTTGGTACAATTGTTGATGGCGACAGTGTTGTTCTTTTCAACTTCCGTGGCGACCGTGCAATCGAAATCTCAATGGCTTTCGATAACGATGAGTTCACATATTTTGACAGAGGCGCAAAGCTTGATGTTTGCTATGCAGGTATGCTTCAGTACGATGGCGATCTTAAGCTTCCTGCTCGTTTCCTCGTTAACCCACCTGAAATTAAAGATACTCTTTCAGAGCTTCTTGTTTCAAAGGGTATGAATCAGTTTGCAGTTTCCGAAACACAGAAGTACGGCCACGTAACATATTTCTGGAACGGTAACAAGAGCGACAAATTCTCCGAAGAGCTTGAAACCTTTATGGAAATTCCATCAGATAAGGTTTCTTTCGATGAAAGACCTTGGATGAAATCTGCTGAGGTTACAGATGCAGTTATTGAGGCTATGGAAAGTGGCAAATATGACTTTATCCGTTGCAACTATCCTAACGGTGATATGGTAGGCCACACAGGTAACCTTGATGCAACAATTACAGCTGTTGAGGCTGTTGACCTTGGTCTTGCAAGAGTTCTCAAGGTAGCAGATAAAATGGGCGTAACAGTTCTTATTACAGCAGACCACGGTAATGCCGATGAAATGCTCGAAAAGAACAAGAAGGGTGAAATTGCTGTAAGAACAGCACACTCCCTTAACGAGGTTCCGTTTATCATTTACAGCAAAAACGCTTATGAGGTTAAGGAAGGCTCCTTCGGTCTTGCAAACGTTGCTCCAACAGTTGCAAAGATTTTTGGTATTGAACCATTTGCATCCTGGGAAGAAGCAGTTATTAAATAATAAAAACTAACGGCTCATCACTAAAAAGATGAGCCGTTTTTATAAACACAAAATTCTGTGTTGTGATTTTTCCTTAAAAGTGATATAATTAAAGTGAAAACAGATGCGTTAAGAAAAAACAATCATATGACTATGTGCTATTTAACTTTGTTGTTTGGGTGATAAAAGATGAAAAAGAGCAAAACGATCTTGTGTGTACTGTTATTCTTTGTTATATTGATTTCTATAGCCCTTGTTTCTTTTGGAGTGAGAAACGCACAAAAGAAGGAATTATTAAAAACTCCGATACATTATGGAATATACACTGTATATCCTTCTTGCTATAAAGATGGTAATGAAACGTATGTTACGTTTTCTGTGAAAAACAAGAATGGGGAAACTGTTATTCGCGAAGGAAATAAGTGGTTGCTAAGAGATTTTTATGAATTTGATTTTGGTCCTGATTCGGAAACATATCCGACTGTTATCGTGGTTTCTCGTGATAAAGAAACATTGTTCGGTAAACAGGGGACAGTGTTCCACATAAATGAGTTTTCAGATAATGGGAAATGAGATTTATACAAAAAGTTGCGAAAAATGGATTTGTTTTCGCAACTTTTTGATTTTTATTTTTTTATAAGCTTATATTTTCCACTTTTTAGTATTCTTATTAAATCCTCGTTTGATTTAATAGGCTC
>JAZSBI010000075.1:0-3232 GCA_045602345.1 Acutalibacteraceae bacterium | reverse complement strand
CTTGATGTTTCACTTTCAATTATATTGCAATTAACAAGGTGTTCTTCCATATATTTATTAACCGCCTCGCTCAATTCAGCTAAAGCAGTTTTGTTATCATCACAAAGCAAAATGTTCATTCAATCACCCCTTGTCTAAGAGTTTACCATCTGTTACCTTACAAGTCAATTTACAATAAAAGTGTAAAATATGCCATAAAAAAGTCAACAAAAATGACGAAATGCAAGAAAAACAGGTCGAAATGCAGGAAAAACAAAACCTATATCACCGATTTTGGTGATATAGGCTTTTTAATAATTAATTCGGACCAAATACTGCATATAAGAAGCCTGCGGCAACTGCCGAGCCTATAACACCTGCAACATTGGGACCCATTGCGTGCATCAAAAGAAAGTTTGTGGGGTTGTATTTTCTACCTTCGTTTTGTGCTACTCGTGCAGCCATAGGAACAGCGGAAACGCCTGCAGCACCAATAAGTGGATTGATTTTTCCTTTTGTAACAACATAAAGGATTTTTCCGAAAATAACACCACCTGCTGTGGAGAAACTGAAAGCTACAAGGCCGAGAACAATAATAAGAATTGTCTTAAGCTGTAAGAAATCCTGTCCGTTAGCTGTAGCACCAACTGTTACACCAAGCATAATTGTAACAATATTCATAAGTGCATTCTGAGCGGTTTCAGAAAGTCTTTCTGTAACGCCGCATTCTCTGAAAAGGTTACCAAGCATAAGCATACCTAAAAGAGGAACAACATCCGGAAGGAGCAAAGCACAAAGAATAAGAACCGCAACAGGGAAAATGATCTTTTCTGTTTTCGAAACCTTTCTTAACTGCTTCATTTCAACCTTACGTTCTTTTTCTGTTGTAAGTGCTTTCATAATAGGCGGTTGAATAATAGGAATAAGTGCCATATATGAATAAGCAGCCAAAGCTATGGGAGCCAACAGATGCGAAGCTAATTTTGATGTCAGGAAAATAGCTGTGGGACCATCTGCACCACCGATAATAGCAATAGATGCAGCCTCTGTAGGTTCAAAGCCAAAAGCAATTGCAAGCATAAACGCACAATAAACACCAAGCTGTGCCGCTGCACCTAAAAGAAGGCTTACAGGGTTGGAAAGAAGAGGGCCGAAGTCTGTCATAGCACCAACACCCATAAAGATAAGACAGGGGAAGACGCTGGACTTGACGCCTACATAAAGAATCCTTAGTACACCGGAATCAAACCAATGCGAGTTTTCAACGGCAGCTTGTCCATAACTACCCAGATTACCACCGGTGGTATCAAGCATTATATCTGCACCGGGAAGGTTGGCAAGAAGAATACCAAATGCAATGGGAACAAGCAGAAGTGGCTCAAATTTGAATTTGATAGCAAGTACCAGGAAGAATAGTGCAACACCTATCATAACTAGGTTTTGCCATTCCAAAAGATAAAATCCCGACTGTTCCCAAAGTTTAGTTAATATTGTAGAAATATCCATAGAAAACCTTTCGAATATTTATTTATGATATTAAGTATTGGGAGATTTAATCAGATAACAGCGAGAACGTCGTCTGTGTTAACTGTTGATCCCTTAGGAGCGTTGATGGATTTAACTGTACCATCGCAGGGAGCAACAATATCATTTTCCATTTTCATAGCTTCAAGAACAACAATTACGTCACCGGCTTTAACTGCTTCACCAACATTTTTCTTAACAGCAAGAATTGTGCCGGGCATGGGAGCTTTAACCTGTGTACCATCAGCAGAAACGGGAGTAACTACGGGAGCTGCTGGAGCTTCTACAACTGTTTCCTGAGCTGCAACAGGTGCAACTGCAATGGGAGCAACAGCAGGAGCAGCAACTGCAACGGGAACCTGAGTAACACCTGTTACAACTGCATCGGATTCTGTAACATCTACTTCGTAAATTTTACCGTTTAAAGTAACATTGTATTTCATATTATTAGTCCTCCACTAATTTAATTGAGTTGAATATAAGGTTATCAAGAGAAATGCCGGTTTTATCTGCAATAATAGCCATAACTACAGCGGCATCCTGTTCTTCGATGTTAATAAGTTCGGGTTCCTGATTAAGGCGTTTAATATATTTAAAGCAAAGCCTTTCAAGAGGAATACCGGTTTCATGAGAAGTTATAGCCATAATAACTGCTGCATCCTGCTCCTTAACACCATCAAGGGTAACATAACCGGGTGTGTAGGGAAGAGAAGTTTCAGTCTTTACAGTTTCTTCTACAACAGGTGTTTCTTTAACAGGTTCTGCAACCTGTGTTGTATTTGTATGCTCTGTATTAGCTTCTTTACCTTTGGATTTTCCATTAATTAATTTAGAAATCAAAGCAACGAAACCTGCTATCGCAAGAAGTACAACAAAAACAATCCCGAAGCCAAAACCGGAAATACCACCTGCATCAGCTAAGTTGAATAAAGGAAGAAATGTCATACTAAAACCTCCTTAATCAATAGCCTTGATTTCATAGGTGTATGTTTTGGATGCCATTTCTTCGCGATAATCGAAGAAGTTTTCTGCCTGAGTGGGGAATGCGATGTATGAAAGAACATCTTCATCACTCTTTGCTTTTTTGCCAATTTCAGCTTTTGCAGCTTCAAATGCAGGTTCAAGTGTATCTGCATATCTGCCTTCGATTTCTTTTTCGTCACCGAGAATCTGCTTTTTAACATCCTCATTAACCTTACCGGGAGCTTTACCGTATTCGCCCATAAGGTAGGATTTAACTTCTTTAGAAACGTTTTTGTAACGCTCACCTGCAAGAACGTTTGCAGTAGCCTGAACACCAACCATCTGGCTCATAGGAGTAACAAGTGGAGGATAACCTAAATCTTCACGAACTCTGGGAGTTTCAAGAAGAACCTCATCGAACTTGTCCATTTTACCTTGTGCAGTAAGCTGAGCAACAAGGTTTGAAAGCATACCGCCGGGAACCTGGTAGTCAAGAGCTTTAGCATCTGTTGCAAGAACGGTGGGGTTGAGAAGACCGCTTTCAAGAGCTTTTGCTCTGATGGGCTTGAAGAAATCAGCAATATCTCTGAGAGTTTCGCTGTTAAGACCAGTTTCATAACCAAGCTCTGCAAGAGTATAGTTGAGAGTTTCTGTTGCAGGCTGTGAAGTACCGCCGGACATTGTGGAAATAGCTGTGTCAATAACATCAACACCTGCTTCCACTGCTTTAAGACAAGTCATAAAGCCAAGACCTGTTGTGCTGTGT
>JAZSBI010000074.1:0-4760 GCA_045602345.1 Acutalibacteraceae bacterium | reverse complement strand
GAGGTTTAACTGTTATGGAAATTATTAAAAGACCCGATACAATGCAAAGAATTACAACAGTTGAACTTGCAGAGGCTTTCATTGCCGAACAAGTTGATGAGATTCGCAAACAAGTTGGCGATAAAAAGGTTCTTCTTGCTCTTTCTGGTGGTGTTGATTCATCAGTTGTTGCTGCACTCCTTATTAAAGCTGTTGGCAAACAGCTCGTATGTGTTCACGTTAACCACGGTCTTATGAGAAAAGGAGAGAGTGAACAGGTTATTGAAGTATTCGGAAAAGCACTCGATGCAAACCTTATTTACGTTGATGCTACTGATCGCTTCCTTGATAAACTTGCAGGTGTTTCTGACCCTGAAACTAAACGTAAAATAATCGGTAAAGAATTTATCGAGGTTTTTGCTGATGAGGCAAGAAAGCTTGACGGCGTTGAATTTTTAGCGCAAGGAACAATTTATCCCGATATTCTCGAAAGCATTAAACAAGCAGAAGGTAAAAAAGCAGTTAAAGCACATCACAATGTTGGTGGACTTCCCGAAGACCTTAAATTTTTACTTGTTGAACCTGTAAAATTCCTCTTCAAAGATGAAGTAAGGGTTGTTGGTGAAGCACTTGGTCTTCCTCATGCTATGGTTTACCGTCAACCATTCCCCGGACCCGGTCTTGGTGTTCGTTGCCTAGGTGCGATAACTCGTGACAGACTTCATGCTTTGAGAGAAGCAGATGCAATCCTCCGTGACGAGTTCGACAAAAACGGTCTTGCAGAAAAGGTTTGGCAATTTTTTATTGCTATGCCCGACATCAAGAGCGTTGGCGTAAAAGACGAAGCTCGTTATGAAGGTTGGCCAGCAATTATCCGTGCAATCAATACAAAAGACGCTATGAGTGCAACAATCGAAGAGATTCCTTACGCTATTCTTCATAAGATTACAGAAAGAATCACACACGAAGTTGATGGTGTTAACCGTGTTCTTTATGATCTTACACCAAAGCCCATCGGCACAATCGAGTGGGAATAATACTAATATTCTGAAACCCTTGTATATCAAGGGTTTTCTTTATTTTGACTGCTATTTGACTGCTATCACCGAAACAAAATTATATAATAATTCAGATATTTAAAACAATTAATTTTGTTTTATAATTTTTTTGTAAAAAACTACATAATTTTTTTGTAATAAATGCGAATTGAAAAAAATGTAAATCAGTTCATAATTAGAGTGTATTTTTATTGTGTTATATTTAATGATTTGTTTAAGGAGTAATAGTTATGCCGTTTGTTCAAGCAAAATGCCCTAATTGTGGTGGAATGTTAGCCGTTGATGACAGCAAAAAAGCAGCGATCTGTCAATTTTGTGGCGATGCATTTGTTGTAGAAGATGCTGTAAATAATTACATTACATATAATGTAACAAACAACATCACCAACCAAAATTTCGGTGAAGGTGCTGTTGTTAATATATATGAAGATAAAACAAATGATTTTGTTATTGAGGGTGGGGTTTTAAAAAAATATCAAGGGGAATCTTTAACACCCGTTATACCTGAAGGTGTTGTTGCTATTGAGGGCGGTGTTTTCAAAGATAGTATGATAACCAAAGTTACTCTACCTTCAACTATAGAAGAATTACGCTTCATTTATAGTCATCCGCAAACAGGTTCTTGTCCTGTTGGTGTTTTTACCGGATGTAAATATCTCAAAGAAATTGCATTGCCTGAAGGTTTAAAAATTATTTCTGATGCAACTTTTAGTGAATGTGGAAGTCTTATCTCAATCATAATCCCCAATGGTGTAACATGTATAGGTTGGGGCGCATTCCGTAACTGTGAAAATCTTACTGAGGTTACTATTCCCGAAACTGTTACTAAGATAGAGGCTTCTGCTTTTGAGTATTGTAAAAATATTACCTCAATCACAATTCCGAATAGTGTCACTGAACTTGGTATATCAGCTTTTGCTAATTGTGAAAATCTTTCATCTGTTACTTTCCCTGAAGCATTTAAATACAATGAGGGGAGCTTTTTTAGGAACACTTTATATTATAACCAAAAAATAGCAGAAGCTAATGCTAAAGCAGCAATTCTGGAAGAAGAAAACTTGAAAAATTTATATGCTAAAAGAAAAGAAATTGCTAAATTGAGGGGTATTATCTCTGCAGGTGGTTCCTATACAGTCGGATTGAAAACAAATGGCACAGTTGTTGCCGTTGGTCGTAATGATGATGGACAATGCAATGTATCAGATTGGGAAGATATAACAGCTGTTTCTGCAGGTAGTTCTCATACCGTTGGATTAAAATCCGATGGTACACTCATTGCAAGAGGGAAAAATCAATTAAACCAATGTGATGTATCTGATTGGTCAAATATTGTAAATATTTCCTCCGGTTCTTTATATACTGCGGGTTTAAAATCTGATGGCACAGTTATTGTCAGCCATAAACATAAACATCCTTGCTTGTGGGATTTATCAAATTTTAAAAATATAACTACCATTTCTTCCGGTGGAAATCATATGTTAGGATTAAAATCAGATGGAACTGTTCTGGCTGTTGAAGAATTTTCCATTTATGAAGAAAACTATAACAAATGTAATGTAACGAAGTGGGAGGACATTGTTCAAGTTGTTGCAGGTCAGGACCACAGCGTTGGATTAAAATCCGATGGAACAGTTGTGGCAATTGGTAAAGACGACCATGGACAATGTGATGTTGAAGATTGGACTGATATTGTAGCAATTGATGCGGGTTCTTATCATACTGTAGGTTTAAAGCTTGACGGAACTGTAGAGGCTACTGGGAGAAATAACCATGGACAATGTGATTTAGACGATTGGACAGATATCGTAGCAATTGCTGTAGGTAATTTTCATACGGTAGGTTTAAAATCTGATGGCACGGTTCTTGCTGTTGGCTCTAATGTGCAAGGACAATGCAATGTAAACAGCTGGAAACTTTTTAATGATATCAATACTATTGAAGAGGACAGAGAAAAAATAAAAGCAGAAAGGAAGCAGATTGAAGAACAGAAGGCTTCATTCCGTTCTCAAGGTCTTTGCCAGCATTGCGGTGGTGAATTAAAAGGTTTCCTCGGTAAAAAATGTGTTAAATGCGGTAAACCTAAAGATTATTGATATAATATTTATCGGGCTGGAATAAGACATTCATTATAAAGAGTTTTGCAAAATTTATTGCGAAACTCTTTTTGTTTATGTTAATATAAGAAAAAAACTTGAGGTGCTATATGCAAAACATAACTTTTGATGAATTCAAAAAATTAGATTTTAAATTATATGAAAATAATCCGATTTTAAAAAATCCGTTGAACAGCTTTGTAATTGCTGACCCAAGTGTAATTACACCAACAGAGTCGCATGATGGTAAATGGCATTTGTTCTGTCATACCTTTTTTGGTGTATATATGTACGATAGAGATGATGGTTTGAATTTCTCAAAAAAGGGGAGAATTGTAACCCGTGCCATGCGGCCAAATGTTAATTATATTGACGGCAAATACTATCTTTTTTACGAAAGAACCAAAACTCCTATTGAAAATGCATTAGCGGTTTTCGGCGGTAAATGGAAATCCGAAATATATTGCACCGATTCTGTTGACTTGAATAGTTGGTCTGAGCCTTATTTAGTTTTAGGCAACACAAGGGATTATGAGGTTGACGAAAATGGTCAAGCTCTTTCAAATCCTTTTTTAATTAAAATTAATGGCAGAAACAGACTTTATTATTCCTGTGGTCAGACTTTTATTAAGGATTGCGGATTCTGTGAACCAAGATACATTTCGTTTGCTGAAAGTGATTCCATTACTAAGGACTATGTTTCAAGAACTGAGCCTATAATCAAGCCAAGCAAAGATATAGAATATCTTAACCTTTGTTCCGGTTGTTTAAAGGTATACAAATTAAAAGATTGTTATATTGGGCTACAGAACGGATTATTTGAAAAGGACGGCAAAAGTCATTCAGCAATTGTTCTTTTGAAATCAGATGATGGTGTGAATTTTGAGTTCGTTAAAAACTTTTTAGTGCCGCAAAAATGTGGAGAAAACAACTGGATGGCACAATATGTATACGCTTGCTGTTTGACCTTGTACGATAATAAATTCAGACTTTATTTCAATGCAAGAAACGTTTCAAATAATTTACTTGGTAGAGAAAGTATCGGGATTTTTGAAAGTGAGGTTAAATAGCATGCTATATGAATTAAAAAATTGCAGAGATGGTTCAGCTGCCCCTTACAAGACTACTGTTGATATTACTGAAAGCAATGGTATATTGACTTTTAAATTTACTGCAGAACATACTGAATTCTATTGTCCTCATCATAATTATAATGATATTCACTCTGAAGGTGATGCTTGTGAAGTGTTGATAGGCTCGGACCCCGAAAGAAGATTTTATTACGAAATAGAAATCAGTCCCGAAAATAAATTAATGAGTGCCCTTATGGAAAACAAGGGGGATGACGAAAACGGTGTACCGATACTAGAAATAAATTTTGTAGAAGAACCTTTTGTTGAAAGTAATGTTGTTTGCACAAACAATTCATATGAAGCAACAGTTAGTTTTCCAAAAGATAAAATATTATCAGGTGACGGTGAAATCTATTTTAATGCATACAGATTAGAAACTGACGGGGGAGTTATGGATAAGCATTTATTTGCTTTGAACCCAACTATGAAACCCAAATTTCACAGACCGTCACATTTTTTGTGGCTTAAGGATTATTTAAAATAAAAATATAAAGTGG
>JAZSBI010000073.1:0-3931 GCA_045602345.1 Acutalibacteraceae bacterium | reverse complement strand
GCACTACTACGGGGTTTTTCTGCAGAATTCTTGGTGGCGCCTGGTGTAAGTGGCAAAAAGGTATGAAGGTTCAGCATTCAGATACAGTTGCCATAAATGGCAGAACGTACAGGGCGGTATTAAATCCGAAAGAGCCAAAGCTTTACACCTCGCTCACGCCACCGGCACACGAAAGCGGAATAAAGGAATACGACGGCATAAGCTGGGTTGTGGTAAGAGATACCGAAGAATTTAATTGCGGTTGCCGTAATATTACGATAAAAAATTGTAAGTTGCAGAAAAAGCGCAGTATTGCCATTGCAATAAGCCTTAATTATGATAGCTATGCAAGAAGCTATTATGAGGGTTGTGAAGCTTTACCACAAAGTAATATAACGTTAGAAAATATTTCGGTTGAAAATGAGATTGAAACACTACTTCACTCAACTTATCCGACAGAAAACGTTGTTCTGAGAAATATAGATTTTAAAAATTCAAGACTTTGCTTTGATAAAGAAAAGAATGCTAAGGGACTTATTTACCCCAAAGTAAATATTACTATGGAAAATGTTGTAGTTAAAGAAGAAAATATTACTTTATACAACAAAAAATAAACCGTCATTTGTGACGGTTTATTTTTTCCTTTTGAAATAGGTTAAAGGAGCTTTACCCATTTCTCTCTTAAAAATTCTCGAGAAGTTACAAGGGTCAAGACCAGTTGCAATTGCAGCTTCAGAAATGCTGCACTTTTCCTTTTCTATAAGGTCACAGGCTTTGCGAATTCTTAATGAGTTAAGATATTTGTGGGGCGAAACTGACGTTTTTTCTTTAAATAGAACGGAAAAATAACTTCTTTCAAGTCCAACTTCATCGGCAATATCATCAACACTTAAATGCTCGTGATATTTTGCTTCCATTAAGCCTATAGCTCTTTCAATTCTGTCGTCATGAGCCGAAAGCTTGTTGTTTTTAAGTAACACACCTAAAAATTCATAAATCAATGCAGTTTCACGCAAGGTTTCACCACCGTCACCTTTACCCCATTCGGTAACCATTTTTTGAAGACAAGCACAAAGCTCAGGGAATAATTCTTTTGGTGCAAAGGGTGAAAGAGAAGAAATACCAGCCTCTTTAAATATAAACCCCAGGTCAAGTCCGTCTATGGCACACCAGTAGCCTTTTCGTGGTTTTTTATTATCTGCAGTATGAATTATGGTGTCACCAGGTAAAAGAATATAACAATCTCCAGGAGCTACCAAAAATTCTTTTCCGTTGATAATAACAGAGCCAAAGCCATCTACACAGCATTCTATAATAAAAACATTGCGTATAATGGGTCCGTAGGATTCGCCTGGGGATAAGTCGTATTCTTTTTCACAATAAAGCACGGCAGGGGCTTGTCTGCCGAAGTATTTATAAATATTTTTCATATATCGAGCTCCCAACAAAATGACGAAAAAATCACACAAATAACACTTGAAACAGCATTGAAATTATAGCATAATTGTCTTTAAAGAGCAATATTAAATAAAACAAATTGAAGGAGCAAAAACAATGAAAAGGAAATTACAGGTAGCAAATATTGGTATGAAATTTGGTATGTGCCATGTTGAGGGTGCATTGAACTGCGAAGATGCAGAAATTGCAATAATTTGTGACTCTAACGAAGAAAACCTTCGCTTTGCTGGTGAAAGATATAATATTCCAGAAGAAAAATGGGTAACTGACTATATGGATATTGTTAATAATAAAGATATTGATGTAGTAACAGTTGCAATTCCAGACCAGCAACACAAAAAGGTTTCTTGTGATTTGCTTCGTGCAGGGAAGCACGTGCTTTGTGAAAAACCACTTGCGTTAACACGCGAAGATATTGAAGAAATTGTAAAGGTTGCAGAAGAATCAGATGCAAAATTTATGGTTGGACAGATTTGTAGATTTACACCTGCATTTGAAAAAGCAAAAGAACTTATTGAGGCAGGAACTTTAGGTGAGCTTTATTTTGTAGAATCAGAATATGCTCACGATTATATGTTGATTCAGGAGCCATGGAGGTGTGACCCACTTCGTCACGGTGTAATCGGTGGTGGTTGCCACGCAGTAGATTTGTTAAGATGGCTTGCAGGTGACCCTGAGGAAGTTTTCGCTTATGGTACACATAGACTTTTGCCACACGTTACTTATGATGATGCAACAGTTGCAGTTATGAAATTCAACGAAAATCTTATGGGTAAGGTGTTTGTTTCAACTGGTTGCAAGCGTGACTACACAATGAGAACTGTTATTTATGGCACAAAAGGAACTCTTATCTGTGATAACACATCACCAACAATGACACTCTTTACTGTTGACGAAAATCAAGTAACAAAAGAGCCAGAAACAATTGAAATAGAAGTTAATAATCACAATGCAGTAAAAGAGTTCGAGGTTTTTGCAGACGCAATACTTAATGACAAAAAAGTTTTAACAGATGCAGAAGAAGGTGCAAAAACTGTTGCTGTGTGCCTTGCTATAGTTGAATCAGCAAAAACAGGTGAAAAAGTTAAACCAAATTATGAGTTTTAATAAAAAGACGATAGTTGAAAATTATCAACTATCGTCTTTTACTTTTACCAATTTTTTGCGTTTTCTTTGTATAAGTTAAATTGTTCTTCACTTGGCTTATAGTCAGTTTTTGAACAGCAAGGAATTGTAGGTTTTCTACCGTCGGTGTAATAAAACGGACTCTCTCTGTCATTTTCAAATTCCTTACGTGCATCTTCTTTACTGAAATCAGGAATGTCGTACGGAATACCACTATTTAAAATGGAACGGTGAGCAAGTATTGCAACAGAAGCCATATTTACGGAAGACATAATGTCATAAGGGAATTCAGGCTCTTTGTGTTCAGAAATACAGTCAAGGAACATTCTTGCAACTATATAGTCACCGCCACCGTGACCGCTTTCTTTAATAAATTTTTCGTCCTTATCGTTCCATTCAGGCTCATAAAGATTAGCTTCTTCCTTTCCCTCAGGGATTGACCAGTCGTTATAGCGGAGCATAACCTTGTTGCCCATGCCACGAACATTTTCAATCTGACCCTCGGTGCCACAAATCCTATAAGCATTGTGGTGAGCACCAAAAGCAGCACAGCCTGCCACCTTGAATACAGAGCCATCGTCATTCACAGTTGTTATAACTGCAGCTCTGTCACCAACCATTCTTGCCGTAGCAGTTTCTTTAAAAGGCTCAAAAATTGCAGCAGCGCTTACTCTTTTTGGTGTAGCACCAGTTGACCACATTAAAGGCGCAAGAGAGTGTGTTATGTAATAGCTTCTTGGCAAAAAGTGGCGCCAATGTTCAACGAAATA
Source organism: Acutalibacteraceae bacterium (assembly GCA_045602345.1). GTDB lineage: Bacteria > Bacillota > Clostridia > Oscillospirales > Acutalibacteraceae > DTU089. The sequence goes on along the minus strand of JAZSBI010000073.1, from coordinate 599 downwards.
ACAGCAGTTTTTTGCAAAGTCAATGTCATTAGGGGAGAGTGGGTGGTTATATTCACCTTCAGCATAAAGAATTCTACCGAGAGAACCACCATCACAAATGCGCTTCATTTCTCTGTTGAAAATCATTTGTGGGTAGTTTTCTGCAAGCATAAAAATTGAGTCTGACTTTTCATAAGCTCTTAAAAGCTCAACACCCTCAGCTAATGTACCGTTACTTATACATTCACAAAATACATGAATATTCTTTTTGAAGCATTTTATAGCAAAAGGGGCGTGTTCGTGAAAATAGTTTGCAAGAACAACAGCGTCCATATCCTGCTCTAAAAAATCATCGAAATCTTTAAAAACAGGCACATCCATACCTAGTTTTTTAATGCCTTCATTTGCTCTTCTTTCGTTGAATTCGCAAAGTGCAACAATTTCGCAGTTAAGAAGCATAAAGTTTTTGGCGATATCAATACCACGACCTGCACCCATAATACCAATTTTAAATTTTTTCATAAAAACACCCCTTTCTGAGATTAATTTTAGTTTATCAAAAGATAATGATATAAACAATAGAAAAATTCTATGTTTTTATTTAAAATAGTTAGTTATAT
>JAZSBI010000072.1:0-32013 GCA_045602345.1 Acutalibacteraceae bacterium | reverse complement strand
CAAGCCAGAAGATTTCGGCATCTACTCCCTGTGCATTAAGTTCTTTTTCAATTTCACAAAGCGCGGTATAGGTACAGCCCTTTTCGTGGGGGCCACCATTTACAAGTAAAACTTTCATTTAATTACCTCTTTCAATTATTTTTAAAATATCACTTGGACTATCTACAATATATTCAGGATTAAGGTTTTCTAAAACCTCTTTATCACGGAAGCCCCAGGTTACTGCTATGCAAGGTAGCTTTGCATTTTTAGATGTTTCAACATCAACCTCTGAATCGCCTATATAAACAGTGTTTGCAATTTCTCCGCCCATTTCAGAAATTGCCGCTAAAACTCCATCGGGAGCAGGTTTTCTTTCTACACCTGCCCTTTCGCCATAGGCACAGTCATAAAGACCATTAAAATAATCTACCATTAAAGTTTTTACGGCAAAATCAGCTTTATTGGAAACAACTGCTATCTTAATGCCCTTTTCTTTTAATGTATTAAGCAAATCAATAATCCCATTGTAAGGTTTTGTCAAAATTGCAGAATGTTCTTTATAATATTCTTTAAAATCGAAAAAACATTTATCTGTGATGTCAATGGGGGTATTTTCGGGAACAGAACGTTCAATCAAAAGACGTATTCCATTACCAACAAAAGTACGGATTTCTTCTGTTGTTCGTTTAGGTAAATTATTTTTTTCAAGAGCGTAATTCACACTATCTCGCAAATCGCCTAATGTATCAAGAAGAGTTCCATCAAGGTCAAAAACAACTGAATTAAATTTCATCCTCGGGACACTCCAAATCAACAACTGTGTATGTTCTGTTAAGCGCAGGTAAAACCTTGTCTTTTAAGTCTGCAGTTGAGAATTTAACGGTTGCAGTATTAACACAAGGATGACAAGCAAAATATTCATCATTAAAAACATTTTTCTCAATAAGAAGTTCAACATTTTCTTCTTTGTCAAACATTAAAGAAAGAACTGTCAAAGAACCGGGAGAAACGTTGAGAAGCTCCTCCATCTTTTCGCCGCTTCCGAATGACAAACGTGATGAATTAATCTGAGCTGAAAGATATTTTGTTTTAAAAGGCATATCACCGGGAATAAGAAGCAAATAAAACTTTGTCTGCTGACGGTTACAAAGAAGAAGATTTTTGCAGATTTTAGCATCAATTATCTTCTCAACACCTTCACAAAGCTCAATTGTTGCAGCTTCGTCGTGCTCGGCTCTGATATATTCCACTCCGTTATTTTCAAGAAAAAGATAGCTCTGCATTTCTTTTTCGGTAGCTGTAGTTTCGGGGTGTTTGTTATAGGTTTCGGGATTTATATACATGGTTATTCTCCTAATAAACAAAGTGATAAGGAAACGGGGCAACCCACCACCATCGCAAGCGATGGTCCCCCTCCCTATTTCATCAAAGATGAAACAGGGATGATAAGCTTCGCCATATATTTACTTTTTCCGAAGCTTAATTTCGAATTCTGCATTTTCAATATAAATTCAACGTCTTCTCCGCTGCCTCTCTCAAACAGAAGCCCGTTAAAACCGTGCCGTCAGAATTGTATTTTTCGGTTAAGTCTTTGAGAGTTACAAAATTCTCTCCAGTTGGATCCTCCCAAACGCTATAAATAGCATCCAACAAATCGCAACACATTGAGAATTTTTTAACCCATTTTCCCATTTCTTTGAACAGTTCAACGCTGGTATCTTCAAGCATAGTGAGGCATTTTCTCATATTGGAGTTATACTCTTTAAATTCTTTAAGAGCACCTTCTCTATTCCCATTTGCATTAAGGAAATTGATATGTGCAAGAGTATCACTCATTAAAGCGGAGCTATATTTGGAAAGGCAGGAAACCCCTAAATGGTCTGCAAAATATTTAAACAAAGCCGCCTTTTCTCCTAAAAGTTCTTTATGAGCATTTTTGAGAGAAGTGTCGGGATTGTAAGAAGCAGGATTCCAAAGATAATCAGCAATTGTCATAAGCGGAATTTTTGAACACTCTGCATACTCCATAACATTGGAAATAAGACCTTCACAAGCTTTATAAAGTTCTCTATCTCTGCCGATTATTGCCCCAAGGTGCATTTCCTGGAACATTTCGCAATCGTTAACGGGGAAATTGTCCCAGAAGAGAGGTTTATGGTTAGTTGAACGGAAAAGCTCATCGGATTCCCGAACAGTTAAAACTCTTGAGCAGATTTCTGCACCTGTCCAGAACATTTTAACATCCGTTGGAATACCCTGGCCGAATTTCTGAATATAATAGCCTTTTTCGTCACCGCTGTATTGAGTGGGACAAACTGTAAGGTTAATTTCATTATCAAATTCTTTAAGTGCTTTATAGGTTTTATTTATGAGATAGATATGTGCATCAACTATACCGTCAAACCTTGCCTTATCATCCTCATATTGAAACTCCCAAGGAATATCATCAAGAAGAAGACCGAAGGTTTTAACACCAATATTGTAGATACTTTTTATCTTTTCTACAAGTAATTTAAAATCCTCTTCAGAAGTGTATTTATATGTAAGCCCCGGTCCTATGCACCAAGCAAAGTTGAGCTGATTTTCTGTTGCAAAATCATAAAGATTTTTCAAAGAGTCAAGTTCATTTTCCGGGTATAATTCACGCCATTTTTCACGATGATAAACATCGTCTTTGGGAGCATAGTAAAAAGTATTCATTCCGTATTTTGCCATAAGGCTCATAACCGAAAGTCTTTTTTCATTACTCCAGGTTTTACCATAAAAGCCTTCAATATATCCACGAGTTTCAAATAGCGGATAGTCTTCTAACTCACCCGTTTTAAGCTCGTCGTTTTCTATAAGTTTACAAAGGGTATTTACACCTCTGAAAACTCCACGCTTTGAAGAAGCTTCAATAACTGCTTTATCTTCTGTTACAGTTATAAAATATTTCTCATCTGTAAGACGGGAAAGCTCGTCGATATATGTAGTTTTTTTACTGTCAACAACCTTAACCACAACATCAAAGCCGTTATTGGTTTCTATTTTATATGAAGAAAAAATCTTTTCTGCCATATCTGTAAAATCACCGCTGACAGAAACAGATTTTATATTAACTTTTTCACCATTAAGATTATTTTTCTGAGGTACAGGGTAAATCATAAATGCTTTATCTCCTCTTTATATTTCTCAACGAACTTGTTGTTTATTTGGTCTCCGCCATCAACATTGGAGCTGGCAAAATGCTCGGGCACAAAACCTTTCTTTGCACAAATAGCAACCGCTTCTGCTACTACTGCATTAAGTATAAGCGCACCGCTTACTGTTGATGTTGGGCAAATTTTCCCTTCAACACCATCCACCTCAACGCAGGCATCACCAATGCAACCGAAATTATCTAAAACAACATCGGCAATTTCACAAAGCCTTTTACCGCTTTTATGTCGGGATTCTCCCGAATATGTATGCTGAAGATTTGTTAAAGCAACTACTTTGACATCCTTTTCTTTACAAAGAATTGCCATATCAATAATAACACCATTTCTGCCTGAATTGGAAATAATAACAATCACATCATTTTCTTTAATTCCGTATTCATCGAAAAGGTTTTGAGCCATGCCCTCCACCCTTTCAGCAACTGTGCTTTCTGATGCAGAAACATGAAGCATAAGAGGCGGATCTAAAATCGGTTGAATTTTAACAAGTCCTCCTGCTCTGTAGAAAAGCTCTTCCGAAAGCATGTGGGAGTGACCTGTTCCAAATAAAAATATTTTTTTGTTATTTATAAGGGCTTCGCTGAAAAGTTCGGCAGTTTTTTCAATATTCTCTGCACCCTCTGCAGCAATTTTCTCAATAATTTCCTGATTTATTTTTATATATTCAAGATACTTTTTCATTGCATTCCCCTCGCAATTTCCAAAGCCCCCTCTTCGGGTGGCAATGTAAGAACTTCAATTTTTAAATCAGAATGAAATTCTTTTATATCTTCCACAAAAGAGTTCCTGAAAAGCTCATTATTCTGAAAAACTCCACCATAAAGAGAAAGCAAAGTACAATTTTTCATTTCGTTAAGAAGAGCAAGGACAGTTTTTGAAAAGAAATGTGCCTCATTAAGAATTACAGTTTTTGAAACAAAATCTTCACCTGCTATTTCTGCCACTTTAACAGAAAAACCGGCAAGTACATCTTTTGTGGTGTCGGGGGAATAAATTTTATCAATGGCTTCCCTGAAATCTTCAACACCGAAAAACTCTTCCGCTTTTTTTACTAAAGGTGTTACCTTACCCTCGTCATATAGCATAGCTGCTGCTTTGAGAGCATTCACGGCAATTGAATAAGCTGAGCCTTCATCACCGAAAATGTGACCCCATCCGCCTTTGGTTTTTATGGTGCCATTCTTGTCAATACCCGTAACAATTGAACCTGTTCCGCAAATTGCAACAATACGGCATTCATCATCTCCTGAGGAAGCAAGGGCAACAAAAACATCGCTGTTCATACCAATTTTATTTGCTTTTACTATATCATCACAAAGAGCATTTATTGTTTCTTTTGATGCTTCAGCATCTAAAGCAGAGCAACCTATAAAGGCTGAATAAAACTCAACTTGACCTATATTCTCATAAATATCTTTTATAACGTTTTTGAGGTTTTCTCGTGCTGTCTCCAAACCAACTGAATAGAAATTTATACTTTTGCCCACAGCTTTACAAATAATGTTACCACACTCATCCGAAACAGCTGCAGTAGTACGTGTTCCACCACCGTCAATACCAAGATAATATTTCACAAGAAAACCTCCTTTATAATTTATTTTGTGATATTTAATTCCTTTGCCATTCCAACAAAACCCTTCATAACAGAAGAACCTGTTCGGCAACCAAGGGAAACAAGCTCGTGATAATGGTTCATGGGGTCCCCCATTGTGTAATCATTATCAGGTACAATGTAGCCAATTGCATCATTTGCAAGACCAAATACCATTGTATCCTCCCCAAAAATTTCACGAAGAGAGGGAATTCCGAAATCTGTGTGAGTAACAGAACCATCAGCATAAAGCGATGCACCGCCTGTAAGCAAATCACAACAGAATTCACCGGGAACCATACAGATTTTAAGTTCTTTACCAAGCTCAATATAACCGATTTCGGAATATACTGCATATTGCTGTTTGCCTTCAACTATAACTTTGAAATTGGCAAGTCTCAGCTTACCTGCCGCTGCCATAAGCGGATTCATAATAGGAATTTTAACCTCTTTTAGTCTTATATTAAGAAGAGGTTTAACCTGTTTTTCCTCTACAGGCTCCCAATTTTCACACCAAAGGGTATATTTACCGCCATTTTGTGCAGCGTTTGCGGAATCCTCCGCAATTTCCTTTTCATCGTAAAGAAGCTTATCTTCCTTTATTTCATCAAGAGTTTTAGTAAGTGCCAGTGTAATTCTGCCGATTTCCCTACCAAAACGTACAGACATTTCGTATCTGTGGTTAAGCTTAACTCCGTCATTGGTAACACTGCAAGCCATATAAATAGCACAGATTGCACCATTAAAGAACATAAAGTTATAACCGGCTTTGTTTATTATTTCACCCATATAATGAACATATTCACCACAAAGGCGTCTGCCCGAACCTTCTTCACCCTTGATTGGCAGACCTGCAACATCGGGATGTGCGGGGAGATTCACAATAATTGTAGGTGTTTTATCCTTGTCATCTGGAGTAAATGTCAGCCTTGTAATATCGGTTACAATACTTGGTGCAGATGGTCTGTTTTTATTTGTAAAATAATCTTCGGTAATATCTTTCTGAGCAACAGTCATTTCACCCTCGCACATATCGGCAACCGCATTTATAAGTGCATCGCTGACACCTTCACACAAAAAACGCATATACTGCTCGTCCGCACCGCGTTCAAGAATACCCTTGCCTGTATATTTTCTTTTCAGGTTTCTTAAAAGCTTACCGGGGAAATCTGTCCAGATACCTTCAGTATCAACGCAGCTGTGAGCATGGGTTGAGAAAACATTGATAGAAGCAATTTTCTTTTCAGGGAAAAGCTTTTCAAATTTATCTTTAAACAATTTTCTGATAATTCTTATATCTCCATTTGTTGTACCAATACAGTCAATAGTACAAAAAACGGAAACACCTCTTCCTGAACCATCTTCGAGAGCGATTGCACGACCTTGCATATCGTCAACAACCTCTTCAATAAGGTTTTTGAACTTGTTTTCAGGAGCTATATAGCCACCCATATAATAATCATGTTTTGCATAGTCAAGAGGAGTTAAATTAACATTAGCATAACCTAAACTCCACTTTCCGTTTTTGGATGGATTTTTAAGAAATTTCTCTGTTCCTTTATAAAAGTTTTCAGGAACATAAGACTTGTCGGGAATATAATCGCTACCATCCTTAATGGAGTTTGCAAAACCTTTTAATACCCCGTAGATGGTTTTGTGAAGTAATTCAACCTGTTTTTCTTTTTCCATAAAAAGCACCGAAAAGGGAGATATAACATCCCCCTTCTCCTTTCGTATTTAATTATTTCACTCTCTTCATAATATCAGCAACATTTTCTGCCATTGTTTCGTTTGTCAAATAACCGAGAGAGTTTGTTTCGTGGTAATGTCTTCTGTCAAACACATCCGCACCTTGCTCGATGTAGGGTTGAGTTTTATGAAGAATATAGTCATTGGGAGTTACACAATAACCTGTCATATCGTTTGTAACACAGAACACAAGAAGGTCCTTATCGCCAACAATATCAATAAGAGGTGTGGGGTTAATATCAGTACCCTTACCTGTTGCAGAAAGCTCTGCAGGTGCGGCACCACCATAAACTACCTCGGGGAATGGCTCACCGGGAAGCATAAGAATCTGCTGAGTGCCCAGCTTTATGTAAACCATTTCTGTTAAAAGAGCAAGACCAAGGTCACCCTTATCGCAAGGGTAACGCTGTGATGAACATGCCTTAATAGATGCCATAAGAGCAAGAAGTCCATTATCAACAGGCGAATAATATTTATGCTGAAGAACTGTAATTTCAACAGGCATTTCTTTTTCATTATCAATACCGAGAGCAGCTCTGCCGAGAGTTTCACCCTGAATGCGAGTTCTCTCGGGCTTATCTTCGCAGAAATCACCTGGGTCAACAGCACCAATTGCACCAACACCAAAAAGTACGTGAACTCTCTTTTCGTCCTTAATTGTTTTTCTGAGCCAATAGGGATAGTCAGCGCTACACTCTCTGTTGTCACCACCAAGTGTGTTGGGGTGAGCAGCGTAATTGAGGAACCACATTTCTGTACTACCATTATCGGGAACAAAACGAATTCTTGTAAGAACATCATGCATTGCATTAGGCTCACGTTTGCAGAACTGTGCTTCCGGAACCTTAACTGTACCAACGTAAAGTTTACCCGCTCTGCGTTTTGCATAGGCCTCTCTTGCAACTTCTTCAAGAGATTTTAAAAGTAAATCCATATATTCGGGATCTTTACCACTCTGGAGTTTATAAAGCTGACCCCAATAACCAACGGTATCAAAACCTGCGTGTGTATGAGTACAAGAAACAAACACGCCTGCACATTTGCTTTCTTCCATTAAATCCTTAAGATTTGCACGAACAAGATTAAGTTCAAAGTTAGTAAGACCTATAATATCTGCGCTGATATGTATGTAGCCACCATTATCATCCGCACCAATCCACATTGCACTAACTGTAATGTTGTCGTGTATCCTTTCGATTACATGACCCATTCCGTGACCTGCAATCCAATATTTTTTAGCGTGAATGTCCTTGGGCATAACCACTTTAGAAGAATAACCACAAACGTATCTTTCACCTTTTATTACAGTAGGCTCAGGACGAGGGAGAGGTTCTGCCTTAACACCTTTTCTTATAAGTTTTTTCGAGCTTCTTTTACCAATAACTCTAACAGCCTTTGCTGCGAATTCATTTACACCCATAAAAACACTCCTTTGTGTAAGAATAAAAATTATACATATATATTGTATCAAATTATATATTATAAAGTCAACAAAATTACTTACTAAATAGAAGGCTCTTAAATTGTGAAAAAACACAAAAAAGGCTGTTAAATCAAGCTTCAGCTTAACTTAACAGCCTTTTAACTTTGAATAATTAATAATTTTCTTTTCTAACTTCAAAATAGCTCTGGGGATGAGCACAAACAGGACAAACCTCGGGAGCTTTTTTACCCATTACAAGATGACCGCAGTTACGGCACTCCCACATAGTTTCCTCTGCTTTTTCAAATACCTGTTGCATTTCAACATTTGAAAGGAGTTTTCTCTATCTCTCCTCATGAGATTTTTCAATCTTTGCTACTGCACGGAATTTTGCTGCAAGTTCAACAAAGCCCTCCTCTTCTGCTTCGTCAGCAAAGGTTGCATACATATCTGTCCATTCGTAATTCTCACCCTCTGCAGCAGCAAGAAGATTTTCTGCTGTGTTACCAAGAGCTTTAAGCTCCTTAAACCACATTTTAGCATGTTCTTTTTCGTTGTTTGCAGTTTCTTCAAAAATTGCTGCTATTTGCTGGAAGCCTTCTTTTTTTGCAACAGATGCAAAATATGTGTATTTGTTTCTTGCTTCACTTTCACCTGAAAATGCAGCACGAAGATTCATTTCGGTTTTTGAACCTTTAAGTTCCATTAATAACCACCCTTTCAATGTGTATCATTAGTAATATTTCCCAAACGGAATTAATTATACTATAAGTCAACATAAAAATTTTGTCAATAAACAAATTGTTAAAATTTTAGCAAAAATATTGTTGCTTTCAACAAATAAAAAACTTAATTTATTGACTTATTTTTTTAAATGTGATACTATTTTTAAAAATCCATTTAAAGGAGATAAATATTATGGCAAAATTAAAAGACATTGACAAAGCTGCCGAATCCAAAGGTTCGCTCCTTGTTACAATCTGGCAGTTTGTAAAATTCATCGTTGTTAGCCTTCTTGCAATGATTGTTCAGTTCGTTCTTCTCAACACACTCCAGCTTATCCCCGCAGTTAAAGAACTCTATACTCAGCCTTTTGAGTGGATGTTCTTTATATATCCCGTTGCAATTGGTGGTTTAGGTTATTTCATTGTTAGTAACGTTGCAAACATCATTGCTCAGATCGTTGCTTTCTTCGTAAACAAAGAAAAAACCTTTAACTCCGGTGCAAACATCGCTGTTGCGCTTCCTATTTACATAGTTTTCACTATTGGTCTTATTATTTTCTCTGCTTGGCTCAACCCCACTCTTAAAGATGTTTTTGTTAACTCAGAGTTCTTTATTGGTTTACTCTCTGGTGTAGATTTAAAGAATACTGATTTCAACGCTCTTGTTGAGGGTGGTAAATCAGGTTTTGAGGCTGCAAAAGTTGTGCTTAGTGCTGAAAATCTTGCAGCCGTAGAAACAGGCGCAAAGAATATTGCAACAATGATTTGCTCAGCTGTTCAGTTCTTCCTCTACTTCCCCGTTGATAAGATTCTTTTCCACAAAAAGAAAGAAGAAAAAGCTGAATAATTCCAAATAAAAATTCAACTCCCTTGATTTTTATCAAGGGAGTTTTTGTTTATGTGACGAGCACAATTCAGAAGTTCTGACCGTTCCAGCCCCAGTTATTATAACCGGTGTATTTTACGTAGATTCTATCGGGTGAAATGCCAAGTTCATTTTCAAGAATGTCGCAAACTACTTTAGTCATTTTTTCACTTGCTGATTCGTTAACCTGACCAAGCAAATCCACATCAACTATTGCAGAATCGTCAGAGGCATCACCTTTGAACCAAAGCTTTGCACCATCTTCAATTCCCACCATAAGCCATGCCTCGGTTTTACCGGGAAAGCTTTCAATTGCTTTGCCGAAAGCTATTTTGAGTGCTTCGCATTTTTCGGGTGCTACTGTTTTTGTTGTTTTGAGATTAATATAAGGCATAAATACAACCCCTTTCTTTCCTGTATTTTATCATCATTTTCAATGATTTTCAAGCCAGGAAAAAGCACTTTGAGCTAAAACTACACTACCAATGGGTAAAACCTTTTCATCAAACATAACTTTAGGGTGATGCTGAGGGTATTTATAGCCTTCATCGGTATTCCCTGCTGCCAGAGCTAACATCACTGACGGTACCTTTTGGCTTATATAAGAAAAGTCCTCACTACCGCCACTCTTATTTGTTCTTCCACCCATTTTTTCTGTATTTAAAATCATATTTTCATCAAAAATTTCGGTTAAATATCCTTCAATTTCCCCTGAAAGTGCTTCATCGTTTTTAAGCGTAGGACACCCATTGCCAAAATCGGCAGTCCCCTTTCCGCGAAAAGTATTCGCAATCCCCTGCGTGATTTCAGCAACACGTTTTTTAATATGCTCACGCACCTCTTCATCATAGGCACGTAATGTACCCTCCAAAACAGTTTTATCTGCAATAACATTTCCTGCTGTTCCTCCGTTCATTTTTCCTATAGTCAAAGTAGCTTCATCAGAAACCCCTAATTCCCTTGCATTTATTTCCTGTAAAGCTATCATAATGTGAGCGCCTATTGTAAGTGCATCCACACCTTGTTGTGGTGTTGAGCCGTGGCACCCCTTGCCCTGAATGTTAATTGTAAAATAATCCGCCGCAGGAGCACTTACCCCATTTGCAACAATAACAGTCCCTGTTTTCAATGGCAGTCCTGCCATAACATGAATCATTAAAGCCGCATCCACCTTTGGATTTTCAAGCACACCGTTTTCTATCATATTTTTAGCACCCGATAATATTTCTTCTGCAGGTTGAAATATCAATTTAACAGTACCGTTTATTTCTTCTTCGTGTTTTTTGAGAATTTTTGCTGCCCCCAACAACATAGCGGTATGAAAATCATGCCCGCAGGCGTGCATATTTCCTTTATCACAAGCGAAAGGTAGCTCCGCCTCTTCTTTTATCGGCAAAGCATCCATGTCCGCCCTCAAAAGAAAGGTTTTCCCCTTCTTTTTGCCTATAAGGGTAACAACACCATTTTTTCCGCAAGGTGTAACCTGACACCCTATTTTTTCTAATTCATTTTTTACAAAATCAACTGTTTTTGGTAAATCAAAACCCACCTCTGCGTTTTCATGTAAATACCTTCTAAACTCCGCTAATTCTGTTTCAAAGACTTTAACATTTTCAAAAAAATCCACACTACTCACTTTTACACCTTATTTCGCTTTTGGTTTTGTAATACAAGACATAATTAATCCCGCCAGAACGGCAGCCATTATGCCACCTGCCCCTGAAGTTAACGGTCCTGTTAAAATTCCAATCCAACCATCCTGGTCTATTACCTCCTTGGTACCTTTAACAAGAGCTGCACCAAACCCAAGAAGTGGTACGGTTGCACCCGCTCCCGCAAATTTTTCCAGGGGTTCAAACCAACCCAATGCACCTATCACAACACCTGCTACTACAAAACCTACAAGAATACGTCCCGGCGTTAATTTTGTTTTATCAATAAGAATCTGCCCTATTACACATATCAGACCGCCTATTAAAAAGGCTTTTAAAAACATCATAAAACACACCTCAAAAGATAAATTGCAGATATATCTTTTGTAAATTGTTTCATAATATACAAAAAATGGACCTTACCATTTAGCTTCTGCTAAACGATAAGGTCCAAATATTTTTGTTTTTTATTCTGTAACTGTTTCACTAACAAAATCTTCATCAAGGCAAGAGCAGGAAACGTAGTTATCTTCATCATAGCCGTGAGGAGCGTTTTTAGCTTTGATTTTTTCGATGATAACATAAACTGCTGCCGCAGCTGCTGCGATTGCTGCAATAATACCAACGATTTTTAAAATCTTTTTCATATTAAAAATCCTCCAATAACTTTTTAATTATGTTGTTTTAATTATATCACAGTAAACAAGAATGTCAAGGGGAAGACGATGAACAATTATTAAAATTTGGTAAACCCAAAAGTGATTACCAACCATTTTTTCGGCAATACTCTTTATAGAATTCCGTTACATAAAAAATCAAAGGAGTGCCGAAATGTATTTTAACAAAGTGGAAATATGCGGAATCGATACATCAACATTAAAAGTTATACCCGAAAAGGAAAAAAATATATTATTAGAAAAAGCTAAAAATGGCGATAAACACGCTCGTGAAAAGCTGATAACCGGAAATCTGAGACTTGTTCTCAGCGTTATTCAACGCTTTGCAAACCGTGGCGAAAACCTTGACGATCTTTTTCAGGTTGGGTGTATCGGACTCATGAAGGCAATCGACAATTTCGACACAAGTCATGATGTGCGATTTTCAACTTATGCTGTACCTATGATTATAGGCGAAGTACGAAGGCACCTCCGCGATAACAACCCTGTAAGGGTAAGTCGTTCTATGCGTGATACCGCTTACCATGCCATGCAAGCAAGAGAAAAATTGAGCAATGAACTTGACAGGGAGCCAACAGTAGAAGAAATAGCAAAGGAACTTAACAAGGAAAAAAGCGAGGTTGTAATTGCCCTCGAAGCAATTGTTGAACCGGTTTCCTTTTATGAACCCGTATTTTCCAACGGAGGCGATACAATTTTTCTTATGGATCAATTGGGATCTGATGAAACTGATGGTGATTGGATAGATGAAATTTCAATGAAAGAAGCAATAAAAAATCTTCCACAAAGAGAGAAAAAAATCCTTTCAATGCGATTTATGCGAGGAATGACACAAATGCAGGTGGCGGAAGAAATAGGTATATCACAAGCACAAGTATCCAGGTTAGAAAAAAATGCAATAAACACTATAAAAGGAGTGGGTTAACCCCACTCTTATTTATTATCCGCCTTCTCTAAAAAGCTATTGCTCAAAACACTTTTTAATGTTATACTTACCTTAATAATTCACGGAAACACAGGCTCTTTACAGCGTATATGCAAAGGAGAAAACTATGGCTGACAGCATTTATAAAGCAATCCGCAAGGAACATAATATGACTCGTGACGAAGTTTGCAACGAGGCGATAAAGTTAAATAAACCCTTGCAACCTGAAAGACTTGAAAGAATTGAAAATGGGAAGCTTAATATCCATCCCGAAGAGATTATGCTTCTTTCAGAAATTTATTGTGAACCCACTCTTTGCAATCATTATTGTTCTAAGGAATGCCCCATCGGACAAAAATATGTTCCTGAAATTAAGGTCAAAGACCTGACTCAGATTGTGCTTGAAATGCTCTCTTCACTTAATTCAATGAAAAAGAATCAGGAACGTTTAATAGAAATCACTGCAGATGGCATTATTGAAGATGATGAAATACGGGACTTTGTTTTCATCCAAAAAGAGCTTGAAAGAATTTCTATTACAGTTGAAACTCTCCAGCTTTGGGTCGAACAGATGATTGCAGAAAACAAGATAGACAAAAATAAATACGAAAAAATAAAAAGCGAATAAATACATAAAAGGTGTTCGGCCTAATCGGCTGAGCATCTTTTTTGCATTTATTGTTAATTTTTTGCTATAAAATTTGCAATTGTTGCAATTCAAAATTTTTTACATAAATGGTAGCATATAGTCACAACCAAAGCATGTTGTAAATAAAATAACACAAGGGGTACAAAAGATGTCACCACAACAAAGAATTTTAGCCATAAAACTAACAGAAAAAATAAATAAAAACCCATCATACGCCGAAAGCATAGGAATTGTAGTTGAGAATAAAAAAGCAAGTTAGCGGAGGACATAAAATGAATAATGAATACAACAATAAAAAAATTATAGAAGTTGAGTTTCGTGATATCAACGAAAATGACAACTATCAGAATACAGATATAAACAACGTTGTTAAAGGTCAAAAATTACCATTCAAAGTAGTTGTTGCGGTTCTAGAAAAGAAAGCAAAAAGCCTTTTAAATAACAAAGCAAAGGTTATTGAATTGGTAACCCGAGCATTATCATTCTGCAAAAAGTTAGGAAACATCTCATTTTTGAAAAAGTATTTTTTAGATGTACCACTTCTTTGTGATATGCTTATTGATTCCATAAACGGGGTTTATAAAAACTTACCTTATTCTACCTTGGTAATGGTTGCAATAGCAATTTTATACACAGTAACCCCTTTTGACATTTTGCATGACGCCATACCTATTATAGGCGTACTGGATGATATCACCGTACTTAAGGCAGTACTTAACACAATAAAAAATGATTTAGAAAGCTACGCAACTTGGAAGCAAAACCAAGAAGCAGCGTAACTATAAGAAGGAGAATTTTCATGGTTGAGACTATTTTTGAAATCGCAATTACAGTTTTATTTATATGGCTTTTCTTTAAAGCACTTAAGCTCACCTTTAAAATCACATGGAGTATTACAAAAATCATAGCAATTATTCTGTTTGCTATAGCCTGTCCTGCGCTCATAGTATGTCTGTTACTTGCCGGTGGTGTAGTCCTTTTGCTCCCTTTGGCACTTATTGTTGTAGCATTAGGCCTAGTAAAAAAACAAACAATAAAAAACTAAAATCCTCCACGCTTGCCGAAATCTGATTTGGTAAGCGGGATTTTTATTTCATCTTTTCACAAAACAAAATATGTACACATCAAACTAAATATCTTGATTAATATAAAATTTAATGTTAATATTAACTAAATCAATGCTGTTTGATGGAGATGATATGATGTTTAAAAAGAAACCACTTCCCGTTACCGCAATACCTCAAGGTGCACTTAATCATAATGAGGGCAAGTATATTACAAAATTTGAATATGCGTGCATAATGCTTGCAAGAATCGGAGGTCAATTTGGTACAACTCTTACAGGTACTCTTGCAGCAGCATTCCTACACGAGCTTTATTTCGGACCTGTGGGTGTTAGCTCCGATGAAATTGCAGAAATTCTTGCAGTTCAATCCACCCTTACAACTGTTTTGGGTATCGCAATAGGTGCTATTTCGGGAATAATTGTTCAAAAATGGAAATCCCGCTGGGGCAGGTACCGTCAATGGTACATAATCTGCCTTGCACCTATATTCTTCCTTACAGTGTTCTATTTCTACGTTCCTGAAGGCTGGACAGTTCAGCAGATGACTCTTTTCCGTTATGGCATAGCTTGCTGCCAGACCATATTCAATACATTCAATAACTATGGTCAGAATGTTGTTCAGGTCATTTCGCCCAACCATAAGGAAAAGAAAAATGTTGCAACTGTATGGCAGTTGTCATATTATATCGGCTACGGTGGAGCTTATATTGCAACCTATGTTTACGGACTTTTCAGCAACGACAAGAATGCAATGTATATGACACTCGCTCTTGTTGCTGCAGGTGTAACTGCATTCGGTAACCTTATGTGTGGTCTTTTCTGCAAAGAAAGAATTGAACTTCCCAAGAAAGAAAAAGTTAAAATTTCAAAAGCTTTGTTTTCTCTTTTCAAATACAAAAACTACCGTGCTTACCATGCGATGCAATGGGTAAATGCTTTTGCTTGGCTCGGAAGAATGTCTACTTACCTTGCAGCAATCACGGTTGGCTCATCAAAGAACCTTCTTCTTACCCTTCCCACAGCAGTAGGTACTGTTGTTGGTAATGTTATTGCTACTAAACTTTCAAAGAAATACGAGCCCACAAAGCTTCTAAAATTCTGTGGTCCCTACTCCCTTATATCAGCCGGTGTGCTTTTTGCAATCTGCTTTGTAGAAGCTCAGTTCGGCATTATATTCTTCTCCGGTTGGAACAGCATATTCTTCTATGTATTCTATTTCGTTTTTGGTATAGGTATCGGTATTCAGGAGCTTTCAAACTCTCATTTCAATGTTGAATTCCTTGACTACCTTGAATGGCAGTGTGGTGAAAGAATGGAAGCTATTCAGGGTATCGTTCCCGGTTGGATTAACTCTGCTTGCAACTACCTCAAAGAGCTTGCAATTCCCTTTATGATTGCCTGGGCAGGTTATATGTCCTCTGCCGAGGGTGACCTGGTTGCAACTATGCAGGCTCAGCCGGACTACCTTGATACCTGCCTTAAGATTCTTGCATTTCTGCTATTCGGTTACACTACAGCCAATGTACTTAAAGCTATCATCCTTAAACTATTCTATGATGTCGAGGGAGAAAAGAAAGAGCAGATGTATCGTGAGCTTGAAGTAATTCGTGCAGAACGCCACAAAGAAAATCTTGCTGCCGAAAATAAATAATAAGGAGTTATAATTATGAAAAGCAAGAAAAAAATCATATTTTCTATTGTTTCTATAGTTGTTGTTCTTGGTATTATTGCAGGAGCTTTAGCTTTATATTTCACAAGATTTCATAAAGACAAAGCCGATACAGAAGCATTTTTCAGAGAAAATATTGATGCTGTTGGCTATGAAAACACAATTGAAACTGCTATTCCTCAGACTGAACTTTACGAGATAATTGACAAACATTTCAAATCCGATTTACCTGAAGGCAAAACCGAGAAAAAGGCGATTATCATCGGGTACGATGGCTGCCGTGCAGACATTCTTAGAGAAAAGCAGGACAATGGCGCAATAAACGCCTTACTTAAAGACGGTGCCTCAATTAACCTTACATATTGTGGTGGGGTTAATTATCCCCAAAAAAACACACAGGACACCTCCACTGCCCCGGGATGGTGCTCCATCGTCACCGGAGAATGGGCAGATGTTCACGGAATTACAGGAAACGATATTACTAAAACCCTTGAGACAAAATCACTTATGTTGAGTCTTGTTGAAGATGGAATTATTGACAATTCCGCTTTTCTCACAAAATGGAAAGGACATTTTTCCAGAAACAACGCAACCTATTTAGAAGAAAAGGAATATTGTGAAGAAAAGAATCTTGATGTAGATTTCAGACTTTGCAAAAACGATGAAGGTGTTCACGAGGCCGCTGTTGCAGAAATTTCCGCTGAAGATTGTTCTGATTTCGTTTTCATAATTTACGAACATACAGACTCAAAAGGCCATAACTACGGTTTTTCTTTCAACAATCCCCGATACAAACAGGCTTTTCTTGATGAAGATGCTTGTGGACTTGAAATTATAAATACAATTAAAGCAAGAGATACTTATGAAAGTGAAGACTGGCTTATAATTGTAACCAGCGACCACGGTGGTATTGAAACAAATCACGGAAAAGAAAGCATTCAAGAAAGAATGACTTTTGTAGTAATGAATAAGGAATGGGAATAATTCCAAAAAGAATCTAAAATATATACACCTACTTACCAACTGATAAGTAGGTGTATTGTTCTTATTGATAAAATTCAGATGGTTGTGTTATAATGAAATCTCAAAAACTAATGAGTTTAACGTATAAATAAACCAAAGATAAATATGAAATAGGCATTGAGTAGCGGAAGCAACAGTATCCGGGAGGCGGTAATGTGCTCAAAACAAAAATTGAATTTATAAACGATAAACCAGTAATAAATGTTAACGGTGAACACCTGTCCCCGCTTGCATATACCACATATTTTGATGAATGCGGTGAGTGGTCAGATTTTATCAAAAGCGGATACAAAATGTTTTTTGTAAACGTTTCATTCACCGATTTACCAATAAACAATTCATCAGGCTTTACACCATTCAGAACAGGCGTTTTCGAAGGTGATGTTCCCGATTATTCGGAATTTGACGAAACCATTGAGAACATTATTTCAGATTGTCCTGATGCACTAATTTTTCCAAGAATTAATATTTCTATGCCTCGAAAATGGCTTAAGGAAAACCCTTTTGAAACGGTAGACACCAAAAGCGGTGCAAGGGAATCTCTTTATTCTGACTTATTTATGCGAGATGGTTCAGAGCTTCTGATAACTCTTGTTACTCACATTCGCTCTGCAAATTATGCTCACAGAATTGCAGGATATCAACTCTGCGGTGGCACAACTCAGGAATGGATGCACCACGATCTTTTCGGCTCATACTCCCAAATGGGTATGGAAAAATTCCGTCAATGGTGCTTAAAAAAACACGGGATTAAAGACATTAAAATCCCCGAAAGAGAAGATTTTGATAGTGGTGTTTTAACAGAAGAAATAAAGAAATATTATGAATTCTGCAACGAAACGCCCTCAAAGACAATTGAGCATTTCGCAAAAGTTCTTAAAAATTTTATAAAAAATGAGCAGATAGTAGGCGTCTTTTACGGTTATAGCGCTTATGTTAATCTACAGCTTTGGGGTCTGCATGGGCTTTCCAATGTTATAAACTCACCATACATTGATTTCTTTTCCTCTCCTTGTTGTTATGACAACAACAGAGAACTTGGTATTGACTGGGGTGATATGTTACCCGCAGATTCTGTTAAACTACACGAAAAAATGTATTTTGTCGAGTGCGATATAAGAACTCACCTTACCCGAAGAATGCAGGATTCTCGCCCGGGAAAATATCCTGATGACAAACTTCCGTTATACGACTCAAACGGAAATAAAACAGTATGGTGCGGACCTGATACACAAGAGCTTTCTATTTCTGCTCTTCGTAAAGCCTTTGCCCACCAGATTACAAAAGGCTCGGGCATTTGGTGGTTTGATATGTGGGGCGGATGGTATCACAACGAAAGACTCTTAGATGAGCTTTTGGAAATGAAACTGATCTATGATAAATCAAAAGACAAAAACACAGAAAATTCACCTACCGCCGAAACAGTACTATTCATTGACGAAAAAGCTTATGCAAACATTCCTCAAGGGAATTATCTTTTAAACACGGTCAACCACCATCGTATAAAAATGAGTTTCTCCGGAATTCCCTTTGACATGTGCTTAGTGGAGGATGCGGAAAAGGTTATAAACAAATATAAATGTGCAATATTTACTGCGCCAAGACCTACAGAAAACGGTAAAAAAGCCATTGAAATTTGCAAAAAACATTCCATGCCATATATTTCATCAACTGAAGAAAAGCCGTTTTATAATACAGACGAGCTGAGAAACTTTCTTGTTTCTGCAGGTGTTCATTGTTATAATACTGACGGTGCTGTATTTTATTGCGGAAATGGTTTTCTGGGTGTTCATACAGTCAGTGAGGATGAAATAAAAATAACTCTACCGAAAAAATACAAAATACGACCTTTGCTTGAAACAGATGGTACGGTGTTTGAAACAGATGTAGTTACAATTTCCGCACCAAAGCACAGCACAAAAATTTTTGAAATTATAAAATAATAGTATTTTTCAATCTACATAATAGGTTGCAATCGTAAAGTTTATTATATATAATTTGGTTATACGTATCTGAATGGAGGTAGCATAATGAAAAAGCTAAAAAATAATAGTATAGTTGAAATAAGCCTTACAACAATATTTTTAGGCCTTATGATATATGCCGCATATTCCTTGTGGTACATATTCTACGGAACACAAAGTGGTGCTGATATTCACCTTTACACC
This sequence comes from Acutalibacteraceae bacterium, assembly GCA_045602345.1. Lineage (GTDB taxonomy): Bacteria > Bacillota > Clostridia > Oscillospirales > Acutalibacteraceae > DTU089. The sequence goes on along the minus strand of JAZSBI010000072.1, from coordinate 12,652 downwards.
GTGCTTTCGGGTGTGGCACTCGGTTGGTTCCTTATTATGTTCGTTAAAGCGGTTTTTAAAAATGCAAATTGGATTCCAAAACTTATTGCATTTTTGGTGGGCAACGGATTATTTCAGGGATTGATATGGGGCATTAATGCAAGCATCAATAAAGAGTGCTTCTTGAATCAACAGGTTGTTATTAAAACATTTACTGTAGTTTTCTCCCTATCGGCAATTCTACTTCTAACCACTTTCATCTTAAGGGCAAAGAAGAAATATGCAATATTGAATATTATACTTGCAATTATTTATTTCGTAATTTCTTGCGGTGGTGTTATTATTTTAAACGAGGAAAACATCAAAGCTCTCAGTTATAAAAAGAACATTAAATTTGATCCCATTACTGCTGAGGAAATGAGCATAACCAAAGAAGAAAAAGAACTTTGTTCTAATTGGTTTGACAGTAATTTGTTTGGAAAAAGCAATAATTACCCCTTTACATTTAAAGTTGACGGACAAACATTTAACCCTGCAGATTGGGAATACAATTTAACAGAATCTCCTAAATTTGGCTCTGTATATCAGGGTGGTCAAACCAAATACATAGTTTTAAGCAACAAAAACAATGGTCTTCAAGTGACACTTGAAGCAACTATTTTTGAAAACAATGCTACTTGCCAATGGACTGTTTATATTAAAAATACAGATAAAAAAGATTCCGGAGTTATCAGCGATTTCTATGCTCTTGACTTCGCTTTCCCTACAGGCAAGGCAGACCTATATTATTCAATGGGTAGCAATACTGCAGCAAGTGACTTTTCCCTTATACAAAAGGATTTAACTGCTATTGAAAGAAAGTTCAGTGCTACTGATGGTAAACCTACCGAAGCTTTCCTTCCATATTTCAACATTCACGGTGAAAATTACGGAATGGTTCTGGGTATCGGTTGGACAGGACAATGGGCATCGGGTATTTCGGGCTCTAAAGGCGAAACCAACATCACCGTTAAGCAAGAGAACTTCAACGCCTACCTTCTTCCCGGTGAAGAGGTTCGTTCACCACTTGTTTCAATCAGCTTCTATGACAATGATAATGCACTCAAAGGCTTTAACCTTTTTAGAAATTGGGTTATGGACTCCGTTTATCCCGAAAATGTAAAACAGAATTCTTATACTGTAATGGAGGTTGCAGGACCAACATCAACACGAACATCCGATGAAATCATTAATATTCTCGACAATGAAATTGCTGATTACATCTATGACGAAATAGATGCTTTCTGGATGGATGCAGGTTGGTATAGCTATAACGAAGGCTGGCACGATGGTGTTGGCAACTGGATCGTTGACACAAAAAGATATGACAACGGTATCATAGAGCTTTCTGACTATGCAAAGAAAAAGGGGTTAGGTCACACCCTTTGGTATGAGCCCGAAAGAGTATGGCCCGGCACCCATTTCCATACTGTTGGTTCTGAAAATCCTGAGTGGTTAATCAGTGTTGACGGCGAAGATAACCTTATGTGGAACCTTGCAAATGAAGATGCATTCAAATACTATTGCGACTACCTTTTAAAATCCATGAAAGAAAATGGTGTTACCATTTACCGTCAGGATTTCAACTTCTCACCTCTTAAATTTTGGCAGAAAGCAGATGCTGAATATTACAACGGCAGAACAGGTATCTGCGAAAACCACTATGTAACAAACCTTTATAAGTATCTTGATTATCTCACAGAAAACATTGATGGTCTTATTATTGATAACTGTGCTTCAGGCGGTAAACGACTTGATCTTGAAATGACTTATCGTAGTATTGCTTTCTGGAGAAGTGACTACAACTGTGCTTATCATCCCGACCTTTTTGATGCAACACAATCCCACACCTACGGTATCTCTTTCTGGTTACCCATAACAGGTGCAAACCTTTATATGAAGGATGAATATGCTGCAAGATCAGCTGTTATGCCCTTGATGCTTATGGACTTCTATTCACATCAGCATCCTGAATTCGGTCTTTATACGGAGCAAAAGGCATTGATGGGCGGTAATTATTATCCACTTGATTTTGGTAGCTTTGATAATGATAAAATGCACGCAATGGAGTTTGTAAACGAAGATGCAACAGAAGGTACTGTTTTGATTTACAAACGAGCAAAGGTTAATGATACTGAATACACAGTTAAGCTCAACGGTCTTATCGCATCAAAAACCTATGAGATTTATGACATTGATAACCCCGAAAAAATCCACAAATTATCAGGCGCAGAGCTTATGAATAAAGGCTTAACCCTTCCACTTCCAGAAGGTCAGAAAGCAATAATTCTTATGTTTGAAGCTGAATAAAAAACAAAAAACAACGGAAACATTTTCAAAAATGTCTCCGTTGTTTTTTATTAAAATTCAAATTATTTCTCTTCAACCTTGAATCCTTTTTTGATAAGCATAATCATAGGAATAATTGCGAATATTGCAACAATAGCTGCATAAAGGAACATACTGCTTGATGGAACAATAGTTTCAACACCATATTCGTTTGCATAAGTAATTGCAGAGTTTCTGCAAGCCAAGTCGCCTAATGCGGGTCCGATAATCATAGGAAGAAGAACAACGAAAATCATTCTTATTCCCTGGAAAAGACCTGCTTTACCTTGAGGAATAAAGTCTTTAATAGCTGCATTCAACTGAATGGTTATAACAAGGTTACCTACAAGTGCAGGAACAACACCAATAAGAATAATATGAATATTTGTTGATGTTGAAAGAAGAAGCAAACCTGCAGTAGCAAGAATTACACTGGGTACAAGAGCCAGAGCTTTGTTTTTTCCAGCCAGCTTAAGAAGAACAACCATACCAACAACAAGTGCTACAACAACTATTGCAGCAGTAACAATTACGCTTGTTGTAATAAAACCATCTCCGCCGTTATCGGGAATAACAACATACTGAAGATAAACAAGAAGATATGGAAAGAATACCTGATAAGAAATACTGCTGAAGCCAATAGCTAAAAGAGCAAGATAAAGACGGACATTTTTTTTAATAACCGATGGTCTGAAGCCATAGAAAAGGTCTGCCCAATAGCTTGAAGACACTTCATTTTCTTTTGAAATTGTTTTTGGATTTTTAATTATAAATAAACCAATCACACCACAAACAGAAACAACAAGACCTAAGCCCATAAAGAAAGCCTGATATGAAACTGTACCTGACTGAGCAAGGCTACCAACACCCATAACTACCGCAACAGACAAGAAACCAACAAAAGTAAGAGCGGTTTCGATAGTGGGACGGACTTTGGGAGTTGTAATATCTGTAACCCATGCATTAAAAGCAGCGTCGTTACTTGTTGAACCCATAAAAGTCATAATAACGTCCATTGCGATAACAATCCAAACAGTTGTTGTAAGGATTACCGCTTCATCTGTAAGGCCTAATAGGCTTGCAACATTATCCCTTGTGATAAAACCGAAAAGAGCAGTAACAATACCCCAAAAAATGTAACCTACAGAAATAAACATCTTACGATTCTTCATTTTGTCGCTTAGAGTACCCATTATGAATGTTGTGAGCACCGCAGCAATAGCAGAGAGAGCAACCATTCGGCTAATAGCAGTGGTTGGTGCCATTGTACCCGCCATAGCAGCCTCGGATGCATTTGCATAAACGGAGTTATAAAGGAATGTATTGAAATACATATTTTCGATATTCCATGCAACACCGCCCATGAAACTGAAAAGACATATCGCAATCCAATTCATTTTAGAAAGTTTTTCTTTAATCATTTTCTTATTTCCTTTCATTGATTTATAAATATCATTATACATAAGCAATTAAAGAATTGCAACCAAGAACAGAAATATTTATTCTTATGTGGAAATGGTTTAACGGATATGATATAATTATAGTCAGAAAACAATCATTCACAGGAGCTATATTATGACATTAAAGCTATTCTTTCAGGCACTAATCAAGTTTTTATTGGGGATTGCCATCGTTGGTTTGTTGATATTTTTACCTGCAGGCAGTTTAAATTATTTTAATGGTTGGCTTTTTATGGGAATTCTTTTTGTTCCCATAACCATTGCAGGTATTGTTTTGATGTTCAAAAATCCTGAACTTTTAGAAAAAAGACTTAATAGCAAAGAAACCAAAAAAGACCAAAGCCTTGTAGTTAAATTAAGCGGTTTAATGTTTATTGCGGGTTTTATTGTTGCAGGGTTAGGGTTCCGTTTTGATTGGTACCAATTGCCAACACCGGTTTCTGTCGGTGCATCTGTTGTTTTCCTTATTGCCTATATTCTTTATGCAGAAGTAATGAGAGAGAACACATACCTTTCCCGCACAATTCAGGTACAAGAAAATCAAAAGGTAATAGACACAGGGCTTTACGGAATTGTAAGACACCCTATGTACAGTGCGACATTGCTTTTATTTTTAGCAATGCCACTTGTTTTGGGCTCAATTTATGCTTTTATTATTTTCCTCGCCTACCCTTTCATAATTGCAAAAAGAATTAAAGGTGAAGAAGATTTACTTGAAAAAGAACTCCAGGGATATACGGAATATAAGAAAAAAGTAAAACATCGTTTGATACCATTTGTATGGTAAGGGAGATTTTATGAGTATTGAAATAGTTGAAGCTTATTCCTACAAGGATGAAATAAAAGCTTTATTTACTGAATATACAAGAATGCTTATTGAAGGTGAAAGCACATTCAAAAAATACTTAGAACTTCAAAATTACGATCACGAAACTGAAAATTTGGAAGAAAAATACGGTCTACCTTACGGGCGACTTTATGTAGCTTTTTATAATAAAAATGTGGCTGGTTGTATAGCTTTAAGAAAACTTGATGACGAGAATTGTGAACTAAAAAGATTATATGTAAAGCCCGAATATCGTGGTAACAACATTGGTGAATTTCTTGTAAAGCATATTATTGAAGATGCAAAGGAAATAGGGTACAAGTATATCTTGTTGGACACCCTCCCCTTTCTCGAAACTGCAATAACCATGTATAAAAAACATGGTTTTTACGAAATTGAAAGCTACAATAACAGTCCTATGAATAATTTAATTTATCTTAAATACGACCTGTAACAAAACCAATCTGTTTTACAACCTTACACAATCGGCAAATTTGCAGCGTTTTTATTACAATAAGTTTATAATTTTAGCTGAGGAGAAACACTCATGAACATTAAATTAATCGATTCGCCAAAAATTGTTATGACAAATACAGAAAGTCACCATGCCTACTTTGCATGGCCTACAATCGCAAAACTTCAAAACGGTAAAATATGTGTTGGTGCTTCAGGTTACAGGGTGGAGCATATCTGTCCTTTTGGCAAGGGCGTTTTAGCCTTTAGCGATGATAATGGCGAAACCTATGGTAAGCCTGTACCTGTTTTCGATACTGTTCTTGATGACAGGGATGTAGGACTTACTGTTTTCGGTGAAAGTGGTCTTATTGCAACCTCTTTTAATAATACACTTGAATTTCAAAGGGAAAATATGCCCCAGACTCAAGAATGTTTTGATTACATAAACTCTGTTTCTGCAGAAGATGAAGCAGAAGCTCTTGGCGTAAATTTCAGAATAAGTAAGGATTGTGGTGAGTCATTTGGTAAGATATATAAATCTCCAATCTCATCACCTCATGGTCCTACTGTGCTTAATGATGGTACAGTTTTGTGGGTTGGCAGAATACAGGGTATACACAACCATATTGAAGCCCATACAATAAACACCGAAACTGGTGAAATGACTTTGCGAGGCGAAATGGGTCTTTATAAATACGAAGAATTTAAAGAGCTTTATTTCTATGAGCCTCATGCTATTCAACTCCCTGATGGGAAAATAATCTGCCACTTACGAGCAGAAAATGCAGAAGAAACTATATTTACTCTTTACCAGACGATTTCTCTTGATAACGGTGTAACATGGAGCAAGCCCAGGCAAATTGTGAGAGATGACAGCGGTGCTCCCGGGCACTTATTTCTCCATTCATCGGGAACTTTGATTTCCACTTTTTCTCACAGAAAAAGACCTTACGGTATCTGGGCGGTGTTAAGTGAAGATAATGGTGAAACCTGGAGCAATGAATTTATATTGCACAACGGCTATGACACTGATGATTTAGGCTACCCCTCAACAATTGAACTTGACAATGGCGATTTAATCACTGCATTTTACACGCGAAAAAGCGACCTCGACTGCGACCCTGCAATTATAATGCAACAAAAATGGTCTATAGAAAACAAATAATAAGGTGTTTGTAAAAAGTGTCAACGGGAGCTTACCATATGTGTAATACATTGTATCACATAGCAATCATATATTTAAAAGTATTGTTTTTTATACTTATTGTATGATACACTTACATAAACAAATATTTATTTAATAAAATTGGGCTTATATACAGCTGTACAGGTGGTGCTTTTATGGCTAAAAAACCGAATATTTTATTTATAGTTACCGATGACCAGCGCTTTGACACTATTCACGCACTCGGTAATAAGGAAATCATAACCCCTAACCTTGATAAACTGGCTTCTCGTGGCACATCCTTTACTCACGCACATATTGCAGGCGGTACTTGCGGTGCGGTGTGTATGCCAAGCAGAGCTATGATTTTATCCGGTAGAAATCCCTTCCACCTTGAAGAATTGGGCGGTAATATTCCTCAACAGCACAAAACCCTTGCAGAAACCTTTAAAAATAACGGCTACGAAACAATTGGCCTTGGCAAATGGCATAATGGTTACCCAGCCTATGCACGTAGCTTTACCCAAGGTGCAAAGATTTTCTTTGGCGGAATGTGGGACCATTGGAATGTACCCACTTGCCGCTTTGATCCAACGGGGAAATACGATAATGTTATAAATTTTGTGGTAGATTTTTATAGTGATAATCAACCACAAGAACAACATTGTGACGAATTTGATCCGGGGAAACATTCAAGCACATTGCTTACGGATTCGGCTATTGAATTGCTTAACAAAAACACAAATAAAGACAAGCCGTTCTTTATGTATCTTGCCTATTTAGCACCCCATGACCCTCGGACAATGCCCGATGAATTCCGCAAAATGTATGACCCCGAAAATATAGAATTGCCACCAAATTTCCAAGAAATTATTGATACAAACTACCCTCTTATGGTGCATCGTGACGAGCATCTTGCTGCATACCCACGGGAAGAAAAAGAAATAAAACGACACATCGCAGAATATTTTGCAATGATAACTCACCTTGATTATGAAATCGGACGGCTTCTTAATGCACTAAAAGAGTCGGGAGAAGAAGATAACACAATTATAGTGTTTACAGGCGATAACGGTCTTGCAGTTGGGCAACACGGATGGCTGGGCAAAGAAGATATCTACGAGCACGGAGTTCGTATTCCTCTTATTTTGTCAGGACCCGGGATTGCAAAAAACAAAAGAAATGATGCTTATGTTTACCTTTATGATATTTTCCCCACACTCTGCGAAAAAGTAGGTATTGAAATCCCCTCTTCTGTTGACGGCAAAAGCTTTAAAGAGCTTCTTGACGGTGAACACGGGGAAACATTCCGTAGCGAGTTATACCTTATTTTCGATAAATTTGTTCGTGGTGTTAAAGATGAAAACTACAAGCTTATTGAATACCGCAACGGAGATACCGAAGAAGATAAATGGACATTCCTCTACGATATAAAAAGTGATCCTTGGGAAACAAGAAACCTTGCAGACGATGAAAAATACAAAGAGAAAGTCAAAGAAATGCGAGAAAAAATCATTAAACACCGTGATGAATGGGAAGAACAAGCTCATCCTTGGGGTGTAGATTTCTGGAATAGATTTTAAATGAATTTGAAAGGAGCTTTCCATTATGACAAAAGGAAAATGCAAAAAAGCAAAAAAGAGGCTGCTTATCTTTTTTTCTGTAGTTATAGTTCTCGCAATTATAATTACAGGTCTTAACCTTTTATCAGTTCAGAACCTTATAAAAAAAGGCAGTTCATATAACAAGGTTGATTTTGAAAACAATCTTATACTCCAAGTGGATGAAAACGGAGAAGATTATTTTATAAAGAAACCCCAGCTTATACCCCAAAAGGACGAAAACGGTAACTGGTATTTCACAACAGACACTGATTTTAAAATAATGCACCTTACCGATATTCACATCGGCGGTGGCTTTATGTCAAAGGATGTTGATGAAAAGGCTCTTAATGCAATTGCAGCTATGGTGACAACGGAAAAACCCGATCTTGTTATTGCAACGGGTGACATTGTCTTCCCTGTTCCCTACAGAGCAGGTACATTCAATAACTATAGTGGTGTAAAGGCATTCGGAAATCTTATGGAAACTCTTGGTGTTTATTGGGATGTTACCTTCGGTAACCATGATGCTGAATGCTATTCATATTATGACAGAGAAGCTGTTGCAGAAATTTATTCAAGCGAAGAATTTAAGCATTGCTTATTCCAGGCAGGTCCTGAAGATGTTGACGGTTACGGCAACCACACTATTGAAGTAAAAAACTCAAAAGGCGTTATTACTCAGGCTATAATATTAATCGATTCTCAGGCTTATGTTAAAGATACTCTTATCGAAAGCATCAAAGGTACATACGACAATATTCATCCTAATCAGGTTGAATGGTATGAATCTGAAATTAAAAGAATGAATGCCGAAAACGAAAAAATCAGCAAAAAGGCAGTACCCGTAAAATCACTTGCATTCTTCCACATTCCGTTGGTTGAAATGTTAGATGGTTGGAACGAATTTGTTGAAAATGATTTTAAAGATACAAAAGATTTTAAATATATTGACGGTGTAATCTGCGAAGGCGGCAGAAGAGTTTACTGCGGTTTAGGTCAGGATGATCTCTTTGAAAAAATGCTTGAGCTTGATTCTACAAAGGCTATGTTCAACGGTCACGACCACATTAACAACACCACTTTTGAATACAAGGGTATTCAATTCAGCTATGGCTATAGTATTGACTACTTTGCATATTCAGGAATTGATAAGCTTGGTTCTCAAAGAGGTTGTACTATGATTACCTGTAAACCTGATACCACATTCACAATTGATAAATACAATTACTATTCCAACAGATATAATATGGAAGGCTTCACTCGTGAAGAAGTTACAATGCAGTACGAGGATGTTACATATCAGACTCCTGCAGAATAAATCATTTAGGTAGGGAATGAGAAGATATGATTAAAGAAAAACTCAGCAAGAAGAATTGGTTTATAATTACCCTCTTCTGCTTTATGGGTGGCATAGCATGGAATACAGAAAACATGTATTTCAATACCTTTATCACAAATGAAATTTATGCGGATGTTTCACAATCTGCAATTTCAGGCTCAATGGAAGCAGTAACAGCAGTTTCCAGAATGGTTGCCCTTTCTGCTATTGCGGCGGTGCTTACCACATTTGTAATGGGTGCACTCAGTGACAGATTAAAAAACCGAAAAATGTTTATCTCCATCGGTTATATTCTTTGGGGTATAGTTACGGCTATGTTTGGTTTTATTACAAAAGAAAATGTTGCAAACCTATTTAACCTTTCTGATGAAGCAAAAATTCTCGGCTGCACAGTCTGGTTTGTTATTCTGATGGATATTGTTATGACCTTTATGGGCTCAACAAGTAATGATGCAGCTTTTCAGGCTTGGGTAACCGATGTTACGGTACCAAGGCAAAGACCTATTGTTGAAACAGTTTTATCAGTTGTGGGTACAATATCCTCCTTTGCAGTAACAGGTGTAGGTAGCCTTGCTCAGGCAGGAACTATTTCCTAAAAGCTTTTCTTTGGTGGTTTAGGTATCATTGTTACCTTGTGCGGTGTGCTTGGTTTGTTTCTTATTAAAGATCCACCCCGCACCGCACAGATTAAAACATCTTCAAACTATTGGGCAGACCTCTTTTATGGCTTTAAGCCCTCTGTTATTAAAGAAAATGCAAGGCTTTATTTAGCTCTTGTTTCATTCTGCTTTGCTATAATTTCATTCCAGGTTTTCTATCCGTATCTTCTCACATACGTTCAATATGTAGTCATTCCCGATAACGGTGGTGTGGAAGGTCTCTTAAGAGTACCGGTTATTATAACTGCAGTGGTTGTTGCAATTATTGTTCTCGCATTGATTGTAACTATGCTTAAGCTTTCAACAAAGAAAAAAGGCTTTTGCCTCATTGTCGGCATAATTGTTATGAGCCTGGGCTTCTTATTACTTTCAACAAGCACCAGCATTTATATTATTCTTATTAGCATAGTGCCTGTTGTTCTTGGTAATGCACTTGTTAACATTTTATTCGGTGCCACTGTCAAAGACTTTATTCCCGAAGGCAAGGCGGGTCTTTTCCAAGGTATCAGAATGATATTTGCTGTGCTTCTTCCCATGGTTATAGGTCCCTACATCGGTGAAACTGCTTGTAAATATGCAGCACAGACTATTATAAACGAAGCAAATGCAGAAGTAATTGTACCAGCAAAGGATATGTTCCTCTGGGCAGGTATTGTGTGCATATTAGGTCTTATACCTCTTTACTTCCTTGTAAAAAAAGGTGTCGATTTAAAAGAAACTGAAAATGTTGCTGAGGTAAAATAATATGAACAAATGGAATTTTTATACTTCAAAGGAAGTAAAGCCACAAGGCTGGCTACGCCGTCAGTTAGAAATTCAGGCAGAGGGCTTAAGCGGTAATCTTCATAAAATATGGCCCGACATTCGCGATAGTGCCTGGATTGGCGGAAACCGTGAAGGCTGGGAAAGAGTTCCCTATTGGCTTGATGGTTTTATTCCCCTTGCCTATCTCCTAAAAAATGAAGAACTGATTGCAACTGTAAAAAAATACATTGATGCAATTGTTTCAGCACAACAGGAGGATGGTTGGATTTGCCCGTGTAAAAAGGAAGAAAGAGCTAAGTATGATACTTGGGCAATTCAGCTTATCTGCAAAACTCTTAAGGTTTATTATGACTGCTCGGGTGACGAAAGAATCCCTGATGTTATTTATAAAATTCTCAAAAACTATTATGACCTTCTCAAAAGCGGTCAAATCACTTTATTTAAGTGGGGCAAATACAGATGGTTTGAAACTTTCATCTCTCTGAATTTCTTATACGAAAAATATAATGAAGAATGGATAAAAGACCTTGCCCAAATAATTAAAAAGCAAGGTTTTGACTATAACACAGCAATAGATTCATGGGAGAAACCTAGCCACACCTGGCGTATGACTACTCATATAGTAAATATGGGTATGATGCTTAAAACCGAAGCAATTTCCCACGATTTATTAGGCGAACCGTATACCGATAATGCAGAAAAACTCCGCTCAATTCTTGATAAATATAATGGTACTGCTTTTGAGGGCTTTACGGGTGACGAGGTGCTTTCAGGCCTTGACCCAACAAAAGGTACCGAGTGCTGTGCTGTAGTTGAACAGATGTATTCCTACGAAGAGATTTTCGCCCATACCGGCGACAACAAATGGGCAGAGCGTCTTGAAATACTTGCCTTTAACGCTCTTCCTGCCACTCTCAGCGAGGATATGTGGACCCACCAATATGTTCAGCAGGTTAATCAGATTGCTTGTCAGAAAACTATGATTATGGCACCATGGAGCACTAACGGTCCATACGCACATACATTTGGGCTTGAGCCAAACTTTGGTTGTTGTACTGCAAACTTTAATCAGGGTTGGCCTAAATTCGCACTTTCTGCATTTATGCATAATGGTGATACAATAATTAATTCACTTATGTTGCCTTCTGTTCTCGATGATAACGGAATTAAAATCAAGCTTGAAACCAACTACCCCTTTGAAAACAAAATGCACTATTATATAGATACAGAGAAAGATTTCAATTTTGCAATCCGTATTCCCTCTTTTGCAAAAAATCTTAAAGTGAATGGTGAAAACACAGAGGTAAAGGACCTTAAATTTAAAATAAACCAAGGTGGAACTAAAATTGAAATTGAATTTGATGCGGCATCTTTTTTCAAAAAGAGACCAAACAACCTTTATGCTTTGCAAATGGGTTCTTTGCTTTTCTCTGTCCCTATCAGTTATAAAAAGGAAATGAGGGAATATGTAAAAAAGGGAGTTGAACGCAAATTCCCCTATTGCGATTATCAGTTCATTCCAAAATCTTCTTGGAATTATGGTTTTTCCAATGACAATTTTGAAATTGAATTCAACGGAATAGGTAATATTCCTTTTTCACAGAACAACCCACCCGTAACCATAAAAGCAAATATGCAACAAATCAACTGGGGGCTTAAGTTCCCCTACAGAAGTATTGCAAGAAAAACTCCAAAATCCACAAAACCCATTTCTGAGGCACAAAAAATTGAGCTTATCCCATATGGTTGTGCAAAGCTCAGAATGACAGAAATGCCCATACTTTAAAAATAAGAAATAAAAACCGTTTCGAAATATCGAAACGGTTTTTATTTATATCAAAATATATTCTGCATTTTCCTGAGTATTAAAGGTAACTGTGTTTCCTTTTCTTTCATAATGTCTTTCTTTGTTATCTGCTTTGCTTATTACAGATTTGATATTTGTACATTCAACAGTACATTTTCTTCCTTTAAGGCTTTTTATTTTAAGTGAATTAATTTCTCCATTTTTAAGCTCTGCAGAAACAAGGAA
>JAZSBI010000071.1:0-5556 GCA_045602345.1 Acutalibacteraceae bacterium | reverse complement strand
CTTAATTGTTTTAAATGAAGGACTTAAAATTATTGATGGATCATTTGTTAATGCAAGAGTTACATCCATAGATTTTCCCGACAGCTTAATCGAAATAGGTGCTGAATCATTTAAAGCTTGTCCTAATCTTGAGAGTGTTGTATTTCCTGGAAAATTGAAGAAAATAGGGTTGTTTGCCTTTGAGCTTAACAGACAGTTAAGAGAGGTTGTTTTCTCAAACAGTATAACAGATATATGTGGTTCTGCATTTCTTTATTGCCCTGTAAAAAAAGTTGTTTTTCCCGAAGGAATGAACACTATCGTTGAACAGACGTTCCGATATTGTGAAGAGTTAGAGATGGTTGTAATCGGTGGTAATATAGAAGAAATCGGTCCTATGGCATTTGCTGACTGTCCTACACTTGAAACAGTTGTTATCCCCGACAGTGTTACATCCATCAGCGATGATGCTTTTGAAAATGCAAACGAAAACCTAGTTATTTACTGTAACGAGGGCTCTTACGCTCAGACTTATGCAACTGAAAACAATATTAAATACACAACCCTTGTCATTGACCCTATAGAAAATCAGGTTTACACAGGGTTAGAAATAACCCCCGAGGTTAATGCTTCTGCCAATAATAAAAAATTAACTCAGGATACTGAATATAGTGTTTCTTATAAAGATAATATTAATGCCGGTTCTGCAAAAGCTATTGTAAAAGGTCTCGGTGATTTTAAGCATCTTGCAGCGACTGCTAAATTTACCATTTTGCCACAGGGTATTGAGAATATACATGTGATTAATGATAACGCAACATATAGCCCTAATGGGGTTAAGCCTAAGATTTATGTGTCCAATGGAACCCAAAAGCTTGTTGAAGGTCAGGATTATGAAATATTGAATAATTCTGTTCTTACAGATGCAGGGGAATACAATATAACAGTTTCTCTTATAGGAAATTACGATGGCGTTATTAATGCTACTTATAAGGTTGCAAGAAGGTCTATTAAGCAGGCTGAATTTATGTTTGGCGATACTGTTAAAATTATCTACGAAGGTGTTGCACTTGAAGAGGGTAAGGATTTTATTGTAACAAAAGAAACCAATGAGGATGGTGATATTGTTACTACGGTTGAGGGTATAGGCAACTACGAAGGAACATTTACCTATAATGAAAGTAACCATAGCAATAGCAATAGTCAGACTTCTGTGAATTGGCTTATAAAGCTTATAAATGCAATTAAGCAGTTGCTTGAGAGATTGTTTAATATTGGATTATAAACACAAAAAACCTCAGAGTGAAAACTCTGAGGTTTTTATGTTCTTAAATCAATCCCAACGCACCTATAAAAACTATCAAAGATACCAGTGACATAAATACACATAAAAGTATATATGAAAACTTAACAACCTTTTTATGCTTTGCTTCTTTGAGAATATAGGGCATTCTGTTTATGGTGTCAATTATGATATTAATAAATAAATTAACTGCAAAAATGGGTTTGAGAACTTCTATATAATCCGATTTCAAAAGATAACACGCCAACAAAAGAAGGGCAAGACTTAGTGATATAGTGTACAAAACAATACCACAAACAGATATTCTTTCTCTATGCTTGTTTTTTTGAACACGTCCTCGCTTGATTAATATCGAGCTTGAAACAAGGATTTTTGAAAGGAAAATGTTTTTTATAACTATGTATTTTTTGAAAAAGAAATCGTCTCGTGAAATACTGTTAAGTCTGGCATAAAATAACCCTATAAGTAAAAGAAAAAAGCAGGCAAAATAATCATTCATAAACTATCACATTTCTGATTTAATCAACTTTCTTGGTTTTCTTTTCAAGCAAAATAGCAACCACAAGTGCGGTGAAACCTGCAACCAGCTTTCCTATAATAACGGGAACTATGTGTTCATCGTTATAGGAGAGGGTGAATGCAAGGTGGTCACCAAAAACGAAAGCGGCAGACACCGCAAAGGCAAGGTTCATTACTCTGCCTTTTCTGTTCATTCTGTCGGCACTTTCCATTGTAGCTATTGAATTAGCAAGTGTTGCAATAAGACCTACAACGGAAGTATCATCAAGGTTTAATTTTTTACCTAAAGCAGAAAGTGGCTTTTTTAGAAGCTTTGAAATAATAGCTATAAGCGGGAATGTACCTGCAAGAGTAATGCATATTGTGAAAACAGTTGCAGCACTTTCCATAAGTGGCGCTGTATTTTTGAGAATAACCTTTCCTGTAAGCGTTTGAAATATTCCCAAAGCAAGACCACAGGTAATAAGAATTGAAATAAATTTTCCGAAAATCGAGAAAATCTTAATTGTTATATTGGGGAATTTCAAAAGTCCGATTATGATAATTACAGAAATAAGAATTGCAGGGGCAAGGTTTATTAAAACAGTAAGTGGATTAATGCCCATTACAAGCCCTGAAACTAAGCAGCCAACGGGAATAGTGCTTATACCGCAAAGTAAGCCTAAAAGAACATCATCGTGATGTTCTTTTTTTGAGGATTGCAGAGCTACCGGAATTGTAAAGGAAATTGTTGCACCCAGCATTGACGCAACACAAAGACCGTGAAAAGAGCCTAAGACAGGGTCTGTTGCTACAGAATCTGCAAGTGCTGCACCGCCCATATCGTTAGCAATTAGAATACCTGCCAATGCACTGGGGTCAAAGCTGAAAAAGTTGGCAACCGGTGTTATTACAGGTAAAAGCAAATCTGCAAGAGCAGGAGCAATTGTCATCATACCAAGCATTGAAAGGGAGAGAGGCCCCAGCGTGGTTATTCCTTTCTCAAATTCGTCACCTAGCTTCAGTCGGTTGCCGAAAATTTTATCAAGTGCACCGATTACAGCAAACACAGCCATAACGGTTGCAAGAATTTCTGCCAAAATATCACATCCCCAAAAATCTTGTTTCATTATACAAAGAATGGTGAATAAAATCAATAGAGGCAATAAAAATACACTATATGTTACAATAAAAATGACTCTCGTTTTTATGCGAGAGTCATTATACATTATTTAGTTGTGCTCAGGATGTGAACAAGTAACTGTAACGTACACCATGGATGCATCATTATCATCAGCTGTGATTTCAACCCTTAAAGAACTGTCCGGTATAGGACAGATGGGGGGATTATTTTCATTAAATAAACTTAAAAATGTCTCTGAACCGCCATTAAAAATATGGTCAGCACCTGTGATTTTACTATAATCATCACCGGTTTCGTTTGTTGTAATTACAAAGGTAGCACTCTCTCCTGCTTTAAGATTGCTGCAACTTGGATTACTCATAATATTATTTACAATCTGAGAGATGATGTTTCGGCGGTTGCTTGCACAGGTTTTCTTTATTGCATTATCGGTTACAGCACCATACATAGGAGCTATAAAACCATCATAGAAGCTGACAGCGTCATCATTCATATCTTTAAGAGTATCAATATCAACAGAAGTTTTATTAATATCTTTTAAGGCAAATTCAAAAGTAGCCACTTCATAATCGTCGTAGATTACTTCAAACTCAAGGCTTTCAAGGTCATTACCGTTGATAGTGATATTGATTTCACACTCTATTTCACTTATTGTGTAGAGAATGTCTTCTTCTTGATAGCGGATAGACTCTCTTGCTTCACGTGATAATACAGGATAAATTTCCTCAGTAACTATATCGTAAAGCTCTTCCAAATCAGGGGTGAATGTGATTTTGGTTTTTTTGTCTGCTTTTTCTGCTGTGTAGCCCATTACATCTACAAGCCATTCTTCGTTTTTGAAGTTTTCGGTAAGTTTATTTGTAAGTGCTTCAATTGCTCCGGGAAGCTCATCAGTTTTTACAAACTGCTCAAGGTATTCGGTAGCATCGTTTTCACCATCGGACATACTTGATTTGATAGTGTCGAGCATAGCCTCTAAATTGAATTCTCCATTAGTAGCATTTTCATTAATTTCTATATAGAAGGTTTGCTCTAAATCAGGCATATCTATATCTGCAAGCATACGATTGTTGTAAAGACCAAGCTTTATATCAGAGTCTTCGTAATAGTAGGGCATTTCAATTTCTGCAATGTAAGCATTGTCTTCTTTAGAATATGCTGCGTTAAACTCCACATCCTCACCATCAACAGAAAGTTCCGCATTGAATGTAAAATTGTTGTATTCAGCCATTCTTTCAAATGCTTTTGAAAGTTTATATAACGGGTCACTGGTTTTTGTAATTACAAATGAACCTGCAACAATAGCTCCAACAAGAATGATTGCTATAATGGCTATAGCGATTTTTTTACC
Source organism: Acutalibacteraceae bacterium (assembly GCA_045602345.1). GTDB lineage: Bacteria > Bacillota > Clostridia > Oscillospirales > Acutalibacteraceae > DTU089. The sequence continues at coordinate 1,281 of JAZSBI010000071.1, read as the reverse complement.
TTTTTTCTTGGGCTTTTTCTGAGGCTCGGCAGAAGTTAATATAGGAGATTCCGAGGGAACGATGTTTTCTGTGGGCGTAACCACCGGGTTTTCCTGTTGGATTGTTGCCACAGGTGTTACGGCAGAGCCACAATTGGGGCAGAAGGCGGCGGAGCCTTCAATGTTTTTACCACAGTTTTTACAGAACATAAAAAATCCTCCTTATTTTTTCTTTATTTTATTAAGCATAACATTTACTTCAAGAATTTGCTCTTTAGAAAACTTATTACCAAGCATCATAAATGCACGTTTAATTGTAAAGCCTTTTACCATACTGTACATTGACTGGATCATACTTTTGTTTATTTTACCGAAGCTGAAGCCCATAACCTCTGCTTTACCGCTTTTTGTACCTTGGGACATTACATTTTTAACAAGCATAAGGATTTTAAAGCAAGCAATTTTACCCTTGAAGGTTTTCATAATATCACCGATGGTATCGTTAATTGAATAGTAGCCAACGGGAGTATTAATTTCAAACCAGTTAATAACTTGATTTTCCTCTTTCATTATGTAATCTTCGTTGGGCGCATCAACCTTGTTGATTGTTGCGGTGTCTGTAAGGTCACCTGCTTTTACCTCAAGGGTAGATGTGCCCTCGTTTTTAACATCAAAATAGAAGAAGGGAAAATCGCCTTTTTTCTGTTTACCAACGCTTTCGCCGTTGCGGAAAAGCTCCACCTCATCGCAGTTTGAATAAACAGTAACCTTTGTTACATCTTCAACTCTGTCAATATACCTTTTACCGCATATGTGAACCATGGGTTCGGGATTGAGCCAAGCCTTGTATGCGTAGAAAGAATCCTTTTTGTACTGGCGGTCAAATGTTACAAGACCCTTATGGTTCATACCATTTTCGCCACCCTCTGCACGTGCGTCAGCGGCAAAGTCAAACATATTCCAAACGTGAGTTGCCCAAATATAGGGACGAACTGCAATCTGTTTAATAAGCTCTTCATGGTAATACGCCTGATATTCTTCGGTGTAATCGCCCTGAGTGGGATTTGAAGTGTGCCAATTGAGAGCCTCGCAACCATATTCACTTAACCCGATTGCTTTTTTTGGGTATTTCTTATGAAAATCATCAAACCATTTTCCATTCATATCTGTTGTACCGCCGTACCAACCAAAATAATGGTTATAGGAAAGTACATCGCTGATGTGAACATATTCGCTATCCATTGAACACATTGTAACAGTTGCAATGGTGGTAAGTCTTGTTTTGTCCATTTCGTGAACAAG
>JAZSBI010000070.1:0-6660 GCA_045602345.1 Acutalibacteraceae bacterium | reverse complement strand
CGGTGGTGGGTTGCCCCGTTCCCTATTTACTTCGTCAATGAGGGAGGGGAACTACTTGAAATTATATATAATCCGTCATGGAGAAACCTTTGGTAATCTTAATGGTGACGGTTTTTCGGAAACTGACCTTACTCCAAAGGGTGAAAGGCAGATTGCTCTTTTAGGCGAAAGATTTAAAGAAGAAAATATTGATAAATTTTATGTAAGTCCATTAGTCAGAGCAGTTAAAACCGCAAATGCGGTGAGAGAATATCATAAAAAGACACCAATTATTATTGATTCGCTTCTTCTTGAAAAAGGTACTGAACCCAATTACATAGGTCTTGCGGATGAAGAAATAAAAAAACTTTGCCCAGACGCAAAAATCAATCCCCGCACTCCTTTAGGTGAGGAAAATGACGAAAAAGCATATAACAGAGCAAAGAAAATAATAGAAAAAATCAAAGCCGAAAACGACTTTGAAAGCACAGTTGTTATAATCGCTCACGGCACTTTTAACAGCTACCTTGTTCTTGCGGCATTGGATTTTCCCTTAAAAGAAAATTTCAATTTTTCCCATGTTAACACAGGAGTTTCATTAGTTCAGACTATAAAAGAAAATGGTGTTATTAAAACTAAACTCAAATTTCTTAATGATTATTCACATCTGGACGAAAAACCACAGTTATAGTTAAAATGAGAAGCTAATGAATTTAGATGCAGAATGTGTTTTATTACCCCGAAGGTGTATACAGATACTCCGAGTGGGGGAGAAAACATATAAAAAAGACGAACAGACAATTTAGTCTGTTCGTCTTTTTGTTCTGTGCTAAATTAATAGCTTGTTGGTAAAACTGTAAGCCGGGTTCTGTCGTTTAAGGCAATCATCTATCTACGCCATTTGTTGCCAAATGGCTCTAGCCACCCTTCGGGGTTGCGAATAAAATTCGCGGCACGGCTCCACCCCTGTCGGTGTTGCATCGGGTAGGGTTTACATGGCAGCAATGTCTCCATTGCCCCGGTGAGCACTTACCTCGCCTTTCCACCCTTACCGAATAAATTCGGCGGTATATCTCTGTTGCACTTTCCCTAAGGTTACCCTCGGCTGCCGTTAGCAGTTACCCTGCCGTGAGATGCCCGGACTTTCCTCGTCTGTGTAAAAACACATCCGCGACTGCCCATTTTACCGAGGAAGATTTTACAATAGTTTTTAAATTAAGTCAAGAGTAAAGATTTTGAAAAGATGCCAGTTGCCAGATACCAGATGCCAGAATAAAGTAAACTTAGTGCTAATATTATCCCTCTTTTTTGCTTTAGCAAAAAGGAGGGGGGACCACCGAAGGTGGTGGGTGGTACAGCTTTAAACCTATTTTGAATTTCCTGCTTCCTCTTTGACAAATTCCAGTTGCAAGTGACAAAGTTATATAGTATAATATATCTGTATAACTATGTAAAAACTTGTTAAGAGGTAATAACTATGAAACTTGAAGAAAAGAAACTTTCTTCTGAAGAAATTTTTGACGGAGTTGCGATTCACCTTTTTAAGGATGAAATTCTGCTTCCAAATGGCAATAAGGGTGTTCGTGAGGTTATACGTCACCCCGGCGCTGTGTGTGTTTTACCATATACTGAGGATGGTCAGGTTGTTTTTGTTAACCAGTTCAGATATGCCTTGAATAAGGTTACTTTAGAGGTTCCTGCCGGCAAGCTTGAAAAAGGGGAGGACCCTATGGAAGCTGCTTTGCGTGAGCTTTCTGAGGAAACAGGACTTGCAGCAAATAACATTTTTTCTATTGGTGATTTATATACCACCCCTGCTCTTATTGATGAGGTAATTCATATGTATATTGCTACGGATTTAGTGCAGGGCGAACAGCATCTTGACGAGGATGAGTTTGTGAATACTCTTAAAATGCCTTTAAGTCAAGCGGTTGAACTGGTTATGAACGGTGAAATCAAGGATTCTAAAACTCAGACAATTATTCTTAAAGCTGATAAATATTTTGAAAAGCAAAAGGAGAATAACAAATGAAAACAATGAAAAAATCCATTTCCGTAATCCTTGCAGTATTGAGTCTTTTTTCTGCATTGACTATAACTTCATTTGCTGCTACAAAATATAAATCCTATGATGGCAAATATGGACTGATGATTCCTGTTGAGGATGATTTCAAAACTCAATGCGATTACTATTATGTAAAAGGTGCTCAAGCAGTATTGACGTTTAAGTTTGATAGTAAGGGTCACGAAAAGAATGTCTATTATGGCTATACAATATACTCCGATGAACAAAGGCAGAATATAATTATCAATAAATCCGGTGTATTTCCAAAAGTTGATAGCAGGGGAAGCCTTACAATTGATTTTACTAACCTTGAAAGCGGAACATATTATGGTGCAACTTTCACGTTTATAAAAAAAGGCGACGACCTTATTGTTGACGAGGATAGTATTTATAAGTTTGATATTAAGCTTAATAAAGTGGCCAATGTCACACCCAAAATATATGAGGCTGAGGCACTTTATTCAGGTAATTATATAAAATGGAAAAAGGTTACTTTTGCAGATTCCTATGGGGTTTTCAGAAAACAGGAAGGTTCATCCTGGGAAGAAATTGCAAGGTTAAAAAAGCGTGAGTATACCGATAAAACCGCAGTAAGAGGCGAAAAGTATATTTATACGATTAAAGCCTATGATGGAGAAGCTTGCAGTAAATACAACAAAAATGGAGTTGATTTGATTTATCTCGCTCCATCCAAGGTTAATTCACCCGAAACCCTTGAAGATAATAAAATCAGAATTTCATGGGAAGAGGTCAAGGGTGCAGAAAAATACAGAATTTACAAAAAAACTGCAGATGCAAAAAAATACACTCGCCTTGCGACTGTAGGAAAAGATGTTTTAGAGTACACTGATAAGTCTGCAAAAAAGGACGGTCAGACATACATTTATGCGGTTAAAGCTGTTAATGGTACAAGCTCGGGTGTTTTGTCAAACAAAAAAGAGATAACTCTTTTCGGCGTGAAAAAACCCACCGCGTATTGCGTTGGGGAGGTAGTTACAGTTGAGTGGGAAAGCATTGAAAATGCAACAGGATATAAGCTTTTTAAAATGAATAGTGATGGTAACTGGGATTTGGTTTATTCCGGTGCAGAGGCTATTCCCTATGTTGATGCAGATGTTTCAATAGGTAATAAATACAACTATTCACTTGTTGTGGAAAAAGACGGTCAGTACAGTAGTTTTGATACTAAAGGTGTTACAGCCTATTGCCTTGCAGAACCTACAATTAAATCAATAAAAGCAAGTGTAGATAATAGTGTGCTTATTAAATGGAATGCCATTGAAGGTGCTACTAAGTATAATATTTACAGAGAGTCACCCTTTGAATCCTATAAGCTTGTAGGTACAACTACTAAAACAAGCTTTTATGATACCACGGAGAAGGATAACAACTATTTCTATACTTATTATGTTGCAGCAGCCAATGAGTATGGTGAAGGTATTTCCGGTAACAATGTACGTATGCATTTGTATATGAAGGCTCCTGAACTTGTTTCAGTTAAATGGAGTGACGGAAATATTGTTAAATGGAAACGTGTTGCGGGTGCAACATCTTATAAGATTTACAGAAGAACACCTTCAGGTGATTATAAAGAAATTGCAGAGGTGACAGATGTTCTTTCTTATAAAGATAAAACTGCCAAAAAGACTTCAAAATATTATTATACCGTAACAGCGATGAACGGCAAATATGAGGGCTCTTATGAAAATGGCATGGGCGTTAATTGCCTTAATGCTCCCGAAATAACAAGTGTTGAAACAAATAAGAAAAATCAGGTTGTTGTTAAATGGAATGAAGTAAGCGGAGCTGACGGTTACTATGTTTACAGGAAAGCCACAATAGATGGTAGCTGGGAAACCCTTGGTAAAACAACTTCTCTTACCTATACAGATAAGACTGACAGAGATAGTGATATTACTTACTATTATTCTGTAAGAGCCTATAACGCAAAAGGAAAAGGGATTTACAGTAAGTTCGGTGTAACTTATTAATGACAAGACACCTTTCAGACTTTGATTTATAAAGTCTGAAAGGTGTCAGTAATTTTATGCAATAAAGGTTTTGTAGTTTTCATAAATAAACAAAGGTGCTGTTATCTTTTACAGTAAATAAAAGGTAACAACACCAACTTTCTTTTAAATTATTTATTTGTTCAGGTTTATTTTACTCTGTCAAGCATACCCTTTTTGTACATAAATAATGCGCCACCTACAGAAGCAACAATACCTACAAAAAGGAGTGTACTTGCGCCCATTGTGGGTGCAAAAACAAGAACGATTATCATAATGATAATGGGGAAGAATGAAATCCTCCAATGTTTTATAAAGTAACCGGCACCAAGGGCACCGAAAAGTGCGGGAAGAACCTGAGCAAATGCAGGTTTTAGAAGCGCATTATCGGTGAATGACTGAAGGAAGGGAGCAAAAGCAATAACACCTATTGCAAGAATAAATGTTGTAACAATAGAGGATGTTGCAATAGCAATAGTTGAAACAACCTCGCCTTCTTCAGAGTTAGCCTTAACATCTGCACCTTCCATTGCGTTGATAGCACAGGGAAGCTTAAGGTTTGCTATGTTACCTGTTACGAATGAAAGGTATGTACCACCTGCACCAAGCATAGGAGTATAAACAATAACTTCAACAACTGCAACTGTCCAATAAGTTGGAATAAGTTTTAGAAGTCCCTGAAGAATACCGTTTATAGGTGGAAAAACATTAAGGTAAAGGCAAACGCCTATAGGGAACATAAGGAGTGCACAAAGTGCGGTAACAGTAGAAATTCTACCCCATGAATGAACACGGTCAAAATATGATTTGTTTGTTTTTTTAGCCATTTTTAACCCCTCCATTCAAACATTGCAACATCTTCGGGAAGAATGTTGAAGAATAAAACTGCGGCAACCATTGCAATTATCATACCGATTGGCATAACAAAGGGTTCCAACCAAGTAAGTTTCAGTTTCTTTGCAAGAATTTCAAGTGCAATTGAAACCACTATAGCAACCACAAGTGTGATTATTGAAAGTACACCTGCACCGTCACCAAATGTTTCAGGTTTACCGCCACCGATTATGGCACGGGCAATAAAAGCACCAATAAGACCAATGAAAATTGCAGGAGTTGCAAAGTCATTGATAAAGCCGTTAAGACTTCTCTTTTTCTTTCCGTCTGCAAGAGCATTTTCTGTTGCTTCTGCCTTAGGAGCCTCTTCTTTTTTACCTGCCTGAAGGAGCTTTTTGTGAAGAGGTTTTGCAACAAATGGAAGAACTACCAAAGAAAAGCAGATACCAAGAGTCATAACCCATGCTACACCTGCGTAAACCTCAGGGTCTTTAACAGGAACTGCCATACCGCCCTGATGACCGAATGCTTCCATTGCAGCTTCTGCAGCGGTTGTTTCATACATAAGGTTACCGATAACAGAAAGGCGAACCCAAGGGATAACGGGACCCAATGCAGGAACAAGTGCAATAATTGTTGCAAGAATTGAAAGTGCAGAGGGGATTGTAAAGAGTGCGCTTGATGTAATAGCATTACGCAGTTTTGATTTGTCTAAGCCAAGATTTTTACCTTGTTTATATGCTTTAACAAGGAAGAAAATAGATTGACCAAGAACAAAAAGGATAACTGCACCCGCTATAAGATATAGCGCAGTAGAGTATTTAAAATCCATTTTATCACTACCTTTTTAAAATATGTTAACAGTTTAACAGTATATAGTAAAATTGTCAATAATTATCGAAGTCACTGTAATTTTTTATTTATACAAATGACACCGTTTTTGGTGATATCAACAACACCATAACAACCCTCTTTCAGACTTCCCGGGTTAAAATAGTGAATCCCATCCTTGTAGACGTTTTCAGGCATATGAGTATGACCAAAAAGAACAATGTCGCATTTTTCGCTGACTGCTTCAAGCTGCAAATCCTCTAAGCCGAATTTTACACATTGCACATAGCCGTGAGTTGCCATTATTTTTTTGCCGCAAATTACGCGGACATCCTTTTCAGGAAGAAAAGAAGAAAGATCACAATTTCCCCTTACACCTATAAAGGCTTGTTCTTTTCCGTAAATACATTTTGCTTCCTCGAATTCATTTGCACCATCACCCAAAAAATAAATAACCTCAGCAGTGGGTTCTTCGGTAATTGCTGAAAAAAGGTTAAAAATGTGTTTGTGTGAATCGGAAAGTACAAGTATACGCATACATAAACAACCCCATAGTTCAATATATTGTAATAATTATATACAAATAAGTGGGGGATTTCAATGAGTAATTTGAATAATGAGAAATTTGACGTAAACGAGCTTTTAAAAAAGGCTAAAAACAGTGAAAACCTTGATACTAACGAGGGCTTGAATGATTTTATTAATAAAAATTTAAGCCAAGACCAGGCAAGTGCAGTAAAAAATTTACTGGCAGATGAGGAGAAAACGAAACAACTTTTAAATAGTGACGCGGCAAAGGCACTTTTTAACAAATTCTTCGGAGGAAAAAACAATGGCTGATTTAGACTTGAATGCCATTTTAAATTCTCTGACGCCTGAAGATATCGAAAATTTAAAACAAACAGCCGCATCGGTTTTTGGCGGAATGGGCAACGGAGAGCC
>JAZSBI010000069.1:0-20684 GCA_045602345.1 Acutalibacteraceae bacterium | reverse complement strand
GGTCTTTACACCTACGAAGAAATGAACGCAATTTGTCCTCTCAGCGAGGATATGTTCTATGCCGCAGGCGGTCAGTATCTCAAAATTTCTATCAGCAAGGGCAATCTGACTGTTGATAAGCTTGTTGCAATGATCGAACGTTACAGCAAGTACGTTTAATCCCCAAATTTTAACAAGCGAAAAAAGTCGTTTATAGCGACAAAAATTAGTCAAATTGGTTGACTAATCGGGAGAAAAGGTATATAATTATTAGTCGGGTAACGTGTCGGCAGGCGATAACTGCCGATACGGCCCCGATTTGAGGCTAACTAAATCGTTTAAAACCGAACCAGCCTTAAAGGGCGGTTTTTAGGCGTCTTTAGGCTCATTGTCGCTCGTGGGCTCTACGGATTTACGAGCATTTTAACAATGCACAGCGAAAAATACTTGTTTCAAAATCTGATTCAAGTTTGAATGCTTTGGTTAACCTTTTCGGAAACGAAATATTCTAAAAAAGGAGGAGAAAACATTGGGTAAATTCAAGTTCAGGCTGGCCGTTATTTCGGTTATTGCCATACTTTTCACGTTTTTAACGCAAAATACCGTGGCTTACTACTCAACCGTGGGTCTTGCAACCAATGTTGTCACCTCGGGTAATATTCGTTTCATCATTCACGAAACCACCGACCAGGGTACTGAGTTTCCCGAAGAAGGCGTTTACATCATCCCGGGCGACGTTGTAAGTAAAAAGGTAAACATCGAAAGCGATTGTGACCATCCTTTCTATTTGCGTGTCAAAATCCTCTACGGCTCAAGCTCGGAGGAATTGCCGGCTGATGAATGCTTTAAGCTTAATATCGACGAAAATCTTTGGGAATATCACGACGGTTGGTACTATTACAAGGGTGTTGTAGAGCCTTACGAGACCACACCTAACGTATTTTCTCACGTTGAAATTGTCGGCTCGAAGGTCGACAACTCATATATCGGCGAAACTCTGACGCTGACCGTAAGGGCACACGCTGTTCAGAGCGAAAACAACCCCGTTGAAGGCACCAACACGTTTGAGGCCTTGGGTTGGCCTGCGGAATGAGGAGGTAAGGTATGAAAAATGTATTTTGCCTGCTTGTGTCGCTCATAATTGCGTTTTCTGTTGTTTTACCCACCGCTGCCGCTGACGGCTCGGTCATTTACGACGGCGATGCGGGGGATTTCATTTTCCTGCCGGGTAGCGATTATTCGCCCACCGATTTGTTCCCCAATTTTAAGGGTGTTATGCCGGGTGACAGTATTACTCAGAAAATCACCGTTAAAAACGATATTCATAATGAAGTAAAGGTCAAAATTTATATGCGTTCGCTCGGCGCTCACGAGGATTCGGTTGACTTTTTGTCCAAGCTGCACCTCACGGTTGAAAAGAGCGAAGAAAACGAAATGGCCTATATGTTCGATGCCGCCGCCAACGAAACTGCGGGGCTGACCGAATGGGTGTACCTGGGTACGCTTTATTCGGGAGGCGAGGTCAATCTTGACGTGGTTTTAACCGTTCCTACCGAGCTTGATAATACGTACAGCGAGCAGATAGGATATCTTGATTGGGAGTTTATGGTTGAGGAATTACCCGTCGACCCTGACGACCCATCACCGCCTACGGGTGATACTTCGGGAATTTTTGTTTGGATTGCCGTAATCGTGGGTATAATAGCAATAACTGCATTTGCAATAATCATCATTGTCCTCAAAAAGGATAAAAAAGAAAAAGAGTAAAAGGAAGGAGGGTCAAGTGATGAAACGCAACAAAAAATATACCAAGCTCGCATTGGCCCTCAGCTTATTCCTGCTTATAATGTGGGGCGTTATGGGCACAGGCACCTCGCTTGCCTGGTTCAGTGAAACGACCCCTGTTCAGAAAAACATTTTCCATGTTGGCGAGCTTGATATGCTCGTCTCCTATAAGAACGAGGCCGGTGTTTACGAAAAGGTCGAAATGGATACCGTTGTATTCAATGAAGACGCACTTTATGAGCCGGGCTACGTTCAGGTTGTGTATTTTGAGGTTAAAAACAAGGGCGATATGGCGTTTGATTACAAAACCGCCGTTACGGTCAATAGCTACGTGCCTGCCGTCAACGTTTTCGGTAATGTGTTTAATTTGCAGGATTATCTGCAGTTTGGCGTGGTTATGGCTGATACCGAGGCTGAGCTTAATTCGATTATCGGTACCCGTGAGGATGCCGAGCTTAACGCGTTGCTTGATATGCCCGTGAACACCTATTGCACCGATATTGATACGCTTGAACCCGGTGAAACGGCTTATATGGCACTTATTGTGCGTATGCCCAAGGAGGTGGCCAACGTGGCCAACTTCCGTGGCGATACCCCGCCCGAGGTTCACCTTGGAATAATCGTCAACGCTTCTCAAAAGGGTACGTTGCAGCCGTAATTTTAGTTTTTAAATCTATCGAAAAGGAGGATGCCATGTGAAAAATTTTATCAATGAGTACCTGCGTGTTCCCAAAACAGGCAAGCTCAACGAAAAGGTTCTGCTCACTCGTATCACCTTGTCGATAATTTTCATTTTGGGTTGCCTTGTGGCTATGAGCTTTAGTGCATACGCATATTATTCATGCAATATTGAGTCCTCCTTTATTACCATTCAGTCGGCAAACTATAAGCTTGACGTGGCTAAGCCCGATGGTGTGGAGGATGCAATCGGCGGCGTTTATACGCTGACTAATGATACTGATGCCACTAAGGAATATAGCTTTACGCTCACAAAACCTGCAGAAGAAGGGCTTGCTTCGGTCGGATTTTGCAAAATCAAGGTCAAGACCGACGCAAATAATATGACCGACGTGAACGATGTTCAGACGTTTTACACCAAGCCTATTGGCACGTTTGTTGATGGCGGAGTCCAAACAACGCTCGATTCCCGTACGGTTACAATTAAGGTTGCCCCTAATTCGACCGCTGTGGTTAGCTTCACTGCCGAGCTTGGCACCTGCTCACGCACACCCGTTATAGAAGAGGAGCTTGTACCCAATTTCTCTGGAACAGTGACCGAACCCGTAACACCGACCGACCGCGAAGAACCCGACCCGACAGAGGGTAGCGAAAACACCGACCCGACAGAGGGTAACGAAAACACCGACGTAAACGAATAAAACACGATGTACACCTCGCCCGTGCCAAGGGCTTATGTACACCGTGTTTTTTGCACTTGTCACGCAATTAAATATTGATTTTTTGCGAAAAAGTTATATAATATTTTTATTAAAAGGGGAGATATTTATGAAAATCAAAATTGCTATTGCAGGTTACGGAAATTTGGGAAAAGGCGTTGAATGTGCAGTTGGTAAAAATCCCGATATGGAGCTGGTTGCACTTTTTACCCGTCGTGACCCCAAAACAGTCAAGACCAATACCTCGATTCCCGTTTACAATATGACCGAGGCTGTAAATTTTAAGGATAAAATAGATGTGCTTATTCTTTGCGGTGGCAGTGCAAACGACCTGCCTGTGCAAAGCCCTGAAATGGCTGAAATGTTCAATATTGTCGACAGCTTTGATACCCACGCAAAAATACCCGAGCATTTCACTAATGTTGACGCCGCAGCCAAAAAAAGTGGCAAGGTTGCCGTTATTTCGGCAGGCTGGGACCCCGGTATGTTCTCATTAAACCGTCTTATGGGTGAGGCGATTTTGACCGGTGGCAGCACCTATACCTTCTGGGGCAAGGGCGTTAGCCAAGGTCATTCCGTCGCCATAAGAAGAATCCCCAGAGTTTTGGACGCAAGGCAGTATACCGTACCGGTAGAGTCTGCGGTAAATAGTGTTCGCCGTGGTGAAAACCCCGAGCTTACCACACGTCAAAAGCACACGAGAGAGTGCTTTGTTGTGGCAGAGGAGGGTGCCGATCTTGAAAAAATCCGCGAGGCCATCGTCACCATGCCCAACTACTTTGCTGATTACGATACCACCGTTAACTTTATCACAATGGAGGAGCTTCAGCGTGACCACAAGGGCATTCCTCACGGCGGTATGGTCATTTGCAGCGGCAACACAGGCTTAAACGGCGAAAATAACCACGTTATTGAGTATAAATTAAAGCTTGATTCCAATCCCGAGTTTACGTCAAGCGTGCTTGTTGCATATGCAAGAGCTGCATACCGTTTGAATAAAGAGGGCGTAAGCGGCTGCAAGACCGTTTTCGATATTGCACCCGGTTATATGCACCCCGCATCGTTTGAGGAGCAGCGCGCAACACTGCTTTGACGGTGATTCCTTTGAGAGGCGAGTAAAATGTTTGAACGATCCTTGTGGATATGGCAGGGCAAGGGCGAGCCTGACGAATATGCCGATTTTTGTCTTGACTTTTGTGCAGAAAAGGGCAAAAATTATTTGCTTTACATCTGCTGTGATTCCGATTATGCTCTGTATAACGGCAAAAGAATTGTTGCTTTCGGTCAGTATTCCGATTATCCCGAAAACCGCGTTTTTGATACGGTTGATTTGTCGCATGAAATAATTTCGGGTGAAAACAACCTGAAGCTTACGGTTTGGTATCAAGGTAAAAACTCGTCGACCTATGTTGCCAAGGCGGCAGGTGTCATTTTTACGCTCACCGAGGACGGCAAAACTATTCTTTGCTCATCGCCTGAGATAAAAAGCCGAATATCGCCTTATTTTGTGCCGCACAAGTGCCTTTTTACCACCGTTCAGATGGGTCTTACCTTTTCATATAATGCAGAAGCCCCAGAGACCGAATATAATAAAAGCACTGTTGTAAACGGCTTGCCCAAGCCTGTTACACCCCGACCCATAAAAAAGCTTACCTTGTCCGAGCCTCTGAAGTCGACCCTGGTCGAAATGGGTGGGTATAGGCTTATGGGCGGTGAAACTGCAGGCGAGCGTATGCAAAATGCCGTTTTCTGTGATGACGGTCAGGGTGTTTACGCTATTTATGACCTTGGTGCCGAAAGCGTAGGTTTTATTAAACTCCGGCTTGAAACCGATACGCCTTGCGACGTAATGGTCGGTTGGGGCGAGCATCTTATAGACAAGCGTTGCCGCACCCGTATATCGAGCCGCAATTTTTCGTTTGAATATAGGGCCAAAAAGGGCGAAAATGATTTTTTCTGTCCTTTCCGCCGTATGGGTTGCCGTTATTTGCAGATTTTTGTCGAAAACCCGAACGCAAAAATTATAAATCTCACGTTACTTAGAACCGATTACCCGGTAAATGCAGTACCGTTTTCGACAAATAATGACCTGCGAGATAAGATCTACAACACCTGCATTAACACGCTTGTTTGTTGTATGCACGAGCATTATGAGGATTGCCCTTGGCGTGAGCAGGCACTTTATGCACTTGATTCCCGCAATCAGATGCTTTCGGGCTACTATGCATTCAATGAGACCGAATTTGCGAAGGCAAGCCTTGACCTTATATCGAGCGGTGTACGTGACGACGGACTTTTGACCCTTTGTTATCCCACCGAAAAAAGCACCATAGGTCGGCCAATTCCATCATTTACGCTTGTTTTTCCCATACAAATGTGGGAGTATCTTGAACATTCGGGCGATATCGAATTCATTTCGCAAAAGTATGTGATGTTAGAAAAGCTGTTTTCGGATTTTGCTAAAAACAAGGCAAAAAACGGACTCGTTTCGATCTGCCGTAGCGGTATTTGGAACTTCTATGAGTGGGAAAAAGGGCTTAGCGGTAACAATCCTGCTCCGTTTGAAGCACCGCTCAATGCATTTTACGCTTTAAGCCTCAAAGCAATGTCGAAAATTGCCGAAGCACTGGGAAAAGAAAACGAGGCCAAGGCATATTTATATGAAGCAAGCGCGGTAAATGATGCAATTGCTCTGAATTTCTTTAATGAAGCCGATAAGCTTTTTGCTACCCGAAAAACCGATGAGCTTGAGGAATACAGCGTGCTTGTAAACAGCCTTTGTTTGCTTTGCGGTGCCGCTGAGGGTAAGGATAAAACCAATATTTTGGAGATGCTTGCTTCAAACGGCAAGTCAGGCTTCCCTGCAACGCCCAACACACTCAGCATGAACGCTTTCCGATTTGATGCATTACTTAATGAGGATAAGGAAAAATACAAAACGGCCATTTTGGACGAGATTGACCGTGTTTACGGCAAAATGCTGGAAAGCGATGCCACATCTTTTTGGGAGACCGAAAAAGGAGCCGCCGATTTTAGCGGGGCCGGAAGCCTCTGCCACGGTTGGTCGGCATTGCCCGTGTATTATTATCATAAATTACTAAAATAAAAAACGGTTTTGTAACGCTTTTTAAGCATTACAAAACCGTTTATTCTTTATTTGCGTAAGCGTCGTGGCTTGCCGCGTCCCTCGGAAGGTAAAAGGTGGCCTGCTTCGTCCAGCTTTTTGATTATTTTAAGTGCCTTACTGTAGCTTACACCAAGCCTTCTCTCCAAAAGCGAGGGCGAAACCGCTCCGCATTCCTCGGCAATTTTTAAAGCCTCGGTCAATTCGGGAACGGTATCGGTTGATACGGATTCTTTATCAAACGCCAAAATTTCGGGTAGCTTGTCGGGGTCTATGTAGGCGTTCTGCACTCTACAAGGAGTGGGGTTTACAATGGAGGTATAGAGCATATCACCTTTAAGCAGCAGTCTGTGGGCGCCAATCGTGTCGATTATTATTCGCGATTCAATCGCATTCTTAACCGAAAGTGCTATTCGTGACGGAATGTTGGCCTTAAGCATTCCCGAAACAACTCGGTTCGAAATCTCACCTGTGGCAAGCACAAGGTGAACGCCTGCGGCACGTCCCATTTGAGCAATTCGGCAGGCTGTCATTTCAAACTCGTTCGAAGCATCGGCAAGCAATGAAAATTCGTCCACAAAGGCTACAATTCGATGAACGGGGGTATTGCTTGTGCGGTTGTATGCGGTAATGTCACGTACACCGTTTTGGGTAAAAAGTGCCAAACGGTTGCCGATTTCGTCAACAAGACCTTTAAGTGCCTCAACACCCTTTGTTGGGTCGGTGATAACGGGGCAAAGCAGATGCTTAGAGCCGCCGAATACACTGTATTCACAGTTTTTGGGGTCAATAAACAAAAGCTTTACGGCCTCGGGTGCCGAATTTTTTATAAGGCTTACCGCCATATTGGTAATAACGGCCGTCTTGCCCGAGCAGGTCTGACCGCCAATAAGCAGGTGCGGAGCACGGGACAGCTCAATTATAGTGTTTCGGCCTTCAATGTTTTTACCCAAAACTACGCAAAGAGGATCCTCGCTCTTTTTAAACTCGTTTGAGTCAAAAATCTCTTCAAACTCCACCGTCTTGGGGTCAGCATTAGGAATTTCGACGCCAAAGGCCGATTTCCCGGGTATGGGGCAGATAAGCCTTAGCGAGGTTGCACCCAAGCAAAGTGCAATATCGTCGGCTAAATCGGCTATTTTAGAAAGCTTTTCGCCGCCGTCGGGCCTAAATTCGTATCTTGTCACCCTCGGTCCTTGCGAAATGCCTGTAAACGCCTCGATTTTTATGCCAAACAACGCATATGTGTCAATAATACGCTCGGCGTTTTTCTTTTGCTCAAAGGTGGGTTCAAAGCCGTTTTCCTCATAAACGGTAAACTTAACCTTTTCCGAAGCAGCTTTTTTGGCCAGCTCCTCGTTGCAGGGACTTAAAATATCGGCCTTGAAAAGACTGTCAAAAAACTTGTCCATACTGCCAAAACGGTTTAAAAACACCGCTTGATAGCGTGACGTTCTCATTTTAAGACCTGCGGGGATTTTAAGGTCTTTAAGCTCCTTTTTGTATATAATAAGAATTTCAATTCCACTGTTGTTAAGAGCAAAATCAATCTCGTCACGGCAATAGCGTGACTCAACGTAGTTTTCGTCCATAAGGCAAACGAAAACCTTGCAGCCTTCAATATGTTCCGCAATAAAATCCGAATATTCGGTGCCAACCTCAATGCCCTCATCGTACCAAAGGTTGAATTTGGCCTTCTGCAGACCTTTTATTATCTGCATCCCCACGCTCGAATCCTTGTGGGCATAACTAAAGAAAATATAAGGCTTGGTTTTGTCGAATTTCATACCTTTACCCCCAAAAAGCTATATATTTTAATTATATAGCATTTTACTACAAAAAGCAATAAGCCATAAACGACAAGCAAATTTAAAGTGTGTGTCATTCTGAGCCACAGGCGAAGAATCTTTTTTAGGGGGCGTTCGTGAATGCCCCGTCCCGAAATACACGAATTGCCACTTTGAAACACCGTTACACGCCATTGCCGCCTTTACCGCCGTTTCGAAAAGGAAAAATTAAAAAAATGCGTCAAACAAAGAAAAAATTGTAAAAAAATAATTGATTTGAACACAATAATATATTATAATAATCTATCATTATAAATAACATTTGTTTAATATTTTTGGGAGGAATAAAAATGGATACCAATAAAAGACCCGAATCTATGGTACGTATAACCAATTTTGAACTTGCCAAGGCGTTTATCGACGAGCAGGTTGCTGCCGTAAGACAGCAGGTGGGTAATAAAAAGGTGCTGCTCGCATTGTCGGGCGGTGTCGATTCCTCGGTTGTTGCCGCACTTCTTATCAAGGCTATTGGCAAGCAGCTTATCTGCGTGCACGTAAACCACGGTCTTATGCGCAAGGATGAGTCGGAGAACGTTATTAAGATTTTTGGCGAGGAATTGAACGCTAACCTTATTTACGTTGATGCACCCGATCGTTTCTTAGATCTTTTGGCAGGCGTTTCTAACCCCGAGCAGAAGAGAAAAATAATTGGCAAAGAGTTTATTGAGGTTTTTGCTGACGAAGCCAGAAAGGCTGAGGGCGTTGAGTTCCTTGCACAGGGTACCATTTACCCCGATATTTTGGAGAGCATCAAGGCTGCCGAGGGTAAAGAGGCAATAAAAAGCCACCACAACGTTGGCGGCCTGCCCGAGGATCTTCAGTTTGAATTGGTTGAACCTATTAAGCTCCTTTTCAAGGACGAGGTACGTGTTGTGGGCGAAGCATTGGGACTTCCTCACGCAATGGTATACCGTCAGCCGTTCCCCGGTCCCGGTCTTGGCGTAAGATGCCTCGGCGCAATTACCCGTGATCGCTTGCACGCCCTTCGAGAGGCCGATGCAATCCTTCGTGACGAGTTTGATAAGTGCGGCCTTAACGAAAAGGTTTGGCAGTATTTTATCGTTGTGCCCGATATAAAGAGTGTTGGCGTTAAGAATGAAAGCCGTTATGAGGGCTGGCCTGCAATCATCCGTGCCGTCAACACCGTTGACGCCATGAGTGCCACGATTGAGGAAATTCCTTATGAAGTTTTGCACAAAATCACCGACCGTATCACCAAAGAGGTCGAGGGCATCAATCGTGTCCTTATGGATCTCACCCCGAAGCCCGTCGGCACCATCGAGTGGGAATAAGGGGAATTGTCCGAGGACAATCTTGTGTATTCTCAAAAGAACAAAACCGATTATCCTCTCACAATCTATTTTTAAACAAACAAATGCCTTTTTGCATTATGCAAAAGGGCATTATTTTTTTCTATAATTCTCCCCACGGGGTAGTGCCGACGGGTTTGGGTGTGAGAATACTTGTTTTACTTGATTCTACTAGGGCTTTCTTATGTTTTACCAATGCCTAATTTGTTGTATTGCTGATAGATTTATTATTAAAGTTAGTTGCTTATACTGATAGAATATTTAATGTTTTGTTAGGGGTTTATTTATTGCTATAGAGAATAAATGAATTTGTTCTTTTTAGAATCTTTACAAGAGCATCTGTGGGAAAAAGTAAAAAGAACTATTTATTTTCTTTCGCTGTCATTCCGAGAGATTTCCTTAGTGCGCTTGGTGTGCAACCCGCCTTTTCAACAAAGATCTTATTGAATTCGGTTTTATTTGTATATCCAACCTTAAGCATAATATCGTTTATGGAAAGTTCGGTCTCCTTTACCAAAGAGATAGCTTCTGTAATCCTCAGATTTTTGATGTAATCCTTAAAGGATATTCCGTAACATTCCTTAAAAATCCTTCCGAAATAGGCGGGATTATAGAAGGTCTTTTTTGCCAGATCGCCGATTGTTAACTTTTCGTTATAGTTGGTGTTTATAAATTCAAGAATGTCGGCTGAAAGGTTTCGCGTGTTCTCATGTGCGTCTTCGTTTGTAAACAAAAGTTGTCTTATCATCATAGAAACGAGAATTTGAAGGCAGCCTCTTATTATCGTCTTTCTTCCAATTGACTTGTCGTTACATTCGCGCTCCATCGTTTTAAGCAACGTTTCAACAAGCAACAAGTCCTCTCCGGTAAATATAACCGATGAAAGATCTGCGTCTTGAGAACAGTTCAGCTCCTCAAATTGTGAAAGCGTGAGAATATCAAGGAAGTTTGTGGAATTTGCCAGCTCGTTAGACAGAAACTCGGGCGAGAGATATACATCAAAATGCTCGGAATCGGTCTTATAAAACGCTTCGTGCGTACTGCCGTAATTTATAAAGAGCAAGGTGCCGCGCTTTAGTAGATATTTCTTACCGTCAATGTAATGCTCTTCTTCGCCCGAAAAAATATATACCATTTCAGCAAATTCGTGTGTGTGAATAGCAGTGCTGTTTCCAGCAAGTTTTTTACATCTTTTTATTGAGAGCTCAAAATCTTCATTCAAGTAGTCGTTGACTTTGTAATTTTTCATTTGACTTCTCCTTGATTTTTATCAAAACATCAGCCGAATAACTTTCCAACTTAATTATACATCGTTTCGTTCAAAAGGTCAATGCCACGAAGAATTGCTCACGGTGCTCGCATCATCAACGGTTATCATTTATATATGATTTATTTTACACAAAAAAACAACCTGAATTTTTGTCATATTTAATAAATAGTTTTGATGCACAATGCGAAAATGTATAAAATTGATATAATTAACTATAATTTTGTCCTTGCGCAATCTTTTCTGTGTGATACAATGATATTACAAACTCACCCGCGAAAGGAAATACTATGAACTACAAGATCGATTACAAGGTTAAAGACATAAGACTGGCGCCCGAACTCAATAATATCAAAATTGGCGGCAGAATTGAAAAGCAGATGGAAACCTTTTTCTACGAAAGAGTCACCTCGGATTTTGCCAAGAATTATATATGTGCCGAAGCTGAATCAAAGCATTCCGAAAGAATAGACGATGAAACTGTTATCGGAATGTTTAGCGGTGAGTTTTGGGGCAAGTGGGCTATTGGCGCTTGCCGCGTTGCAAGGTATCAAGGAAACAAGGAGCTAACAAATTTTCTAAAGGCATCTGCATACCGAATTATAGACACTGCGGATTCTGACGGGTATATCGGTTCTTATAAAATGAAGGAAAACGTCTTTCTCAGCGACCCCGATGAAATATTTAAGGCGGTGGGAAGCCGGTTACAATGGAACTGGAATCTTTGGTGCAGAAAATACACTCTTTGGGGATTGCTTGAGATTTATTTGCTAACCGAAGATAAAAAAATTCTTGATGCAGCTTATAAGGCAGCCATCCAGGAAATTGATATGCTGAATAAACTTAATGTTCACACAGCTGATACAGGAACCTTTGAAGGTCTCCCTTCAGGTTCGACGATGAAGCCGATGCTTATTCTTTACAGATTAACCGGAGATAAGCGTTGCTTGGATTTTGCGCAGAAGACAGCTGATGACTGGGATAGAGCTGACGGCAAAATGCCTAATATCGTTAGGAATTCTATTGATATGAAACCTGTGCACGAATGGTATCCGAATTCTGAAAAATGGGCTAAGGCATATGAAATGATGTCCTGCTTTGACGGCTTACTTGAGCTATACAGAATCACCGGTGATAAAAAGTACCTTGATGCAGGTAAAAATATACATAAGCTTCTTCTTGAACACGAACAGAACATATTATTCTCGGTTGGATTCAACGATAAGTTCTCAAATGCTGCAAAAACGCAAAACGCGCTTACTGAACCGTGTGATGTAATTCATTGGATGAGACTTTGTTATGAGCTTTATAAGCTTACAGGTGAGTTGGAGTACATAGACAGCTTTGAGCTTGCATTCTACAATGCCTTTCTTTCATCTTCCTTTTCTGACGGAAAATGGGGCGCAAGGTGCGTTAGATCTTGGGGCAGACCTTTTGTTGCAACTATGCAGTCTGGGATGAAATACAGCCACTGCTGTGTCAACAATGTACCCAGAGGATATATTAACGCTTTAGAAGCTTTTGTGTCGCTTAATAACGACGATATTTTTGTAAATCTGTATTCCGATTATGTCTGCAAGGTTAATGGTTATCACGTTATAATATCCGGGTCGCTGTTCAAGGACGGTAACGTAAAGGTATTCATCAACTCAAATAAGGCAACGGTAGTTCATTTTAGAATTCCAAAATGGAGTAAAGCAACAACGATAAACGATAAAGAATATGGTTGCGATAGAGAGGCCGTTTTACCTGTAAGCGAGGGTGAAAACGTATTTAATATCAAATTTGATATGAAGGCGGAAATAAGAGATTTTCCTTATAGCGTTGAGGCTTTTGACAAACACGATTACCGTGTTACTCGTTTTCTTTGTTCTTCTTCCGACACCTGGGTGTCAATGGAGCATTACGCAACAACTCCCCATTCAACATTGCTTTACGGTCCGCTCCTTCTTTCCAGAAGCAAACTTATAGGAAATACCAGAGACGAGATGTTTGGGTCCGAAAGTGTTTTCGGAAAAGGCTTCTCGGCAGAGGTTACACCTATTGATTATCCCGGGTTTGCGGGAAATGCGTATAACGTAAAGTTCGTAGGAGAGGGCGGATTTGAAACAGTACTTTGCGATTACGCAAATGCATCTAACAGGTGGTTTGAGGATGATGCGGAAGCCTTTAATGTGCTGTTGTAAAGCACCGGTTAGGTAATTCGTATCAAGGAGCATAGAGTAAAGTTTGACCTTTTCCGACGTTACGGTTATATCGCCGCTGCCGGGGACAGGCATCTTGCAGAATTTTGTGAGGGGCAATGGTATCTTGGCAGTCCCGAGAATGCGGCTTCGTGGAAATTCGGATTGACACCTGTAAGCTGGCGCAAGGAGAATAAAGCAGGACTGCGGCAACCATATCTGCGCCAAATACCTGAAGGTATCTGGGCAGGGGAGAAGTGTCTGCTTTGTGGCGGATACCAGCTTTGAGTTCTCGGTGCTTCCTTATACCGTGGAGGCACTGGATGAAGCGCAGCATGCCTTCGAGCTTCCGGAAAGTACAAGTACAGAGGTGCTCATCTGCTATAAAAACCGGGGTGTCGGTTCTGCCGGCTGCGGACCGGACCTGAATGAAAAGTACCGGGTGAAGGATGAAATTATTGATTTTTCCTTCTGCCTACAGTAATATTTTTCAAAAAACATCCCGGAATTCTTCTGGGATGTTTTTTGCGCCCCTTGACACTGGCTGTGCGATTTGTCATAATAAAGTGGAGCGAAAAGGTCAAGTATCAACCTGAAAATGAAATGGTATTTATGACGATGTTTTGCTATGCTATGCTTAGCAGGCGATCTGCAGGAGGAAAAATGAAACATATGGAGCTGACAGCGCCTCGGATGGCGGATTTTGCTGTCCGGAACCTGCAATTTTTTGAGCAGTATTATTTTCACGACGGCAGCGAGGTAAATTTTCTTACCAAGCCCCGGGTGCATCATGGGCTTCTGTATCTCAAAGCGTGTACCATTGACGTACAGCTTCCCTCAGGGGAGGTGATCCGGGCACAGCCCGGTGATCTTCTCTATCTTCCCAGGGGCTGTCATTACCGGTCCGTTTTCTCAAATATCTCCGGCAGGGTGCCCACAGTGCTTTTCAATTGCGATATCGAGCTGGACGGTAAGGATTTTGCTCTTTCGGATTCTATTCTGCGGATAAGCACGAAAAGGGTTAATGAGATAGATGCCATTGTGGAAAAGGCAAGCGCTGCCAAAGCTGCGCCATTTGTGCTGCAAAGCTGTTTTTATGCGCTTTTGCAGCTTTGGTATGAGGAAAGCGCACACGTAGGCGCTGCACCCACCAAGAAGCATACACTGCTTGCACCGGCTGAGGTGTACATAGCGGCACACCCGGATGAGAAGGTATCTATTGCGCTCCTGGCACGGCAATGCCACCTGAGTGAGAGCTTTTTCCGGAAGAAGTTTGGGGAAGCCTACGGTGTTTCCCCGAAGGAGTATTGCCTTCAGATGCGTTTGGACAGAGCGAAGACGCTCTTGGAATTGGGGGAACTCAACGTCAGCCAGGTGAGCAATTTGCTGGGCTTTTCCAGTCCTTCTTATTTCTCCCGGATATTCCGCAAGAAATTCGGAGTATCCCCGGTTGCATGCCTGCAAAAATAAAAAGGGGAACCATTATGGAAACAAAGATTGTAAAAAAAGACGGCATCAATCACATTTGCGTCGATGGCAAAATCATCGATACCGTTGCTTTTAAGTCCTTTCGGCCAACTTTGAACAATGTTGGGGATTTTTACAAAGCAGGGGTTAGACTTTTTCACGTCTATTGCTCCGGACTGAAATCCGGCATCAAAATGCCCTACTCGGCTTACGGCGAAACCTGGTTTGGCGATGGGGACTATCGCTTTGAAAACTTTGACAGGCAGATGGAAATGTTTATCCAGGCAGCCCCGGAGGCCTATTTGTTTATTAACCTCCACGTGGATGTGCGCCAATGGTGGCTGGAGCAAAATCCCGGCAATGCCGACTCCTTTACCCATCTGTCCCAGATTGCGGCAAACGAAAAATGGCGCCGGGATACGGAAAATTATATCAAGGCGTTTGTTTCCTATGCCGAAGAAAAATATGGGGACAGAATTATAGGCTACTGGCTGCTGGGCGGTTACACAACAGAATGGTTCAGCCACCATGACAAGCAGGCGTCGCACCCGGTGAAGCTGGAAGCCTTCCGCAAATATATGGGGGACCCCAATGTGGAGATTCCCAGCCTTGAGGAACTTACAAAGCCCAACGAGCAGATTTTCCTGGACCCTGTCAAGGATAAACGCATCATCGACTATCAGAAATTCCATGCAAAGCTGATATCCGACCTTGTTCTGTGCTACTGCAAAGCAGCCAAAGAAGCCCTTGGCTTTCAAAAGCTGGTAGGTGTCTTCTTTGGTTATATTATGGAGCTGCAGTGGAGAGGCTCTGTGTGGAATTACGGTCATCTTGACCTGGACCGGGTGAACGAAAGTCCTTATGTAGACCTGATTGCAACCCCCACCTCATACCGCTTCCGTCTCTACGACGATGGCTCTGCCTATATGATTTTGGCGGATTCTCTTGCCCTGCACGACAAGGCGTACTTTGCGTCCTTTGACAATCTCACCTTCCTGACCCCCACTGTATTGGACAATCCCCGCAGACTCTGCAATGATCTCGAAACCAGAGATGCAATGTTGGCACTTCAGTCCAATTTTGGCCGCAAAGATTTGCTCAATACCCGGGAAAAAACCATCCACGGTATGCGCCGAGAGATGATGAGCCGCATTGCAAAACGGTGCGGAACCTGGTGGTTCGATATGCTGGAGGGCTGGTACTATGACGATGGGCTGATGGAAGAGGTATCCAAGCTGGTGAAAAATTCTGCGTCCCTTCTGGAAAAGCCGAAGCACTCTGCTGCGGAAATCTGTGTTTTTGTAGGCACGGAGCCGTTGTATTTTGTGAATAAAACCAGTGGCATCAACGATGAGTCCTTGTGCTATCAGCGTGGTGCCCTCAGTCGCATTGGTGCGCCCTACGATTTGGTTTCCATGAGCGATTTGAAGCGGGTGGATAAGGAGCAGTACAAGCTTTTCATTTTCCTGGATGCCTACAGCCTGCGTGCGGACGAGCGTGATTACATCAATAACACCCTGAAGGGCGGCGGACGCTCCCTTTTGTTCGTCGGACCCTGTGATTACATCAATGAAAATGGCGTAAGCACGGAAAGAATGTCTGATTTGTGCGAGATGGAGATAGGGCTGCTTGAAAAGGACGAAGCGCAGATTCGCGCCTTCAATTCCCAGTACGGCTACGGCGATGCCAAAAACCCCACGCCCTATGTGAAAGCAACCGACGTATGTGCATTAGGACGGTTCTCCGATTCCCGGGAGTGTGCCCTGGCAGTGAAGAAAAATGCCGATTACAACGTGTTTTTCAGCGCCTTGGGCAATCTGTCCCACGAGACGCTTCGGGGTATTGCAAAAATGGCAGGCGTCCATATTTACGTGGAGGAAGGCGTCTTTACCTACATCAACGATGCTGTGGCAGGCGTTTATAATACGAACGCCGCCTTTACCGAACTGACCCTTCCGGAGGACGGCGAATACATGGAGCTATTCAGCGGCAAAATCTACAAGACCCAAAATAAAAAGGTGGTTTTGCCCACCGACGAATGCCCAGCCCAAATGTTGATTCTCAAATAAAGAACAGGGACAGCTGCAGCTGTCCCTGTTTTCGTTATACAAAAAGATGCCCTGTTTAAAGACAGAGCATCCAAAAATTGTCACGGTCGATTTGGGTCGAATTTTCGACCGATTCGCTCATATTTCGACTCTGTAAGCGGATTGAAGGGCAAGGTTTCCCACGGGTCATCCTTCACAATTTCGCGGATCGCATCAAGACTTTCCTTTGTATCGGTAATGCCCTCAATAAGCGGTGTGCGGAGTATGAAGCTTTTACCGCTTTGCCTTAAATTATCGAGATTTTTCAATATCAGCTCGTTGCCAACGCCCGTGTATTTTTTATGAACCTCGGAATCGGCAAGCTTTATATCAAGCATAACGTAGTCTGTCTTTTCAAGCACCCTGCAAAAAACATCTTCGGAGGCAAAACCGCAGGTTTCAACCGCTTTATGCGTGTCGCAAAGTGTCAGAAAATGTAACAAATGGTTGCCTTGAAGCAACGGCTCGCCACCCGAAAAGGTTATTCCGCCGCCGTTTCCCACAATTCGTTTTTGTAGCTCAACAATTTTTAAAAACTCCTCTTCGCCAAGCACAGATTGGGTGAAAAACAAGGCCTCGTTTGGGCAATTTTTAACACACTCACCGCAAAGTTTGCATTTATCCCTCAAAATTTCGTGCTCTGTGAAAAACAAATGAGCCGTTTGCTTGCAAGCCTCACACCGACGGCAAAGGGAGCATTTATCCTTATCAAATCCCAGTGCCTGCTTGCCGCTTTGCGTTTCGGGGTTGTGACACCAGCTGCAACGAAGCGGACAGCCTGCAAGAAAAATTGTTGTTCTTACCCCAGGGCCATCATGGATTGAAAAGGTTTGAACGTTGGTGATATCAAGTGTCATTTTGCACCTCACAAAGAAGAAACGCTTCTTGATATAACCTCGTCCTGATATTTTTCGCTAAGGCAGACAAACGGTGCCGAAAATCCGCAAACACGAACAATTATATCTTTATGGTTTTCAGGATCCTTTTTAGCGGCAAGCAACAAAGCCTTATCAACACAGTTGGGTTGAATTGCCTGAAGCTTGTTATGAGCAAGCACTCTGAAAAGCGACACCATTTGTTCCTCGTTGGCCTTTCCCAACGGCAAGGTCAGTGTCAACGATGCATTACCCGCAGTTTTTTCAAAATCTATGTATCGGTAGGAATCGAGAAAATCGTAAAATGAACGCTCTTTTCCAAGTCTTGACGGGGTGATACCCTGACTTAAATAGTCGCCGCTTTTTCTTCCGTTAGGAAGCGCTCCCGTTCTTTCGCCCACAAGCACAATCTCGGTATAAAGATTAAAACCGATACGGCATTTTCCGCCAAAGGCAGTGTAATAGCCATCGCCAAGCGCACAAAGGTCATCATAAAAGCGTGCCGCAAAGCGTGACGACTCCTCACTTCCGTCGCCAAACCTCGGCAAAGACACAGCCCTTTGACGGAGCTGTTCATCAGGCCAATTTTTATCGCATTGTTCGATAAGCTCACCCATGGATAAAGCCTTTTGGTCAAAGCAAAGCTTTTTAATGGCATAAAGCGAGTCGACCGCTTCGGCAAAGCAGGTGTAATACTGACTCTCTCGGCTATATTTAATTCCGCCTGCCGTCATATCCTTAAGCATTGGAATGCACGGCTCCATAAATGCCGACAACGTTGGTGCAGGGCTCACCTTTTCCCAAACCTCGGAGCCTTTAGCCTGGAGAATATGCTTGCGCTCCAAAATTTGCTTTATAACGCCAAGATAACTGCCGTAAAGCTCCTCAAAGCTTTTGGCTTTGGCAAATTCAACAAACTCTAAATTCTTTGTTTTAAGCTCGGCACCCTCGGGCTTCATTAACTCCAAAAGCGGTGTGATGAGATTAAAATATTCACCGCTATACTTGTTGTTATAATCAGGAGTGAGCGTGTCCCAACAACCGCCGACAATGTAACCTCTGGCGTCTTTAGGCTCGGTTCCGCATTTTACAAGCGCAGGAATGGTTACGTCGTCGTTTTGATAAAGGCTGTAACCCTTACCCTCGGTCAACGATTTTGTTATGAGCTTTAAATATTCCTCGGGTGAGTTTTCGGAAAATCTGAGCATCATTTTTGGGTACATCAATTCAAGATTATCGCGAGCTGTGATAAAAAGCTTGGTAATTCCATTGAAAACGGGGGTGCCGTCATCAAAGCAGCCTCCCAAGGTGATAGTGTTTTCAAGCTCATATTCCCATCCGTTGTTGAAAAGCTTTGAGCGATCGTTTGTGCAATCGAAAAACAAGAGGAATTTGGAAATCAAATCGAGCATTTCCTCATCTGTCACACCGTTTGCCTTATCGTTTTCATAAAGCTCGGCCAAAAGCACGTCGGGTCGACCCATTGAACTAAATCCGTAGCCCTCTAAAGAGCCTAAGCCTTTTCGCATAAACCCAAGCGTGTAAAGCCCCTCCCAAACGGTTTTGGGAACCTCAAATGGTACTCTTTCGGCTATATCTGCAAGCTCTAAAAGGCCCTTTTCCCTTGCGGCAGCCGAAGCCTTTTGCGACATTTTTTGCAAGGCATGAATTCCCGCCTCGGCAGCAGTCACAAACTCCTCCTCGGTGGGCTTGGTGCAGCGTTTTTTTGCTTCTTCAAGCTCTTCAAGTATACCCTTAAGGCCAACCTTAAAAACCTTTTTCATTGGTATTCCCAAATGCATAAAATCGGCAAAAACTCCACACTGAAGAAAATATTTGTTGATATTTTTATATTCCTCATAGGTTGCGGGGTCGGTTTCTCTGAAAAGGTGTGCGTTGCGTTCAATCAGCCAACCGTTTGCGTGCTTGCCACCGCGATCATACCGCCCGTCACACATCGGTCTTAATGTGCCAAACTCAAAACAAAACGGAATATCTGCAAATATTTGGGGGTTAACGTTTTCTGCAATAACATCATACATTTTGGCTTTCAGAAAATAACTGCTTGCCCCTTCGTGTTGCTCGGCAAATTTATCCATTTCCTCAAAAACCTTGGCTCTGTGCTCGTCGGCAAGGTTGGGCAGCTCCTCAAAATAGTATTTTGCAAGTTCGGATTTTATGTTTTCGTACACAAAAGACACCCCTTTGATTTTTCTTGCCTCAATTTTACACACCAAAAGCATAAGAATCAATGCAGAATTTGTGCTTGTTTGCACAAAACGGAACTAAAAATTATATAATTCTTGACTTATATCGCCTTTGTTTGTACAATTAGGTGGGTGATTTGGAATGAACGTAAATCTTTTAAGCGTCTATACCTATAAATCAGAGCGTAAAAGCTGGTCGAGCAAAGCGGTAAGACCCGTTAGCATCGTTTCCTATCAGGTAGACGGTCATTATAACCATACCTTTCCCTTCGGCCTTTTAGAGGTTAAGAAGGACCACGTTTTCACCATAAGCCCCAACGACCCTTACCTTGTGGAGAGGATAACCGAGGGCAGTTCCATCTGCTTTACTTTCACCTCCGAAATCCCGATTTCCACCGAGCTTATCGATTGCTCCTCTGACCCCCGTTTTTTAATACTTTTCAGAAAGCTTCTGAAATATAAAAATCTGAGCGACGAGAGCACCTGTTATATGGCTCTGTCGGTAGCCTATGAAATTTTGGCTCTCATCACCGAAAAAATACACGCAGGCTACTATCAGGAATCGAAAAACAAACCTTTTACAGAGCTTCGGGATTATCTCACCGAAAACTTCGGTGACAGCTCGCTCAATCTTAAAGAACTGTCCGAAAAATACGGCTTCAGCGATAAATATTTCCGCGACCGCTTCAGAGAGCTTTTCGGCTCCACCCCCACCCAGTATCTTATCGGGCTTCGTCTTAACGAAGCGGCACGTCTGCTCGGGGGCGGAACACACACCGTCTCCGAGGTGGCAGAGCAGGTCGGATTTTCGGATATTTACTACTTCTCCCGCCTCTTCAAAAAACGCTTCAACACGTCACCAACAAGCTTCAAAAGATAATTTGCAACATATGTCGGTGAAAACAAACCCGGCATCAACAACCTCATCGAGATCTATTCCTGCATAACCGGTAAGACCCCCGACGAGATCACCCGGGAATTTGAAGGCAAAGGCTACGGCGACTTTAACCAAAGCATTTAAACTCGAATCAGATTTTGAAACAAGTATTTTTCGCTGTGCATTGTTAAAATGCTCGTAAATCCGTAAAGGATTTACTGTGCTTTTGCCTCGCCCAACAAAAAATTCTTTATTTACAAAATTCTTCGACCTTAAAGG
>JAZSBI010000068.1:0-15065 GCA_045602345.1 Acutalibacteraceae bacterium | reverse complement strand
ATTGGTTATGTTACTCTTCACGTTGGACTTGGTACTTTCCGTCCTGTTAAAGCAGAAAAAATAGAAGACCATCATATGCACTCGGAACATTATTTTTTACCGCAAAGCACAGCTAATTTGATTAATGAAACCAAGAAGAATGGCGGCAGGGTAATTGCAGTTGGTACAACAAGCTGCAGAACCCTTGAAAGCGTAGGTACATTCTGTGGTGAAATCAGAGAAGATGACAGAAACACTGATATTTTCATTTACCCGGGGTACCAATTTAAGTGTATAGATGGGCTTTTAACTAATTTCCATTTACCCGAAAGCACTTTAATTATGCTTGTATCTGCTTTTTACGGTTATAATAAAACACTTGCTGCTTACAAAACTGCAGTTGAGGAAAAATACAGATTTTTCTCATTTGGTGATTGTATGTTAATTACTTAAGAGGTTATTTTATGTTTAAATTAATTAAAACAGAAGGAACAGCACGTCGTGGTGAATTCACTACAGTTCATGGTGTTGTACAAACACCGGCTTTTCAGAACGTTGCTACTTGTGGCGCAATAAAAGGCGGTTTATCTGCTTATGATCTGAAAGATATTGATTGTCAGGTTCAACTTTGCAATACTTATCACTTACACGTAAGACCCGGTGACAAATTAATTAAAGATTTAGGCGGACTTCATAAATTTACCGGTTGGGATGGTCCTATTCTTACTGATAGTGGAGGTTTTCAGGTTTTTTCACTTGCAAGCCTTCGAAAAATAAAAGAAGAAGGCGTAACCTTTAACTCTCATATTGACGGTAAAAAAATCTTTATGGGACCTGAAGAAAGTATGCAGATTCAGTCAAATCTTGGCTCTACAATAGCTATGGCTTTTGATGAATGCGTGAAAAATCCCGCTGAATATAAATATGCAAAGGAATCAATTGCAAGAACAACAAGATGGCTTATACGTTGCAAAAATGAAATGGAAAGATTGAATTCACTTCCTGACACAATTAATAAAAATCAGCTTTTATTTGGTATCAATCAAGGTGCAACTTTTGATGATTTGCGTATTGAGCATATGAAAGAAATTGCCGAGCTGGATCTGGATGGTTACGCTATCGGTGGTCTTGCAGTAGGTGAGCCTAAGGAAGATATGTACCGTATTATTTCTGCAGTTGAGCCTTTTGCTCCAAAGAATAAGATGCGTTATCTTATGGGGGTTGGTACACCAGGGAACATTATTGAAGGTGTAAGCAGGGGAGTTGACCTTTTCGACTGTGTAATGCCAAGCAGAAATGCCCGTCACGGACATTTATTCACCTGGAATGGTATAATAAACCTTAATAATGCAAAATATGCTAACGATGATACACCCATTGATCTACAGTGCGATTGTCCAACCTGCCAGAGACATTCAAGGGCATATCTTCATCACTTGTTCAAAGCAAAAGAAATTCTTGCTATGCGTCTCGCTGTTGCACATAACCTTTATTTCTACAATACTCTTATGAAACGTATTCGCGATGAGCTTGACAATGGTACATTTAACGAGTTTAAAAATAAATATGTTGATTTGCTTGATACAAGAATATAAATTAAGAAAGAAAATTTAAAAAAGGTCTTGTATATTTATACTTTAAAAGCTATAATGTTTGAGTATGAAAATTTTGGAGGAATTCTATTATGAACGAATTTATTACTTTATTTAACCTTTTTGGTTCAGGCACTGCCGCAGGTAATGGCGATACACCTACCACCGGTAACCCAATGTCACTTATTCTTATGGTTGGTTTGTTTGTTGTTATGTATTTTGTTATGATTCGTCCACAGAAGAAAAAACAAAAAGAAGAACAGCAGATGCGTGACACAATCCAAATTGGTGACGAAATCACTACAATCGGTGGTATTATGGGCAGAGTTGTTACTGTTAAAGATGACAGCATTGTTCTTGAAACAGGCGCAGACAGAGTTAAAATGAAATTCCAGCGTTGGGCTATTCAGACTAATAACACTGCTAACGAGCGTATGGAAGCTGAAAGAAAAGCTGCTGCTGATGCTAAAAAAGCACAGAGTGAAAAAGATGCTATCGATAAGGCTGTTAACGGCAAAGCAAAAAAGACAAAAAAAGTTGAAAATGTTGGCGATGTTGAAGAATTGAAAGCTGAAGAAGAAGTAAAAAAAGCTGAAGAAGATTCACAAGAATAATCATAAAAAATATTTCTCCGCATATCTTGTACAAAAAGGTATGCGGAGGTTTTTTTATGCTCAAAAATTTGAGAGAAAATATAATATTCAGAAAAATCTTGTTAATTCTGTCAGGAACACTTAAAGGTTCTTTGTTTTACGTTTTAGGACTTTGTGTTCTTGCGATTATTATGTATTCACTAAAAAGTGATTCTGGTGTTTTATATTATGCACTGTATATTTTTATAATGTTAGGTAGCTTTGTTTGTGCTATTGCAACTTGTAAAAAGGTTAAGGGAAGAGGTTTTTTAATTGGTTTACTCAGTTCAATTCCATATGGTATAGTTGTTTTGCTTTTAACAGCGATTTTAACTGGGTTCAGATTATCAACAAGTGTTTTAATGGTGTTTTTGTTGTCTTTACTCGGTGGCTTTTTAGGCGGAATTACTGCAGTTAATACAAGGATATAAGAAATAGGGAGTAGGTTATGTTAAAAAGAAATTTTATTATAAATACCAAAAGGTTACCCATACATAAAATGGATTTAAAATCCACAATTATGGTTTCTCTTTTTTTATGTGGTTTAATTTTGGGGATAGTTTTAATAAAAAATTGTGATAGTGATTTAAAAAATCTTTTGCTTAAGTGTATTGATAATTATATTTCCGTTAAAAGCAAGTGCAGTTTTTTGGACTGTTTTCTTGGTACACTTACAATATTGCTTACATGTGTTTGCTTAAATTTTCTATTTGGATTATGTGCAGTTGGGGTGCCGCTAGTGTGGATGGTACCTGTGTTTTTTGGTTTTTTTTGCGGTTGTGGTGTTTCTTGTTTATTTATAAATTTCGGGTTGAAGGGTTTATGTTATTGCGCCCTTGTAAATGTACCATGTTATGCAATCACAGCAGCCACATTGATTAAGTGCTGCTGTGAAAGTACAAAAATGTCTGTTCAAATTTTCAATTACATTATGGGTGTAAGGCCTGACAGTTTAAAAGGGTGCTTGTCATTCAAAGATTTTCTTTTAAATAATTTGGCTTTTTGCATACCAATACTTATTGGTGCACTATTAAGCACAATAGGTTTCAAAATGTTTGCATCCTTATTCATCTTTATCTGATGAATCTGCAACATCGTTATATACAGGTCTTTTTGGTGCTTTTACTGAACTTAAAGGATTAGCTTCAGCTGCTTTCTGAAGTTGTTCATCCATAATATGAGTATATATCTGTGTTGTACTGAGACTTTCGTGACCGAGCATTTCTTTAATTGAAAGAATATCTACATCTCCGTATTGATACATTAGAGTTGCAGCAGTATGCCTTAGTTTGTGTGTTGATAAATCTCTGTCCTTAAGTCCGGCTTTTTCTAAAGTGCTTTTTACAATAAATTGAACAGTTTTTGGACTTATACGACCCTTTTGTCTGCTGATAAATAGTGCATCTTTATCTTTTACACCGTCAACAGGGCGAAAGGGGAGATAGGCGTTAATAGCATCAATACAAGCATCATTTAAATATATAGTTCTTTCTTTATTACCTTTACCTGTAACGACCATTGTGTTGTTAGAACGTATATCGGACAAGTTTAATGATACTAATTCCGAAAGTCGCATTCCGCAATTTAAAAATAAAGTTATTATGCAATAATCACGTTCTTTGAATTTTCCATCAACAGCTTTTAGAAGCTCAAGACTTTCATCAAGTGTCATATATTTAGGTAAAGATTTCTTTATTTTAGGTGAGTCTAGCTCCTGAAGAGGGTTTTCATCAAGTAATCTTTTCTGAACAGTGAGATATTTATAAAACATTCTTAGCGTTGTTGCTTTTCGTGCACGGGTGCGCTCGTTATTATCTCTGTTATCTTTACAATATACAAGAAACATATATGCATCATTTAAGGTTACAGTAGAAATTAAATCTAAAGAAATATCACTAATCTCAATTTCTTCAAAATCTGTTT
Source organism: Acutalibacteraceae bacterium (assembly GCA_045602345.1). GTDB lineage: Bacteria > Bacillota > Clostridia > Oscillospirales > Acutalibacteraceae > DTU089. Next base: position 10,939 of record JAZSBI010000068.1, on the reverse strand, counting down.
CTTTTGGTACTAATCCGCGTATAACTTTTAAAAACCTTAAAAAAGTATGTAAATCATTTGCATATTCAGAAACGGTAAGGTCAGAACGATTTTTAATAGCTCTGTTATAATTTAAGAATTCAAAAACACAAGAGGGAAATATGTACATGTAATCTTCTTTTTTCATATTCAATCTTCTTTCTGTACAATTTTTTTACAGGGGGAAAGAAAAAAGCGGGCTGCTTTAATTATAAAATAACCCATTAAAAAAGTCAATACGACTTATACAAAATAAAAATTTTGTATAAGTCGGGGTGTAAGATTATGTATAAAATAGCATTTTATTTATATAAAATGTCTTATTATGGATCTTTCAAAAAACAATATAATACAATTTATATATAATCACTTTTATTTATCTTTATATTTTTTCATACAAATTAAAATTGCTGATGTAACTATTACCATTGTAATTGTGTAACCAAGCTTTGCTGCAGCATTTTTTTCAGGATTCTTCATATTTAACATTTCCTTTCAAAACAAACTCTTGAATACGTTGAATAGAAAATTTTCAAATGACCTGAGTATCATTTGAAAAAAACTGATTAATTAGGATTTTCGTGTATTTCCCAATAATTAGTGGTTTTTTATAAGTATTCCGTTAATGGTATAAAACCACCGAAATCTTTTAATGTTCGGTTGTTATTAAATAATGGTTTAACATTGTATTTATCAAGAAACTCAATAATTCTTTTAAAGTCGCTGTGAGCACTTAAATCCCCGCTAAAGTACATTTCATTTTGTGAGATTTTTCCTGATGCACCGCCTAGAAAACCATTGTGTTTATCTGATAGGTAAACATCACCGGGATTAATCAGTAAAACATTAAATTGACATTTTTTTAACAAACAGGCGAGACCTTTATCTTCTGTAATAACAGCGTTGTTATTTACAACACATAAATTACATTTTGCATACCCTTGATTTGTGTGTATTACCTGACCATTATTTTGATTTGCGAATTCTAAAATTGCTGTGTTTGTATACTTTTTATTACAAATAAATTTATTATTTATTACAGCACAATTTAATGATACATCTTCAGGATACGGAGATGTAATTCCTTTAACAAATAAAGGGGTATACCCGATTTCTTTGATCTGCTCCTCCCCTATTGTACCATGATTTAATAGTATTTTTCCGTTACCAAGATTACAAGAAAGCATATCTGCATGTGAGTTTATTTCCTCTTCAAGCATAACGTTATTATTAAGCTGTATACAATTAATACCCAATGCCTCTAGCTCTTTAATTTCTTCGGTATATTTTTCCCCTATTAAACAATGTTTTACTTTGTTTTCAGGCAAATTTGGAGCTTTAATCAATTTATATGACATAATTAATCAACTGCACATTCAAAGGCCTCTCGAACATTCCTAGCACCGAAAATTTCAATATTCTCAAACTCACCTTTAGGTAATTTTTTTATATTTTGTTTTGGTATAATACATTTTTTGAAGCCCAGACGTTCACATTCTCTAATGCGCTTTTCGCAATTATTAACGGTTCTCAATTCACCACCAAGTCCAATTTCACCAAAGACAATTGTAGTACTATCAATTACAACATCCTTGAGACTGGAAATAAGTGATAATGCAACCGCAAGGTCACAGGCAGGCTCGTCCGCACGTAAACCACCAACTATATTAACATAGCAATCCATATTACCTAAGAAGTAACCTGCTCGTTTTTCAAGTATTGCTATGAGCATTGCCATTCGGTTATAATCAAAACCTGTAGCCATTCTTCTAGGGTTACCAAAGCCTGATACGGTAGCTAAACCTTGTACCTCTGCTAAAATAGGTCTAGAACCCTCTATAAGGCACGTTACACAAGAGCCTGAAACATTTAATGGCCTTTCCGAAATCATCGCTAATGAAGGGTTATCTACTTCAGCTAGACCTTTGCCGGTCATTTCGAAGACTCCAATTTCATTGGTTGAGCCAAATCGGTTTTTAGTAGCTCTTAATATTCTATATGAAAGGTTTCTTTCACCTTCAAAATAAAGTACTGTATCAACAATGTGCTCAAGAACCTTTGGACCTGCAATGTTACCATCTTTATTAACATGACCTACAAGAATTATTGAAACGTCATTGTTTTTGGCAGTTCTCATAAAAAGATTTGTGCATTCTCTTACCTGTGTTATACTGCCTGCACTTGATGATAATTCATTTATACTCATAGTTTGAACAGAGTCAATCATAACAATATCAGGTTTTTCTCTTCTTATGTACTCACAAATCATTTCAGCATCGGTTTCACACATAATAGCGAGACTTTCACTTGTGACACCGAGACGTTTCGCTCTCATTTTGATTTGATAAGCAGATTCTTCACCTGAAACATATAAAACAGATAAATTATTAGCAAGAATTTCACAGATTTGCAAAAGAATTGTAGATTTACCTATGCCAGGGTCACCACAAAGAAGAACTAAAGAGCCTTTTACGAGACCACCGCCAAGTACTCTGTTAAATTCGCTTATTCCTGTATCGTACCGTAATTCTAAACTAGCATCAATTTTAGAAAGTGTAAGTGGTGTGCCGTAATTCGAAGCTGTCTTTACACTATGTTTTTTTGTTGTTTCTGTTATTATCTGTTCTTCGTTTAAAGAATCCCATTCACCACAACTGGGACATTTGCCGTACCATTTTGCAGACTCATAGCCACATTGGTTGCAAACGAAAACTGTTTTTGTCTTTGCCATTTTTATCACCTTATATAATTTTGTATGCCTATTGCAATACAAAAAGCCATTTTCTTTTGATAATTTTCAGTTTTTAGTTTTTCTGCTTCTTTGTAATTTGAAAGAAAACCGCATTCAACCAAAACTGCCGGTCTTACAGCATTATATATTAAGTAAACGGACGTACCACACTCCTTAATTTGCCTGCTGTTATCAGGCTGAAGAGTGCGTACAACAGTCTCTTGTATATTCTTTGCTAAAGTTGAACTTTCAGTAGGTGTTTTTGGAGAAAAGAAAACCTGAATACCGCTATATTTTTCTTGAGTATAGATATTCTGATGGATGCTTACAAAAATAGAATTATCTATTTCTTCCATTATCTTCATACGGTTATGTAAATCTGAGGTTTTTTTGCTTCTGATTGTGTCTAATCCTTCATTCTCTAAGGAATTATCATCTTCTCTTGTGAGTATTGTATCAAATCCAAGGAAAGTAAGGTATTCGTTAAGATACAACGAAATATTTAAATTAATATCTTTTTCAGGAATACCATCTTTTGTTACAGCACCACCATCAAAGCCACCGTGTCCGGCATCTATGATTATAATCGGTGAACTGACACTGACAGAATCAGAATTTGCGACATTTATGTTTTCAGGTAGTATAAAAGAGGTAATAAGCAATGATATTGATACAAATATCGGAATAAGAATGTAAAGGCATTTTTTCATATAATCACCATTACATATTATGCAAAAACCTATGCATTCATTATATGATAAAACTTGATTATTTTCAATAATAAGATTAATAAAAATCATCCCCAACTTTAATGCTGAGGATGATTATATTTTTATGAATATTTAGCAATCATTTGCTTACGGTCGATTTTACCATTAAAGGTTTTTATAATTTCATCAATTACTTCAATCTTTTTAGGAAGCTTGTAAGGCTCAAGGTTTTCTGTAATCAGTTTACGGATTTCAGCCTCGTCAAGTTCTTTTCCATCTTCAAGGACAACCAACAACTTTAATGAAATGTTGTCGCCTTTGATTGTCGGAATAAGAAGACATTCGTCGACACAATCGGCTCTCATAACTACTTCTTCAACTTCTATGGGAGCAACCTTTAAACCACCTAGATTAATTGTATCATTACTACGGCCAACAAGGATGATTTCACCATTGGGGGCAAAGTAGCAAAGATTACTCATAACAAGCATACCATTTTTAATTGCCTGAGCAGTTAATTCGGGTTCATTCCAATAACCCTTCATAACAGATTTGCTGCGGATAGCAATAAGTCCTGGCTTTTCTGCAGATGCATCTTTCATTTCGTTACCATCTTCGTCAAGAATTACAATCTCACTGTATGAGTTTGGTTTACCTACGCTTGATGAATATTGGGAACCACCTGATACACAGAATTCATCTGTACATACAACACCGGCTTCTGAGCAACCAAAACAGTTGTACATATACACGTTAGGCATAAGCTTACGCATTTTTTCTTTATCTGTTTCGGGGTAAGCTGTTGAACTTGAATAAACAAATCTTAACTGATCATTAAGTGCAGCAAAGTTTTTAGAAGCAAATGCAAGAAGAAGATGAATTGCTGATGGTGGCAAATACAAGGATGTAACCTTGTGATCTTCAATAGTTTTAAAATACTGTTTAAAGTTTCTGAAACCATCAAGAAGACAAGTTGTGCTACCAACAGCCATAGCAATGTGCACTTTTCTTAAAGCTGCCGCATGGTTCATAGGTGTAGGAATAAGCCAAACATTATCAGACTTGATATTGGTAGTTTCAATACCAGCAAGTGCTATATTAACCTGGTTACCAAATGAAACCATAACACCTTTAGATTTTCCTGTTGTACCTGTGGTGAAAAGAATTTCTGCAAGACTTTCTGAATCAGGTACAGTAGGAATAAAGTTGTCTTCTGTATTTTCAATTTCTTTGATTATTTCAGTAAGACTCCAGGCTTCTTCAAGGTCATCCCTCTTTTCAAGAGTTACCATAACCTTTGCATCAAGCTCTTCAGCTATTTCAACAATACGTTTGCTTGGTGAACTTTTTTCAACAGGAACAAAAGTAGCTCCTAATAACTGAATGCCATACCAAAAATAAACATAAGACATAATATGGTCTGCTTCAACAACAATCCTGTCCCCTGCTTTAACACCTTTATTCTGTAAGTACAGAGCAGCTTTTCTGTTAATTTGTGCAAGGTCTTTGTAATTGCATTTATCATCGTTGATAATAAGTGCAATCTGTTCAGGTGTTGTCTGGGCAAATTCTTGAATTTTTAATGCAATTGAATTCATAGTTTAACCTCGTAAAAGATTTATAGTAGTATAAATTTAATTTCCACCTTGTACTTGAGGATCAGCTTCAGGTTCTGCTTCAAGCTCCGTTTCCGGTTTTAATTCGGCTTGTTCTTTCAGATCTCGTGCTTCTTCTAATTTAGCAATTTTCGCAAGTAATCTATCGTGAACGCCATCCCAGTGCTCTTTAACGTTTTCTTCATTTCTACGATCCTTTAAATCGTAGTTTTCAACTAAATATTCTGAGAAAATAGTTGTGAACTTAGTCGCACCATAAAAGTTAACATGACCTTCATTGTAGAAGTCAGTATTTAAATCTAAATCAATTGAAAATGTGTTTTCAGAGTTTTCGTCGTAATAATGAATACACTCAAAACCTTCTTCAGCTAAAATTTTATAGATTTTATTTGAGATACCAGCCTCAGTTTCCAAACGAAGCTGAGGAGTATCAATAAAGAGAACATTCAACTTTTTTTCTTTGAGGTAATCAAGAAATTCGTATAAATATTTTTCCATATACTCGTTTAAATCCACGAAAAGGTCGGCATCATAACCAAGATTTTCCTGTGGAGCGAGTCTTACGGTTGCCTTGTCAACAATATTATAACCTAAATATTCGTGGTGGGTGTTACTCCAGTTGTTACTTACCAGATAATTTTTTTGAGACCACGAACCATGGAATTTGATAAAAGGGAAAAGATACGATAAATCAAGACGAGAAGCTTTTTTGTCAACATCATCACGAATTTTCATGGTTTCAAAGCAACCTAAAATTCTGTTAATAGAGTAAGGCGGCAAAACGTCAAGAAAACGTCTTGCTCTGACATCCATATCATCTATATCACAAAAATCAAGTGTGAAAGGTCGGATATCAAGTATCAACAACTCAGGCGTCTGATATTTAAGTGCTTCTTCAACAGCATACTTGTATAACCAAGCAGGAAAAGCATCCGTAGAGAGAGGGTATACTGTAATGCCGTATTCTTCATAAGCCTGTGAAGGTATCCAATATCTGTCAACACCACTCGTACCTAGCACAACTGCATCGACAGTATCTTCCGGTAAGTTTCTGTATGTGTAATATCTCTTGTTATAGTTTGAAGTGTTATCCATCTCAAATAAGTCACACAAAGTAATAACCATTACAGCAACAGCCAAAAAGAATGCAATACAACTTATAAATTGTTTCTTTGTCATTTACAGAGCTCCTCCTTCCTTAGAAATTGCCGTAGATGAAGCTGCTGGAATTGAAATCAGGGCCGTAAATACCGAAAATAAGAATAAAAGCAATAAATAACAAAATTAATATCCAACGGAAGAATATATTTTGTTTTGCTAATGTTTCACGGATTTTTATGCCATTTTCCTGAAGAACACCAACAACTAATAATATAAGAACTGAGAAAATAACAACGGACATTTCCTTTTGGCTAACACCATAAGTGTAAATTTCACCATTTAATCCAAAAAGGAAATCAAAATCAACGGATGTAAATAATGCTTTAATCATTAATAAAGCATCTTCAAGACTAGGTGCTTTAACAATAATTCTGGAAATAAACAAAAGAACGGTTGTTCTGAAAATCTGGAAAAGCTTGTAGCTGAAATTTTCTGTATTAATGTGTAATTTTTCTACCAATTTTTTGTAAACAGGAATCATCGCAACGCTACCAGAGATAAGCAAAGCATTATACAAACCATTTACAATGTATTGTGAAGTAACTCCATGCCAAATACCAATAAGGAAGAAAACAACCAAAGGTGCAGCTACTGAAGGAACAAGCTTGCCGGCATAGGTACCATATTTTTTACGCATCTTTTTACTTAAAGATGATACCGGTCTGCAAAGCATAACAGGATAGAAAACATACTCTCTCATCCATGCACCAAGAGACATATGCCAACGTCTCCAGAAATCTGCCAAAGAGATTGAGAAAAATGGTCTTTCAAAGTTCATTGGAAGATTAATTCCCATCATCTGTGCGGCACCACGTGTAATATCGGTACCACCTGAAAAATCACCGTAAATCTGGAATGAATATGCAATTACACCAAAAAGGATATGTGAACCTGTGTACTCGGCAAAGCCAACAGAAAATACTGTTCTTGCAATCGCTGCAACTCTGTCTGCAATAACAAGCTTCTTAAACAGACCCCACAAGATGAGTAACGCACCGTTTCTTAAGTTATCAAATTCTAATTTATGCTCTTCTTTTAGTTGTACACCAACATCACCAAATCTATTCAGTGGGCCCTGAACAACAGACGGGAAGAAGGAAACAAACAAAGCAAATTTACCGAAGTGTCTTTCTGCTGCATATTTGCCTCGACCTATATCAATTAGGTAACCAATACTGTTGAAAGTATAATAAGAAAGACCTAATGGTACGATAAGGTTAACAAAAGGAATTGATGCATCCCAACGGAACAACATAAACATATCGTTTACGCCGCCGATGAGAAGGTTAAGGTATTTAAGAGATGCAAGTGTGCCCAGGTTAATTAAAACAGTAATAACCTGAACAGTGTGAATTTTCTTTGCAACTTCTTTTTTCAGTTCCCTCTTTTTGTCAACAGTTAATTCTTCACCAAAAGCATCAATTTTTTTCTGGTTTTTGTTTCGCATACTTTGCATAAACAAACCGGAACAATAAGTGAAAACAGTTGTAGCAATAATGAAGAAAACATTCTCAATACCACTATAAAGGTAGAAAGCATAGCTTGATACTAAAAGAATAAACCATTGAAATCTTTTCGGAAGAACGTAATAAAGAAAAATTACGGCAGCCAAAAAGAAAAAGAATCTAAACGATGTAAAAGGCATATCTATCTCCTCGGAAATGGGTGAAAAGCTCAAAATGTGATTAATAAAGTATTTTAGCCATTCATCCCGTGCTAAAAATTCGCCAATAAATACAGATAGCAAAGCTTATCCGACAATTAGTCAGTTAAGCTTTGCATCAAAAGAAAATTACATTTCATCAATAAGGCGTTCAACCAATGCAAGAATAGCCTGTGCACTGTTAAAGTTCTCAGGTTCCATATCATCAACAGTAATTGTGATATCATAAGCATCGCATAATTCACCAACGATAGAAACGATATCAAAGCTATCAAGGATTTCGTTATCAATGAGCTTGTCCTCATTTTCAAAATCAACGTCATCTCTTACCGATTTAAGAATTTCTAAAAGCTTTTCCATAATTGATTCTCCTAAAAATATTTTAGTTAAACATATTTTAACTAATACAATATAGCATATTTTTCGACCTATGTCAACAAAATACACAATAACAAAACATACAAGAAATTATTTAAATTCGTTTAAATCTTTTGTAAGTAATTTATGTCTTACTATTCTGTGAAGCACTTCTGGTTCCCCAGCCATATTAAATAAAGCGTTACAAAACGTAACAGGATTAACTGTAAAATCGTTTCCTGCCGGTAAAATAAAGGACATATTTAAATTATTGCTATCAAAATTGCAATTGAAGTCCATCAAATGTTCACAAACATTAATTTCTTTAATTGCACCTTTTTTTGTTTTCTTTTCAATAATAATTTGCCCTTTTTCCACGATTTCTTTAATTTTTATATAAAGAGATTTTGGATTACTGATATTAGGAATGTTTACTGTGTACTTTGCTTTATTTATTGCAAGGTTTTTTTCAACAGGTGCTGCAACAAGTAAAAATTCAATTCCCGGCACAGACACCCTGTTTAACTCTGATAACACTCTATCGTCGGAATATGTATCATCTGTTAAACGAATATCTAATACCTCGCGATACCCTTCAACACCTAACGGCAGCGGTAACCCAAAAACAAGATACGGATGTGGGTTAAACCCTTCTGTGTACCAAAGAGGTATATCTGTTCTTCTGAAAGCTCTGATAAGGCAACGAGTCAAGTCAAGGTGGGAGATATATTTAGCGGCGTCTTTTTTAGTGAACCATATTCTTATTGAGCGCATCACATTTACCTCCATTCAATGAATTTGAACCACAAGCAGCACATTGCTGGCGGCAGTGATTTGTTGTTTGTGCCTTTTTAGCTTTTTCATTTTCAGCAATAAGGAAGGATTTTTTTATACCACTATTGATATGGTCCCAAGGTAAAACTTCATCATAAGATCTTCTACGATTAGCATAAAACTCGGTGGATACACAACAATCTTCAAAGGCTTTTATCCAACCATCATAATTAAATTTATCATCCCAACTATCAAAAGTGCAACCGTTATTGTATGCGGATTCAAGAACATCACAAAGTTTTCTGTCGCCTCTGGCAAAAACACCTTCAAGGAATGTTAAATCTGTATTATGAAAACGGAAAGTAACTTTCTTAGTTGTACAAGTTTCGAGAAGCAACTGCTGTTTACGTTTTAGTTCCTCTCGAGTGTCCTGAGGCTCCCATTGGAAAGGCGTACAGGGCTTTGGCACAAAGGATGAAACACCGGCACTAACACTAACACCTTTACCTTTTGGCTTGTCCGGATTATTATAAAACTCGTTAACAACCTTTTGAGCAAGCTCGTTAATACCAACAACATCTTCATCAGTTTCAGTAGGTAAACCTACCATAAAATAGAGTTTAACCGCGGTCCAACCACCAACAAACGCCTTTCTGCAAGTTGAAAGAATTTCTTCCTCTGTAATGTTTTTATTGATAACATTCCTCATTCTTTGTGTACCTGCTTCAGCAGCAAAAGTAAGGCCTGAACGACGAACTAGAGCAAGTTTTTCTTTAAGTTCATCAGAAAAATTATCAATTCTTAGTGATGGTAATGCTATATTAATTTTCTGTGGACTTGCCCACCCAAGCAATTCTTCAAGTAGTTCTGTTATCTTAGTGTAATCACTACTTGAAAGTGAACAAAGTGATAACTCGTCATAGCCGGTAGTACAAGCTAATTTTTGACTTTGCTTACTTATAGTTTCAACATTTTTCTCTCGTATTGGTCTGTACCAAAAGCCTGCCTGACAAAAACGACAACCTCGAATACAACCTCTGAAAATTTCGTGTACAACTCTATCGTGCACAACCTCAACAAACGGAACAACAAACTTATCCGGATAAAAAACATTATCTAAATCGGAAACAACACGTTTATTTACCTTTTGGGGTGCACCATCTTTTGCTGTAACCGATTTTATTGTGCCATTATCATTATATTCAATTTCATAAAGCGAAGGCACATAGATACCTTCAATATGTGAAGCTGCTATCAAAAATTCTTTTCGGGATTTACCATCTTTTTTATATTGGTTAAGCAAATCCAAAAATTCAAGCATCATTTCCTCCCCTTCACCAATCTGAAAGGCGTCAATAAAATCTGCCAATGGTTCAGGGTTACATACACATGGGCCTCCGGCTACTACAATAGGCGTATCTAGCGTATCTCCTCTATCCTTTGAACGTAGAGGTATTTTTCCTAAATTCAGCATATTTAAAACATTAGTGTACGAAAGCTCGTATTGAAGTGTAAAACCAACAGCATCAAAATCAGTCAAAGGTTCCCTGCTTTCAAGACCAAAAAGAGGAATATCTCTTTCTCTCATGATTTTTTCCATATCTGTATCAGGAGCGAAAATTCTTTCGCACCAGAAATTTTCACGGGAATTTATAAGACTATAAAGTATTTTCATTCCTAGATGTGACATGCCAATTTCATAAGTATCAGGAAAGCAAAAAGCAAAACGTATATCAACATCTTCCTTGTTTTTTACTACAGAATTAAGTTCTCCACCGGTATACCTAGCCGGTTTTTGAACAAGAGGAAAAACACTCTCAATTTTATCTTTTAACATAGCAAAATCTCCAAAAATAAATATACGAGTATATTACTATATTTATTAAGAATAATCAAGAGATTACGTTTT
>JAZSBI010000067.1:0-2827 GCA_045602345.1 Acutalibacteraceae bacterium | reverse complement strand
GGTATCGGTGTTTTCGCAATCAACGAAATGGGCAGATTCTATCGTCACGTTCTTATTGAAGGTAACTTCCCCCACCATGGTGCAGTTGCTTTCGGTCATCACGGCAAAGCACTCTTTGAAGTGTTCAAATATCTTGGTGTTACTGAAATCGGTTATAACCAACCAAAATCACTTCCATATAAAACAGAAAATCCATTCTGCTAATTGAAACAAATGTGTCCGTAACAAGTTTTGTGAAAACTTGTTACGGACACTATTTTTTATTCTACATACTCCTGACCGGGTTCATCCATTATTGTCATTTTTGCATATCTGATACCGGAAAGGTTTTTAGTTGAGTCAGGGCCTACGATACCTACTACATCAACCCACGTACCATCTTCGGGGATTTCAACATCCTCATCGAAAATAATCTCTATGGGCACCATATCAGATATATTGGTTTTGCTATCATCTACACCCTCGTGAGTCTGCCCGTGTTCGTGGCCTTCGTGGGAGTGTTTTCTGTAAACCCAATACTGAATATTATTTTCACTTAATTTGTTGGTATAAAACATACCCTGAAGATGAATTTCAGCTCCACCAAAAGCGGCATATAATTCTTCATCATCTTTAGCCTGATAGGTATCATCCAAAAGAGTTATCCAATCATAGAAGGTTTCATCTGTAACATTGATTTTAACCTTGCTTTTATCTTCGTGGGAACCACCATTCTCTTCAATTTCTTCTAACTGAAGAAGAACAGCATCTTTTTCTGCCTTGAAAGCGGCTGCTTTAGCTTCAAATTCTTCGTTGTGAAGTTTTGTTTTATATCCTGTCACAACGAGAACAGCAACAACCGCAATCACAAAAACAGAAAGAAGACAAGCATTTATAATTGTAACTTTTTTTCTGAATGCCTTGTCTGCATACTGTTTTGGGGACATACCCTCGGGAATAATTTCTTCCTTGGGTGTTTTTTTGTTTTTAGCCATAATAACTCACCTTAATCTTTGAAGAACTGAGGAAGGAATGCCTTGTGCGCTTCTTTCATCTCTTCATAGCAAGATTTTGCCTGTGCAAAGTCACCGCAAAGAGGATGAAGCATAAGAGCGTTCATAGCGTCCTCATCTGAACCCTTCATAGCAGCTTCAACAGTATACTTCTCATAGGATTTAACTGTTCTCATAAGGCTGATGATGTGGCGGTTATCAAACTCACCAACAGGAACGGGTTTTGCACCATCTGCACCGATAACTGCTGCAATCTCAACAATGTCGTCATCATCCATAAATTTAAGTGTACCATTGTTTTTGATGTTAACAACGTGAACATCATTCTTATCATTTGCAATAGAATCAATAAGAGAACCCGCTGCAAGAGAATATTTGTAGCCACCGCGCTGTTCAAGAAGAGCAGGTTTAATAACAAGCTCGTTATCACTATACATTTCAAGAAGCTGCTCTTCAATTTCCATACAAACCTGTGCACGGCTCTTTGAACCTTGCTTTAAGTGAGCAAGCTTTGCTGCACGACTGTAATAATACTGAAGATATGATGAGGGGAAGCCCTTACAAGCAGCAAGACATTCCATATCGAAGCCATCATCATGAATATTCTTCATAACAGTAGGAGCGAAGTTTTCATCAAAGATAGAATCAAACTTTTCTTCACCGTTAACCTTAACAGATGTAATCCAGCTAAGGTGATTAAGTCCAAGGTATGTAATATCAGCTTCCTCGCCAACTGCAGCCTTAACATCATCAATCATAGCAATAGGAACATTGCAAAGACCCATTGTTTTAACGTTAGTGTGGTTAATAAGGAATTCAGAAATAATACCAGAAGGATTTGTGAAGTTGATAAGCCATGCATCAGGACAAATTGCTTCAATTCTCTCTGCAATATTCTTCATTACGGGAATTGTACGAAGAGCCTTGAAGAAACCGCCAATACCTGTTGTTTCCTGACCGATAAGATCGTGTTTAAGGGGTATTGACTCGTCAATATGACGGCAAGGAAGCTTACCAACACGAATCTGTGTAACAACGAAATCGGCACCCTGTAAAGCAAGGTCAAGGTCATCAGTCATAACAACCTCGCAGTCGATTCCTGCACTTTTAAGCATACGAACACAAAGACCGCCAACAATAGTGCGTTTTCTTTCGACAATATCCATAAAAGCAACTCTTTTAAGTTTAAGAGAATCCTTTGCTTCAATAAATCCGTAAATAAGCTCGGGGCAATATGTACTACCGGAACCGATAACTGTCAAATTAATTTCTTTCATTTATGTCAAGTCCTTTCAGAATAATTTATTTCTTTTAGTCCTCAAGAAGCCAGTTGATGCAACCTGTAACGGGTGCACAGTTAAGTTTTATAAAATTGAACTTTCTGCCTGTTCTCTCTGCTACAAGCTCTGCCATTCTGTCGGTATATTTCTGTGATGGAAGCTTTGTGTGAATTGAACCTGAGAGAACAACATTAATTTCATCACCAAAGTTCATTTTATTAACATGACCGCAGATGAAATCTGCACCTCTCTGTGCCATTTCTTCAATAACCTTAAGTGCTTCTTCATCATCGTTATTTGCTGCTTCAAAGAATGAAGTAATAATCATTCTGAGAAATTCCTCACCTTTTTCTTCATCCTCAAGAATTGCAAGAGAAGAGAGAAGAGTTTCTCTGTCCTTAATGCCTGCTTTTTCGCCCATTAAAGCAGTAATCTGAGATTTCACTTTACCAAGACAGATTTCGTCATACATAATCTTGAAAGCCTGAGCGCCAACCCAGTGACCGTTACCCTTGTCACCTGAAAGCACATCAAAACCACCAATCTGGAGCATAT
>JAZSBI010000066.1:0-9924 GCA_045602345.1 Acutalibacteraceae bacterium | reverse complement strand
ATATCATTCCTGCAGGTGGGCATGAAGAAGTAATTCACTTAACCAAAACTTATAATAAAACTTTTGGCGATGATACTCATTTTGCAATAGGAATTATCGATTGGGATTACAAAACCGAAACGCAGCTTTCTGCACTAAGGGCAGAAAAAATTTATTCTCTAAAAGTCGTTGAAATCGAAAATGTATTAATGGATTTATTGCTTCTTGAGGCTGCAAAAAATGAGTTTTGTGCCGAAGATGATTCTATAGAGAAAGCGAAACAAAAACTCTTTTCCGAATGTAATCTTAGAAAAGAGAATCAGGCATTAAAATATACAGCTAATCACATAGTAAGCAAAATAAAATCAACTATTTCTCCTGACGGTAGGACCATTGATATATTTAAAACAAAGGTTTCTGAAATTTGCAATGAGTCCGAAATAGAACAGCTCTATAATGATAGAAAACAGTGTTTAGAGGATTATATTAGGGATAGTAAGTTTGAAGAACTTATAGCAATTTATGACTTTAATCACAAGATCGATCATTTTCTGGTGGATATTGTAAATAATTATCAGCAACGTATTTTAAAGCTGATTTCAAAACAAGAAAATTTGCAAAATTTGATAAAAGCAAAATATTATCCCGAAATAGTTTAATTAATGATGGGGATAATGTATATTCTTACTATAAAAATTTGATCAAAACATTTAAAGAATCTAAACTTGCAAGTGTTCAAGGACACAGTAAAGCAACAACACCATTGATGAATTTCTTGAAAAAATAATAACAGAGGTATATAGATGAGTAGTAATAACAAAAAAGTATTTTTGTCTTATTCTTGGGCAGTTCAAGATCGTGTAATAGAACTTGCAGAACGTCTTATTGCAAATGGAGTTGAAGTTATTCTTGATGTTTATGATTTAAAAGACGGAAATGATAAGTATGCATTTATGGAACAATCTGTAAACGATCCCTCCGTTGATCATGTTTTAATAATCTGCGATAAAACATATACAGAAAAAGCCAATAATCGTTCTGGTGGGGTTGGTGATGAAACTGTAATCATTACCCCTGAGGTCTACAACAACACTAAACAAGACAAATTTATTCCTGTTATTTTTGAAAAAGACGAGGAAGGCAAGGCGTATTGTCCCAATTATATTAAAAGCAGGATTTATATCGATTTATCTAACGAAAATCAATATGAATCAGAATATGAAAAACTTCTAAGAGATATCTACGAAAAACCTTTATATAGAAAGCCTGCTCTTGGTAAAAAGCCCGAATGGCTTGAAAACGATTCAATAGATCTATCATCAATAAGAGATGTTGTTAAGCAAGTCCGTGGTTTTACAGGGAACAATAAAACAAAAGCCGATTTTTTATTAAGAAAAGCTGCTGACGATTTTGTTGAAACAGCTAAGTTATATGTAATATCTGATGATAAACCGATAGAAGAGGAATTTATTGCTGTTATAGACCAATACAAAAACTATCGCGATTTATTTATTGATTATTGTGAAGCTCTTATATATAGTGGTTTACCTCAGGTTAATTCTATTGCGACTATCTTTGAACGACTATATAATGAATTACACGATTATAATTCAAGGAAAGAACTTTCACAATATATTTTTGAACTTGCTGATTTTATGATATGGGAACTTTTTATAGATACTATTGCAACTCTACTTCATTATGAACGATATGGGGAGGTACATGATCTTCTTATCCATCCTTATTTTTTGCGAAGGGATAAATATAACGATACTGTAGATGCATTTGGGTATTATATTTTCAGGACACATTCTCGAGTTGTTGAGGAAATATGCAAACCTAAAAGTGATAAACCTAATCGTTTTACCATGTCTGGAGATATAATAATTGGCAGGGAGAAAAAGCCTATTCTCACAAAAGAAAGCATTTCTAACGCAGATCTTATATTGTATCAATTAGGAACCATTTTACCTGTGCCACCATCAGGAGGATGGAGAGATTATTGGTTTCCAACAAGTTATGTGTATCACCATCAATCGCAACTAATATGGCAAAAATTAAAATCGAGAAAATACTGTGAAAAAATAGCCCCATTATTTGGCGCAAACAATATTGAGGAAATTAAAGAATTGATAAAAAACTCAAAAACTGACAGAGATATGAGATATGGTTCTTCCTTTGAGAGTGCACGCGAAATACTAAACAGCATAAATTTTGAAGATATTGGCACTTTAAATTGATTTTTATATACTCACTATAAACATACGATTTTACATTTTTTAAAAAAGGACGACTCAGTATCGTGAATGTACGATATTGAGTCGTCTTTTATTTATGTAAGAAAGGAGATTTCTCGAATGAAAGTTATCGAGGATTTGTTTTACGGCAATATAAGTCCATATGAAAAAACGCTGACTCGTGGGAGCGAGTACTCTCGGCTTTTACAACTAGCCGCAAACAATGAAGAAAGGAATAAGCATCAATCATTCTGTAATAATTAATATCAGAAAGTGTCTCCTTGGCAAAATTTTTATCAGTAACAATCAGACCTTTTTTTATTAAATGTTCAACTTGTTCGTCGTAAGTCAGAAAAGGTTTTATTTCCGCCATTATTTTTCTCCCCACAAACAAAAAGTCCCCTCCTGGTTCGCGGCTCGCACAAAGTGCGTCTATGCGTGAGGGGCTCTGTCAACATTATTATATGCCTAGGCACATAATAAAATCAATAAAATTTGAAGAAGAGTTCAACAAATTTAAAGTTTTTTAACATTTTTGTTAAAAATATGCCTTTTTCTGCCCCAATTCCCTCACTTCCCCATATCCCATCTCTCGCATAGAAAAGCTATTGAAGTAAATTTGATTTAACCTGCAGAAGCTGTGGATTATCTTAAAATATCTGCTGCATAATTCATCCGGAAATTTATAAAGATGTAGATAAGGAAGTTGAATGCCCGTTCTTGGTGCCTTTTCTCGCCGTGCAACATGTTTTACGAACAGTTTTTGGTCTGTATGAAATGGGAAAATACTTCTTTGTGTTTTATGTAATAAATGTTACAGATGGTAATATATTTACCCAAAAATAGTTACGGTGAAAATCACAATTGACTTTATTCTAAAAAATTAGTATAATCAAAGCGGAACAAGATTCCACCACAAACCAGGAGGTTATGTATATGAAAAAATTAATTGCAATTCTTATGTGTGTTTCACTTGTTTTCTCACTTGCTGCTTGTACCGGTAAGGATGAGGGTGATGTTACACCGCCCACCGGTTCGCACGATAACAAAGAGCCTGCCGGAGAAAATAATAAGGTAGAAGCAACTGATGACGAAGCAGGAAAAAATGACGACAAGGTAGACGAAAACGATGTTGCAGGTGTTCCCGGTGCTACAGCTGCACCTGATACAACAGCACCCGCTACAACAGAAGCAAACAAACCGGCTGCGAACAAAATTTCACGCGGTAAAATTTCCGGTGATGTTTATTCAAATGGTTACATGGGTCTTAGTTTTACAAAGCCTGCAGATTGGGTATACCTCACTGATGAGGAAATTTCACAAACTATCAATATTGGTCAAAGCGTTATGGACCTTGATGATATAGAAATGGCAATTGCAAAAACAGCTACAATATTTGACATGGCAACAAAAGATGCCTATGGTAACAGCGTAATGATTTGTTATGAAAACACAATACTTACAGCTTCCAGAGAAGTAACTTTGGATGAATATGAGAAAATTATGATAACAAATATGGAAAATGTTGATGCTATTGATTATGAGCATGAATCCTCTGAAGATGTTAAGTTAGGCAACACAACCTTCAGAAAGATTGTTTTTTCCGCTAATGTTCAGAATACTGAATTAACTCAGGCGTATTATGCAAGAGTTATCGGTAAATATGTAGTTTCTGTTATCCTCACATCAAGTACTGTAGATATTGAAACAATGGAAGGTTACTTCGGCAAATAATTTCAGCTCAGCCATCGGTTAAAGCCGGTGGCTGTTTGTTATAAAGCAAAACCGGCAACAAACAGTTTTTCTGCTTGTTGCCGGTTTTTGTTATGGCATATAAGGACTATCGGTGTATTTATAACCTTCAGGCATAATCATAGGTCTGAAGTAGTTTATTGTGTAATCAATAGCCCATTGACCTTTTTTGCCTTGCCAATAATGGGAGTGCGGTTCAATAGAGAGCATACCATCATAGTTTTTGGTATAAAGTAAATCCATAACGGATTTCCAGTCTGTCATATCAAGGCCGGCAGGGGCATCGTCATAATGCTCGCCATCTATGTAAACAGCACCCTTAAGGTGGAAGTGATAAAATCTTTCGCCCCAATCCCTGATTTCGGCAAGGTAGTTGCCTTTTCTGCTTAAACAATGGGAAGCATCGTACTTTATACCAAGTTCAGGAAGTGCTGAAAGAACAGGGTACCAGGCTTTTGGTTCAACCACAAAGTTTTCCCAGGCACAGTTATATACTGCTATTTTTACATTCTTATTTTCAGCGTATGAAATAAGCTGTTTAAGGTAATTAATTGCGATTTCACAGTTTTCAAAAAAGCTTTTGCTTTCGGTGTAATTGACACCACAGTTAAATACCGGGCAACCGATTATTGATGCTCCGTCTATAATGTTTTTATCATCCTGTAAAGCTTCGGGGATGATTTCACCACTGTCATCAATTCTTTTCATTCCCCATCTGCCCATTGAGCCTACTACTACATTATATTTTTCGCAGTAGCTTTTGATATCGTATGCTTTTGAAAGAAATTCTGCAGAATTGTAATTGTGATTTACACAAAATTCAACTGCTTCCAGACCTTTTTGGCTAACATATTGAATATTGCCCTCTTCCCAACCATTAATTATACCTAATTTCATATAATCACCTCTGTAATAAGATAGTTTTAGGTTAGCATAAAAATTTTTGAAAAGCAATAACATTCTTGCATTCTCTTTCTGTGTCTTATATAATGACTTTATAGATTATTTTGGGGGTATTGTTATGCTAAGAAAAAGACAAGTCCATCTTGATTTCCATACCAGCGAATTTATTCCTGTTGGTAATAATTTTTCAAAAGAACAATTTCAGGCGGCTTTGAAGGCAGGTCATATTAATTCTATAACTGTGTTTTCAAAATGTCACCACGGATGGTCTTATCATCCAACCCAGGTTAATGAAATGCACCCACAATTGAATTTTGATTTGCTTGGTGCACAGCTTGAAGCCTGTAAGGAAATAGACGTTAATGCTCCCGTTTACATTTCTGCAGGATTTGATGAAAAGGAATACCTCAAACGCCCTGAATGGCGTTATTGTCCATCTTTGAAAAAGGAAGATATAGAGGAATATAACAAAGAGGTGCATTTTCACCTTCTTTGCTTTAACAGAGGCTATCTTGATTTTCTCTGCAAACAAATTGAACAGGACATGGTGAAGTATAATCCTTGCGGTATTTTTCTTGATATTATTTCTCCGAAGATTTGCTATTGTGAGAAATGTGTTGGCGATATGAAGGCTCTCGGTCTTGATATTAATAATGCAGAGGACATAGAAAAATTCTCGCAGATGACATATAACAAATATCTTGAAGAAACTAATAAAGCTGTTAGAAAATATAGCGATACAGCAACAATTTTCCATAATGCAGGACATATTGCAAAAGGGGATTATCGCTATATTGACTCAAATACCCACCTTGAGCTTGAAAGCTTACCCACAGGTGGCTGGGGCTATGACCATTTTCCGCTTTCGGCTGCCTACACACGTACACTTAAAAATGTAGAATTTCTTGGTATGACAGGAAAATTTCATCATAGCTGGGGTGAATTTGGTGGTTACAAGCACCCCAACGCCCTGATTTATGAAACTGCTTTAAGTGTGGCAAATGGTGCAGGCTGCTCAATCGGTGACCAGATGCATCCACTTTCAGAAATGAATATGGCAACCTATAATCTTATAGGCAAGGCATATTCTTTAATTGAAGAAAAAGAACCCTGGTTAAATGGTGCAGTTAATGTTACAGATATCGCTGTTTTAAGTCAGGAAGCCACCACGGGTAACAGAGATGCTAAGGCGGATATTGGTGCAAACAGAATGCTTTTAGAAAATCATTTTCTGTATAATTTCATTGATGAAAATGCAGATTTGTCCGACTATAAGCTTCTTATTTTGCCCGATGTTTCAAGCTATAGCTATAACATGATTGAAAAAATCAAAGCCTTTGCAGACAATGGCGGTAAGATTATTGCAAGTGGTGAAGCTTTAACTGAAGGTGACAAATTCTTTCTTGATTTTGGAGCAGAATACAAGGGTAAAAATGAATATAATCCTACATATTTTATTCCCGGGTTTGAAACAGTAAACGGAAAGACAGAATATGTTATGCGTTGCGATTTCCATAAGTTTGAAGCAACTGACGGTGAAATAGTTGCATATATGCAAAATCCATATTTTAACAGAACATTAGAGCATTTCTGTTCTCACGCCCATGCACCCAACAATCCCGAAGAAGGTTTTTCAGGTGCAGTAATCAATGGGAATATTGCATATATTGGTTGGAATATTTTTACAGCTTATGCCAACCACGGTCATCTTTGCTTTAAAGAACTATTTACATACATCCTCAAAAAAATGATGGGGAATGATACAACTGTTTTTACAGATGTTCCCGACAGAGCCGTTGTAACCTATACAAGGCAGGAAGCGGAGAAAAGAAATATTCTTCATCTTCTTTTTGCTCATACCACTGTACGAGGCAGAAACACAGAAGTTATTGAGGACACAGTACCGCTTTACAATGTTAAATGTAGTGTAAAATGTGACAATGAACCTTCAAATATAACTCTTGTTCCTTCCGGAGAAAAGTTGGTTTTTGAGTATACTGACGGCAGAGCAGAGTTTACTGTTCCCAAAGTAGATATTCACCAGATGGTTCAAGTTAAATAAAAAACAAAACCGCAAGTCCTTACACACTAAGGATTTGCGGTTTCACTTTATAGAGGGTTATTCATTTATATCTTCAATTAATTTTGCAATCTCTTTTTTTAGAGTTGCAAAAGCAGTTTTAAGTAACCTTATAAGTTTTTCAATAAGTGTTTCTGTTTCTGTGTCTTTTGTATCATCAGTTGCTTTTTCACCTGAACCACCATAACAACCAATATTTGACTCTGTTATTTCATTTCCAAAGAAATCCACACTCAAATCATCATCAATTTTAACTCCTGCACCAATAAGCTCAGAACCTTCTGCAAGCTGATATGCTGTTGCTGCATCGGTTCCGCCTACGAAGTTAGGTACTATGTTTAATGAGCCGGAGTCTATGCTGGGCTTCATAGTATATGCATAGCAGTTATTTGTGTATGTATTTCCTGCAACCTTTTCTTCCTGCTTGTTGAAATAAATAATGTAACCTTCTTCCGGCATAATAATATTATTTGCAACAAAGCTGTTTGTAAGGTAGCGCACATGGAAATCGGCACAATTTATTATTGTATTATTATAGAAATTGAAACCATCCTCACCATTGCCTGAAGCTATTGCACTTCTGCCACCATTGTCATTTACAGAAAGGCAATACCTTACTGTATTATTTTTTTGTGGGCTTTCTTTTGCATTATTACACATAAATCTCATATTATCATGAGAATAGATGTACTGATAAGTACAGTTGTTTGTACATGAGTCAAAATCAACAGACATACCGTCGCCGAAATTTTTCTGCCCTGCAATTTCACAATATTCTATTGTACTGTTTTCACTGCCCCAGAACCACATAGCTGCTGTGAAATAAAGAATTTCGCCATTTTCATCAACACCCTCACCCTGACAAGTGTTAATGGCTCGGCAATTTGTAACCAGAGCTCCGTCACAAATACCTACGATTACTGCTTCCGCATCCATTTCGTGAAAATAGCAACCTTCAATAAGAAGACCTGTGTTGTAAATTGGATCTGCATCTTTTTCTTCACACCAGGGATTTTGCTCGTCGTTCCAAGAGCCCCATATCATAAACCCGTTTGCACAGTCGTAAACCTCGCAGTTTTTAATTGTAAGGTCGTTTACTGCATACCTTGAACGTGCGGGTAAACCCTTTACCATAACCGCAGCTCTTGCAGGTGCAGCACCATTTGACATATCATCTCTTGCGTTCACTTTACCATTAGGCATACCGTGGAAATACACATTATCAATAATAATACCCTCGGAAGTTCTTTCAAGGGTATCAATCCAGATACCGCCACCATTGGGAGCAACCAGCTGAAGATTTGATATTGTAATATAGGAACAGTCTATAAGAGTGAGAATTTCATCCTTTGCCTGAGTTGTAAGTATTGGTCTTTCTCCCTTACCATAAGAAGAAATTACGAAGGGGTTTTCTTTAGTTCCAATAATACCATTTAGTTCTACATTAACGTCATAGGTTCCACCGCATTTAAAAAGAACGCTTACGCCTGAAGTAAGAGCTTGTTCCCCTGTGAAACCGCCTAAATCCTTCCATGCTTCTGATTTGCTTGTTCCGGAATTGGAATTATCTCCGTTCAGAGCATCAATATAGTATGTTACATTATTGACTTTAGCTGCAACTGTAACAGAAGGCATAGCACTGATAATAAATAAAGCCGAAAGCAGTATACATAAAAATTTTTTTATAGACTTCATAAAATCACCTCATTCTGTTAAAGTATAAAATAAAGGAGTGGAAAAATCAATAAAATTACTAAAAAACTCCTCCCGACCGAAATCGAGAGGAATAAAAGTATATTCTTATTTGTAAAGAGGACCGTAAGCTTCACAAGCACGGAAGTCTGCACTTTCAAGCTCTTGTGTGCCGAATGCGTTCCAGCAAGCGGGACGGAAGATTTTGCTTTCGTCAACGTTGTGCATTGAAACGGGGATTCTGAGCATAGAGCAGAGAGTAATAATATCTGCGCCGATATGACCATAGGAAATTGCGCCGTGGTTTGCACCCCAATGGTTCATAACTTCATAGGCGGAAGTGAATGGGCCTTTACCTGTGAGAGTGGGAGCGAACCATGTACAGGGCCATGTGTAGTCTGTTCTCTTCCAGATAACATCGGAAACTTCATGGGGAAGAGCAACTGTGTAGCCTTCACAAATCTGTACTGTTGGTCCAAGACCTTTAACAAGGTTAAGACGAATCATTGTTGCTGGCATTTCAGCTCTTGTAAGGAAACGGCTTGAATATCCGCCGCCACGGAAGTAACCATTATCTGCTGCACACCATTCAGTTGCATCATTCATAGCTTTGATATCAGCTTCTGTTACATCATACCATTCTTTGATGATACCGTTGCCGTTTTCATCTTTAACCTCACCGCAAGCATCAAGACAGCAAGCACCGGAGTTGATAAGGTGAATAAAGCCCTGTGATTCTTTAGCTTTACCTTCAAGGTCGTAGCCTGTAACTCGCTTAACTGCTTCGGGGCTCCAGTATGTACGAACGTCTGCGAACATCTGGGGTCTGTTTGTAAGGAGCTTCATAAGGAGCATGCTTACACCGTTAAGTGTATCGTTTTCTGTTGCAAGGATATAGGGTTCTCTTGCACCATTCCAGTCAAAGCTTGTGTTGAGCATTGCTTCTGCAAAGTCAGCATTGGGATAGAAGTCTGTCCACTGTCTCTGACCCTGGAAACCTGCTGCAATAGCATTGTGACCAACCATTTCTTCTTCTCTGCCTTCGGGAAGATTGGGGTTGCCGTTCATAAGGTCTTTAACGATACACATCATTTTAACTGTGAATTCCCAGTCTTTTTCCTTCTGCTCATCGCTCTTTCTTACAAATTCGGGGTTCTTATCGAAACCAACCTTGCAGTTTTCTTTAACCCATTTGTAAGCCTTCTGGTATTCAGCTTCGTCATAGATGCCTTCTTCCATTCGACGGATAACTTCAACCTCGTCAACGGATTCAACACGCAT
>JAZSBI010000065.1:0-1994 GCA_045602345.1 Acutalibacteraceae bacterium | reverse complement strand
CCCTCAGCCCATTCTAATTCGGGGTGGGTATAATCTTCCCTTACAGTTGTTTTAAGTGCATCAATAGCAGTATTCCCTGTAACATAAATGGAATCCTCGCTTTTTCCTTCTTTAAGAAGATTTTCTTTAGAAAGATTTGTGGGAGCGAAATTATATTTTGAAATGATGCTTACTGCCTGACGATTAAATTCCTCGGGGTATGGGGAATAAATATTGTATGTGCGAAGACCTGCTTCAACGTGACCCACAGGAATCTGCATATAGAAGCATGCAAGGGCAGTAACAAATGTTGTTGATGTGTCACCATGAACAAGAACAACATCCGGCTTTACCTCTTCAAGAACACCTTTTATTTTTAAAAGTATGTTTGCAGTTATATCAAACAAGGTCTGCTTGTCCTTCATTATTGACAAATCATAATCGGGCTCTACATTAAATGCATCAAGTACCATATCAAGCATCTGACGATGCTGACCTGTTACGCAAACAACAGTTTTTATACCCTCTCTTGATTTAAGTTCATTAACAAGGGGGCACATTTTTATAGCTTCCGGTCTTGTACCGAAAACGAGCATTACAGTTTTCATTTTCATCACCGTTTAATTATTAAATATTAAAGTCTATAAATACCATCAAGTTCAACAACTTTTCTTGTATCAAGAACAATTTTGCCTTTAAGCTTGTCTACGTTTTCTTTGATTTCATCGTGACCTACAAGAATTACAACAAGCTCTGTATCCTCAAGGAATTTATCGAAATCGTGGTACTGATTATCAACAATATCTTTAGTAATGTAGGGGTCGTATACCTTAAGCTGAGGAGCAAGGTGTCTGTCCTGACATTCAAGAAGCTGAAGTGTGGGAGATTCTCTGTAATCGTCAACATTTTCTTTATAGGTAAGACCATAAAGACCAACTTTTGAGAAATCAGTAATACCATTTTCTTTCATAATATTGTAAATTCTTTCAAGAACGAATTCAGGCATAGAATCGTTGATTTTCATTGATTCCCAGATAACCTTTGTAAGAGAAGGATAGTCACCAACAAGGAACCAAGGGTCAACAGAGATACAATGTCCGCCAACACCGGGACCGGGTGAAAGAATATTTACACGGGGGTGCATATTACAGATACGAATAATTTCGTATACGTCCATATCATCGTGACGGCAGATTTTTGCAAGTTCGTTAGCAAAAGCAATGTTAACAGCTCTGTAGGTGTTTTCAATAACCTTTGTCATTTCGGCTGTTTTGATATCTGTAACAACAATATCGCCAAGGCAGAAGGATGCGTAAACTTCTTTGATTTTTTCACCGATTGCAGGGTCATCTGCACCGATTGTACGTGAATTGTGAAGAAGCTCATAAACCATATTACCTGGAATAATTCTTTCGGGGGCGTGAACAAGGTTAATATCTTCACCAATAACAAAGCCATTTTCCTCAATAATAGGTCTTACAAATTTGTCAATAGTACCGGGGGAAACAGTTGATTCAATAACAACAGTTGCACCCTTGGGGCAAACTCGCATAACCTCTTTAACTGCTGCATTTACATAACAAGCATCAATTTTTTTAGAAAAGCTGTCATAGGGTGTGGGAACAGATACGATATAAATATCTGTTGACTGATATTCTGTTGTAAACTTGATACCTGCTTTAACAGCATCGTTGAAAAGCTCATCAAGACCTTTTTCTTCAAATGTTGTTTTACCTGCATTAAGTGTAGCAACAAGCTCCTTATTGTAGTCTGTACCTACAACCTCAACACCGTGAGATGCAAGCATAAGTGCTGTGGGTAAACCTATGTACCCGAGACCAATTACGTTAATCATATTTTTGCTCCTTTTTTGTTTATATATTTTTACGATATTTAAAGCGTACGCTATCAATACCTTTTATTAACAGATTTGTAAACTTATTCAGCGGTACACATAGTATCAATGTAGCTATAATAACTACCGCTAATTTAATAACACTATTTTCTAATCCGAT
>JAZSBI010000064.1:0-2641 GCA_045602345.1 Acutalibacteraceae bacterium | reverse complement strand
GCTTATGACTGGCGTCTTTCACCCTATGACCACGTTGACAGACTCCATGCTTATGTTTTACAGGTTCTTAAAACAACCGGTCAGGACCAGGTTTCAATGTATTGCAGATGTATGGGCGGCAGCCTTCTTGCAGCATACCTCGAGAAATACGGACATCTCGGTCACATAAAGAATGTTATATTCTGTGATTCTCTTCAAAATGAATCAACTCTTTTCTCAAAGGCTTTCAGTGGTCAGATTGATTTTGATGCAAAGACTATTGAAAGATATGCAGGTCAGGTTGACTTCTTAGGTAAAACAGGTGACGGTGTTGGCTTTGAGTTTACAGATGTCCTTTATGAAATCGTATTCAAGACAATGGATTTCTTTAATCAGATAACTGTTACAGATAAAGCTCTTGACGAAGTAGAAAAACTCTATGAAAGACTTGCTAAGGCTCTTATGCCCGCTCTTCTTCACGCTTTTGGTATGGCTACACAGGTCAACTACTGGACTGAAGTCAACGAAAAAGATATGGATGCTGCTCTCAACCTTGTTTTCGGTGAAAAGGGCTCAGAGCTTCGCACGAAGTACGCAGGGCTCATCGAAAAGATTCAGTATTACAGGGAACATGTTTCATCAGATCTTGATGGTTTCTACGATAAACTCGAAGAAAACGGTATTCACTACGGCTTTGTTGCTAAGTACGGATTTATGAACATGCCTATCCTTAAGGATGCCGACCTTCTCAGTGACTCACTTGTAAGCCTTACGCACTGTACTTTCGGTGCAACAACAGCTCCTGTAGGCAAAACTCTTTCAAAGGAATATCTTGCAGGTGTATCTGAAGAAAACCGTAAATACATTGCTCCCGATAAGCAGGTTGACCTCTCAACTTGCAGAGTACCCGACCGAACATGGATACTTAAAAATGCTCACCATGATGTAATTGACTGTCTGGAGCCTGTTATCTGGGAGTTCCTTAACGGCACAAATGAAACAGTTGACACTGTAAAATCAGGCTCACAGTTTATGGTGTTCGATTACGAAACTCTTACTGCTTCAACAATGACAGAAGAAAATTGTGCAGATTATGAGTGGATAACCCGTCCTGTTGAAACCCCCACAACAAAAACAAGACTGGTTTCATTTATGAGATTTTTCACAATGATTCTCAACTTCTTTACTAAGCTCTTTAAGGGCGAACTTGATTTTTCAAATATTTTGGGTTAAAGTTTCTCGTTTTCAGTTTTATTTGCCTTCGGTGAGTTATATTGATCTTTGGGCAGTTAAGATGCAAACAAAATAACACCGGAGCCGCAGGTTTCAATAACACTTTCACGGTAGTGAAAATATCACTTTGTTGAAGGCATAATAAGACTAAATGCTTTGTTGCTAATTCGAGCTGTAAACACAAAAAATCCGACAAGTTTCGACTTGTCGGATTTTTTACTTGTATCCTCGTGATATAAATTCATTACGAGCAAAGCGGGTATTTCATTTGACAGCGGGCAAAGGGAATTTACCCGTCACCGATTGTAAATAAGCTTTCTCTGTGTTATAATTTTTTTATATAAATCAACATAAAACGAAAAACCTGTTGTTCATATTATTTTCTTTTGAGTGTACAATAAGCTTGTAAAAATCAAAAGGAGGTTCACAAAAATGAACACAGACAAAATTTATGCAGAATCAATCGCAAAGGAATATGCACCCAAGGACAATTCAAAAATTATTGCCCTTCGTAAGCTTGATGCAAAAGCAAAAATGACCGCCACCGTATTTACCTATAGCTTCGGTATTATTTCCTCTCTTGTTGCAGGTCTCGGTATGTGCCTTTCAATGCAGGTAATCGGCGGAACAATGGCTCTTACCGTGCTCGGCATCGTAATCGGAATTATCGGCTTTATCGGTATGGGTGTCAATTACCCTATTTACAAAAAAATGCTTGAAAAGGGTAAAAAGAAATACGCTTTTGAAATTGTCGAGCTTGCAAAGCAGATAAGCGAGGAAGAATAAACGGGAAAAGGGAAGGTGCCCTTATGAATAAAAATGAAAGTAAATATTTCAATACTGCCGTAAAGATGGATAAGGCACTCATTGAGCTTCTTGAAAAGAAGGACTTTGAGTATATTACTGTCAAGGAAATCTGTGAGAAGGCGGGGGTCAACCGTTCTACCTTTTATCTGCATTATGAAAACACTTCCGATTTGCTTGAGGAAACAACACAGTATATCACCGACAGCTTTCTTTCCTATTTTTCCTTTGACCGTCAGGGGATAGTGTCTCAGCTTGAAAAATGCGAATTAAAGGAGCTTGTTTTTGTAACTCCCGAATATCTTTCGCCTTATCTTACCTTTATAAAAGAAAACCGCCGCCTTTTCAAAACCTCACTAAGGCACCTCGGTACAATGAATTTCGACCGGGTTTATGACAAGATGTTCAGATATATCTTCAATCCCGTTCTTGACCGCTTCAGGTTTCCCGAAAAGAACAGAGAATATATACTGAAGTTTTATCTTGTCGGAATAACTGCCGTTGTCATGGAATGGCTCGGTAATGATTGCAGAGAGGAAATTGACGACATTACAAGAATAATAATCGACTGCGTCGTCGGAAGGTCAGAGATAAAATAAAAAACTCCCGTTCGGTGAACGGGAGC
>JAZSBI010000063.1:0-9217 GCA_045602345.1 Acutalibacteraceae bacterium | reverse complement strand
TTTTGGAGGTAGTGTTTTGCTCGGTAAAGATATGAAAATCGAAGAACAAAATGCAGAAAAAGTACAAGCTTTTTTAGACAATGAAATTGTGCGTTTGGGAGAGCTTATTGAAGAATACAAAGCCAATGTGAAGATGATGGGTGAAGATTTTAATATGGATAACCCCAATGGCGGTATGTATTCAGGAATGGAGCTTACTGAAATTCATCATGAAATGGAAAAGCAATTTCTTTATTCAGAAGAGGCCGCCCGAGATATTTATTTTTATAAAAAGCTTCGCAATGCACCATATTTTGCCAGGGTGGATTTTAAAAGCGAAAGAGCTAATCGTGAAAAGCAGATATATATTGGCTTAAGAACACTCCAGAAGCACGATACCTTTGAGATGCTTGTTTGTGACTGGCGTGCTCCGGTTGCTTCGCTTTTTTATGAGGATTTTGAAGATAAAGCTTTTTTTGAGGCACCTGCAGGTAGAATAAGCGGTGATTTGCTTCTAAAAAGACAGTTCAAGTTTGAAAACGGCAAGCTTAAATATTATGTTGATAGCGACCTTAAAATTGATGACGATATTTTAAGAGATGTGCTTTCTTCATCTTCAAGCGAGCACTTGAAGGTTATTGTTAACAGTATTCAAAGGGAACAAAACAAGGTTATACGTTATACGGACAATGAGAACCTTCTTGTTGTAGGTCCTGCAGGAAGCGGTAAAACTTCGGTAGGCTTTCACAGACTTGCCTATCTTCTTTACCAGAATCGAACAGAACTTACTTCAGCAGAAATTATAATGTTCTCAAATAATGATATTTTTTCAAGCTATGTTGCGGATATTATACCTGAATTGGGTGAGATGCCAATTAACTATGCGTCTTTCTACACTATTTTTGCAGCAGAAATTCCAACCATTTCAACAGGGGATTACTATTCTCTTGCAGAAAGTATAATAAATGGGGACACCCGTCGCGGAAAAAGTGCAAGAATAAAATTAGGAAAAGATTTCGTTCATTTCCTTGAAACAGATACAGATGTTTGTGATCCTGAATTCAGCGATATTACAGTTTATGGTAATGTTATTTTTTCAAAAGAGGCTCTTCTGGAAAGATTTTTAAGCGATACGGAAAATTCGCAGAAATCAAGAGGAGAACGTCTTGCGGCATATATTCAGGGCGTAGTAGACGAATATTTTATTAACCATAGGGAAGAAATTTATTTTCATATAGACGAAGATTCTGAAATTGACGAAGATACAGCAAAACTTTTCAAGGCAAAGCGCCGTGAAGTTAAGCAGTATGCAACTGAAATGATAAAAAATGCAATTCTTGTTGACCCCGTTGCAGTTTATTTCAAACTTCTGGAAAAATATGCACAAAAAACAGATTGTCCCCAGTTACTTGATACAAAAGGAACTCTCGATAAAGGCTATCTTGAGTTTGAAGATGCTTTAGGGGTTGTTTATGTAAAATCTGTTCTTGGTATGTCAGCGGTGCTTTCGGGGGTTAAACATATTCTTATAGACGAAGCACAAGACCTTTCATATATTCAACACAGACTTATTTTAAAAATGTTCCCCAGAGCCAGAGTGACTTTCCTTGCGGACACAAATCAAGCAATTGTTTCGGAACTTAACACTACAAGTAAGCAAGAACTTGCAGACGTTTATAACGCCAGGATTCTGTCGCTTAATAAAAGCTACCGCTCAACAAAAGAAATTAATTCTTATGCATTGAACTTGCTTCCACAAGATAAGAGGTATGAAATATTTGAGCGTTCAGGGGAACCGGTTATAGAAATCAGTGGTGATAACGAAACCTTCAAAAGTGTTGTGAAAGCTTCGGCGCAAGATAGTCCCTCAACCTGTATAATTACCCGAAATCTTAAAGAGGCACTTGAGGTTTATAGTGAACTAAAAAAAGAAATAGCTGGCTTGAGGATATGTGACAATAAATCCTTCGAGCTTTCTCATAATCCCATTGTTATGCCTTTGGCACTGACAAAAGGTCTTGAATTTGATAATGTAATCGTGTACGATAAAGATGGTGCTTTCAATGGAGAAGAAAATAAGAAGCACCTATATATGGCATCAACAAGAGCGTTGCACAAACTCACGATTTTTGAGGTGAAGAAATGAACAAACTGAAATTTTTTGTTATAACTGACCCCCATTATTTCAGTGAAAATCTGGGAGCATACGGTGATGATTACGAGGCTTTTATGGATTATGAGCAGAAATGCTATGCTGAAACTGCGGCCATAAACAAAGCAGCTAACGAATACCTTAAAAACACCAAAGAAGCAGATATAATTCTCATTGCAGGCGACCTTTCTTTTAATGGCGAAAAGGAAAGCCATATTGATTATTCAAAAGAACTAAAAGCTTTAAAGGAAAGCGGAAAGAAAATTTTTGTTGTTACCGCAGGCCACGACATTTCACGTGACCCCTTCCAGTACAATGGCGAGGAAAGGGAATCAGCCGAAGGAATTGAGTTTAAAGACCTTTTAACATATTATGGTGAATTCGGCTATAATGATGCTATTGCCTTTAATGAGGAACATCTTTCTTATGTGGCAGAGCTTTCTGATGATGTTCGTCTTTTGGTTTTGTGTAACGACACCGCAGAGGGAAACAATAAAACCTATGATGCAGCCTTTTTAAAATGGATTGAAGAACAAGCAAAGAAAGCAAAAGAAGACGGCAAAATGATGATTGCTATGGAGCATTACCCAGTTCTTCCCGGTCAGCCCATTCTTACACTTATTCCTGATGCCCGACAGAAAGAAAGCAAAAAGCTTATTGAAACTCTGGCAGATAATGGTGTGCACCTTATTTTTACGGGACATATGCATAACCAGAGTATTAATGTTGCCGAAACAGAAAAAGGCAACAAATTCTATGATGTTTGTACCGGTTCACTTATTGGCTGCCCCGCTTTTATGCGACTTGTTACAATCGAGGATGAAAATACAGTAGAAATAAAAAGCATTCCTGTTCCCGAATTCCAATGGAACAAAAAAGGGAAAAGTGGGGAACAGTATCTTCAGGACCAGTTTGACAGAATGATAATTACATTGGTTGGCGGAATGAAGGATAACCCTGAAAGAGTTCTAAGAAAATTTGGTGTGGGTGATAAAACTGCACTTTACAAGCCTATGAAGCTTATTGGTAAGATCCTTTATACCTGGTCCATAGGAAAAATCGCAAGACTTTTCCTTGTAAAAGCACACCCAGATATTAAAAATGACAGATTTTTTGATTATCTTGTGAGCATCGTAAGACTCGTTTTCTGTGGCGACCAGCCTTATACAGAAGACACACCCTTTGGTTCAACCTTTCTTAAAGTTCTTAAAAGGCTTAATCCGGTGCTTAAAATACTTAACAAAAAGCTCCGCGGTGCACAAGGCGAAACACTTGACTTTTATGAAATTTTAAAGCATACCATAGGAAACTATGGTGTTTCAGACTATAATGCCACATTGAAATTTTAAGAGTTACAATAAAAGAAAAGTCCAACTGAAGCATTGCTTCAGTTGGGCTTTTTTCTTAGATATTTAATTAGAATTATGATAGATGCACCCAGTAGGGCGAATACAACAACAGTCATCATAAATTTTACGGGGATTATATCGTAAATTTTATCACCTAAAAGAGTTATAAGCACTATACGTGGCATAACGCCGAAAAAGGAGATTAAAATATATCTTATATACCCCATATTACTGGCTCCAAAAAAGAGGCTGACAAAGTCAATGGGGAAAACGGGTAACAGCCTTGCCACATAAAGATAGGGCGTTTTTTTGTCTCGGAGTGTTATGATTTTTTCTCCTTTTTTGGACTGTTTCAGTTTTTTCTCTACTCTTTCTCCGCCTAAAAATTTACCAATAAAGTAGGTTATGTTAAGCTCTGCAAAAAGTCCTATTGCATTTACAACAAGTCCGGGGGCAAAGTCAAACGCCATACCCACTGCCATATAGAGCACTGACGCAGGTATTACAAAGACTATTGCTTTCAGGGAATATACTCCAACAACAGCCGTACCTGCTTCAAAAAGGGTGTTGGTTTTTTCAACAAGAGCACGGACATCTATGTTTACAAGATCGTTGTATTTGAAAATAATTACCAGAAGAATGGCAATAACAAGAGCCGCTCTTAAACCGATACCAACGGCACGTTTCATTTTATTATTCATAGTGCCGTCCTTTCTTTTGTGATTACAAATTGATATGTACTAATTCTCCGCCTTTTTTTCTTGATTCTTCCGCCAGAAAAATTACCTTATGACCGGGTACGGAATCAAAAATTGATGTGCAGGAAATTGAATGGCTTTCTCCACGTTGGAAATTAACGAAGTCCTCTGTAAGTCTTTCGTCACCGCCACTGTGGCCTTCACCCGAAATATAACTCAAATCTATTATCTCTTTATCAAAATAATTCTCTTTTCCGGGATTTTGTTTGCGTAATTCGATGATTCCATTTTCAAACTCGCCGTAAAGTTCGCCCTTTGTACCGGTTACACGGATTGTTCTCAAGGGTTCGGGGGAGCCACCCACCATATTGTGAGTGCCTGTTGCACCGCTTTTGAAATTTACAAGAACGCTTTGATGGTCAACCACATCATTATCGCATTTATACATACATCTGCCGTAGTCGCTGTGGGTAAGAAGCTCTCTTCTTTGCTCATCTGTGGGATTTTCTACATCTTCAATATCACGCCATACGTAAACTGTCCACTCGTTGGGGTGGTCAAGATAAAGTCTTTTGGCACTGAAGCGGCAATCCTCAACATTGGGGCAATCCACAAGACAACGTGTGCCTGAATTTTCGGGAGCATTTTCAGGCTTGAACTGTGTTCTGGCACCTACGGAAGAAACACTTACAGGCTTGTCCTCCCCCATTAGCCACATCATAATATCAAGGTCGTGACAACATTTTGCAAGAAGCATTGATGTATGGCATTTTTCAGAGTTAGCCCATTTACCACGGACAAAAGATGTTGAAAGGTGGTGATAACTTACATTTTCAACAGTCTGAATGTTTATAATTTCACCAATTTCGCCACTTAGAATTCTTTTTTTAATTTCTGAATAGAAGGGTGTATAACGGAGAACATGGCAAATCATGACCTTATTGTTATTTGCTTTTACAACCTGAATTAGACGCTCCATTTCTTTGTCATTAACCGCAAAAGGCTTTTCAAGAAGCATATCATAGCCTCTTTCAAGCAAGGGGATGGAGGTTTCAACATGTTGCTCGTCCATTGTTCCGTTTATAACAGCATCTGCAAATTTAGGTACTTTTGCAAGGTCTTCTGCGGAGTCAAAACAAAAATCTTCTGAAAAACCAAAACGATCTCTAACTATTTTCTGACGATGTTTGTCAGGGTCTGCAACGCCGACAATCTGAAGTTTGTCCGGGTGATTTAAAGAGAAATCGGCATAAGCCATAGATCTATGTCCTGCTCCTACTATTATTGCCGTTACGGGTTTGTTTGCCATAGAAAATCACTACCTGTGAGAAAATATAAACTTTATTTTGTTAAATCAATTGCCATTACTGCTTCGCCTAATTTATGAAAAATCATTTTGAAGCCATTTCGTTTATAAAAACGGATTGCGCCGTGGTTCCAGGCACCTGCAATAAGCATTACACCTTTCACATTACGAGATCTTAAATCTTCCAATAGCATCTGAATCATTTTGGAACCATAGCCGCTATTCTGATATTCCGGTAATAAATCAATGTGCAAGTGGGCAGGGTATTTCCAGCCCATTAAGGAATAGGGTACAGGGAAAAACCAACATCTGAAGCCACTTTTTTTGTCTAATTTAAAAATTTCAGGAACGTCAACTTTTCTGAAAACTTTACTGAATCTGCGATAATCTGGCTCACAAAGAATATAACCCACTGCCTTGTCCGAGTCATCAACAAGAACAAAGCAGGAATCATAACACTCACGAGCATAGTAGGTTGAAAACATTTTAGACATTTTTCTGCCTACTTTTTCATCATTAATGCTTAATTCACCTGCGGTCATACGGCAGACATATTCAACGTCTTTAATATCATCTGCCCTCATTCTTCTGATAGTAGCCATTATTGCTTTTCTCCCGAAGTCTTTTTTCTTTTCTGCACCTTTTCACGAGTTCCATCAGGACGTTGAATTATCGTATTATCAAGAGTATTCTCAAGAGATTTTCTGAAGGCAGCCACATATTCCGCACGAAGAGCCTTCTGCTCAAGCTTTTCTTCTTCTGTTAATTCCTGCTCACGGGATTTACGTGCAAGAAAATTTATTCTGTCAATTTTTTCTGGAGTAATCATAATAAACCCCTTTACTTATATAGTCTTTAGGATACATATTTACATTAAAGTAGTATATCACATATTTTATTTTTTGCAATGAGTTTATAAAAAAACCACCTTTCTTACGAAAGGCAGTTTTTATATCCGTTTTTCCTTGTTCTTTTTATAAACAAATCGAATTCTTTTTGATCTATTAATTGAGGGAATGAGAGTATTTTCAGGGGAACCCCATCACCACCGTGGTAAGAGGGTTGTTCGTAATCATACGGATTTATTTTAAACCCCAATCGCTCATAAAATCTTATTCGCTTGATTTGTTGTTCTGTTTCGGGTGCTTCTGCTTCAAGGATTATTGTTTTTTCATAGGATTCTTTCAAAAGCTCAATTGCTTTTGAGCCGTAGCCACCGGCACGTTTTTCTTCATCAATAGCAATATGCTCTATGAAAACGAATTCAGGGAAAACCCATAATGCAATGAAGCCAACTTCAGTTTCCTCATCTGAAATTTCTAAAAATTTGAAAAATTTATTATTCAGGCATTCTTTTTGGTCTAAAATGTCGCGGCGTTCCTCGTAAGGAAACGCCGCAGTCATTTTTTCATAAACCAAATCGAACCTTTTTTCTGTAACAGGTACGAATTTAATCATAATTATTTAATCTGTGTACCTGCAGGAACGCAGTCGGGAACAAATACTACCTGGCAACCGCAAGCACCATTTGTTGCTGCAAGGAGCATACCATTACTCTGGACACCGGCAAATCTTGCGGGTTCAAGGTTTGCAATAACAATAATCTTTTTACCAACAAGCTGTTCGCAGGTGTATTCACTCTTAATGGAGGAAACGATAACTCTGTTTTCACCGCTACCATCATCAAGAGTAAGCTTTAAGCAGCTGTGAGATTTTCTGATTTCCTGTGCTTTGAGAATTTCGCAAACACGAAGGTCAAGCTTTTCAAAATCTTCAATGGAAACTGAGTTTTCTTTAAAAGGAACGAAAGCATCTGCTTCTCCGTAAACGTGTTTATCCTCGTTTTCAACAACCTCTTCAGCCTTTGCTGCTTCTTCTGCTTTTGCTTCTTCCTCTGTCTTGGGGTAGGAGAAATCAAGAAGGCCAACATATCTTTTGGGGTCGATAGCGAAAAGGAACAGATAAAGACGGGGACCTTTTTCTTTATCTATGAGAAGCTTATAAACATTCTTGAAGAATGCACCCTGAATTGTTTTAAGTTCTTTTTCATCAAGCTCTCCGCCATTAATTTCCTTGGGAATAGCATAGAGCTTTTTGTTAAGCTCATCAAGGTTATAGCCACCTGCAGAAATATACTCAAAGAGTGCTTTGATTTCAGCTTTCTGAGTTTCGTTAAGTGTTTCATAAACTTCCCAGTTGCGGCCATCTCTTAAGCGGTTAACCTGGTCGGGAGCACAGTTTTCAAGCCAGTATTTTGCTTTGTCAAGTCTTGCACCAAACTGTTCACTCTTGTAGGGCGTACCGATTTTTTCGAAGACAGTTTCAAGCATGGGAACATTAAAGTCAACAACACTGCCAAGCTGAACAAGAAGGCTCATAGGAACTGTTTCAAGGACTCTGTCATCAACAGTTGTATTATACATAATGTCCTTCTGAGCATCGTTTGCTGTGCCGTCTTTAACAGCATTATACATTTTATCGAACTCAAAATACTGTCTTAAAATACCATCGTCAAAGCAGAAATCAAATGCCTTGAGGGGTTCGGTTTTTGAGTAAAGCCACAAAATAACTTCGGGCTCATAGATTTTAAGAAGAGTCTCGGGAGTAAGGTTAAGACCGGATGAACCGGACATTTTACCGGTTGTACCCTTGATACCAATGAATTCATAGCCCTGGAAGAGGGGAGGCTCATAACCAAAGATTTTCTTTGCAATATCTTTACTTGTGTCATAGCTACCGTGGGGGCTTGCGTGGTCTTTTCCGCCGGGTTCGAAGTCAACACCTTCATACATCCAACGCATAGGCCAGTCAATTTTCCAAGCAAGCTTGCAGTTGAAGTCCTTTGTGAAATCAAAGGAGCCTTTGTGACCGCATTCACAGGTGTATTCTGCCTGAGTGCAATCGTCACTCAAGGAAACAATTTTTGTTGTGTCCTTACCACATTCGGAGCAGTAGATGCTAACGGGGTAATATGCATCACGCTCACCCTCCTGAACAGGCTGAGTACGGTGAGAAGCAAGAATATCAAAGATTTCTCCACGTTTTTTAAGAGAATGGAGAATGTGCTCTGTGTACTTACCGCTTCTGTACATTTCTGCCTGATGACGATAGTCCATATTGATGCCGAATTTTACGATTGAGCGCTCAAATTCGTGCTCAAAATACTCAGCATAGGTTTTCTCTTCTGTGTCAAAGGGGTTTCTTACGTCAACGTAGGGGCAACCGATATATTTTTCCATATCGTTGTCAATAGCAGCAACGTTAACAGGAACCTTTCTCATACGGTCAAATTCGTCCCAAGAGAAAAGAAGCTTTGCTTTTTTGCCCTTTTTGATAAGAGCACGAACAACAAAGTAGCTTGTTGCAATATCACGGAAGTTACCAATATGAATTGAACCGGAGGGGCTTATACCTGCGGCACAAACATACTCTTCCTTATCGGGATTGCGCTTGATAATACGGTCGGCGATTATTTCGGACCAATGCATTAAAATCACACTCATTTCGTTGAAATTACATAATATAACAGTTTGATATTTTACTATATTTAACAAAATCTGACAAGCGCGATAAAATCTAAACCGATGTCGTTTTTTGTAAAAGTTAAAAATCTTTTAAAAATGAAATAAAAAAGGTCAAAAACAGTTGCTAACTCTGCTATTTTTTGGTATATTTAATGTGTATATTTATGTACCAAAAAGTTAGGAGGATTATGGATGTTAAAGCTGTTGCG
>JAZSBI010000062.1:0-3545 GCA_045602345.1 Acutalibacteraceae bacterium | reverse complement strand
TTTTGATAACACTATAGAATTTGCAAAAAAAGCCTTAGAGTTAAAAAACAACGACGACAACTCATCAGGCTTACTTGCAATAACCTACGCCCTTATAGGTGACAAGGAAAATAAAGAAAAATACTTTCACCTTGCCATAGCTAACGGCGAACCGGCCGAAGACCTGAACAGAGCAATTGAATATTATATGACTCAAAAAGCTGAATTACAAGAAAATGAAAAACAAGAAACAGAAGCATAAAGCAGAAAGTGTGTTCGGAAAACCGAACACACTTTTGTTATGCAACCAACTCAAACAAAGCTCCGTCAGGAACGGATGTTTCTTTTTTTTCAGATGTGCTTGAATATCTGTATTCAGGTATTTTTGAAGATTTTTTGGCATTGAAAGCAAAGCCTTTTTTCTTCACATCAAAAGTATAAACATTCTCCCCGTCCGAGGTTTTCAGAATTAATTCAGCATCTGTTAACTCGTATTTCCCCACGCACATATAACTGCTGAAATGAGAATAAATAAAATTAAATGTTCCGTTTTTTTCATTCAGCGTTATTGTAGGTTCTATCCAATCAACAGAATCCTTAAAAACATAAACCTTTCGGTTTTCATTAACTCCAAAAAAAGTTTCGACCTCTATTTCTTTTTCTCCCGAATACTCATATTCAGTACCATTAAATTTATATACCTTTGCATTGGCTTTTTCAGCACCATCAGTATATTTTGCAAGATAATATGCCTTTTCCTCTTGGTTATAAGATGTACTGTAAACAAACCCTACGCCATTCTCGAAACGCAGTATAGAACCAATCCAATCCGGGAACCCTGAAACACTCTTAAACAAATCTAGTGATTCATCATCCACAAGAGTCTGATAACTGAATTCACCATAATCAAGTATTTTACATTCAATACCTAAATCTTTAAGAGCAGATTTTGCATAGGCTCTTTCTTGTTTCTCTAATGTTTCAAAATCTCTGAAAATTTTCACTTTGCGCTCATATTTATCAGGAAATTTTTCTTCAATAGATGACCAATGCAATGAACCATCACCGGGCAACCACAAGCTACCGTTTTGGTAACCACTTTCAGTTATATCAAAGGTTGCGGCAAATGCACTATGCCCTGCTGACCCGGCTCTGTTTGTAAGAACACCATTTTCGAAGCCGAAGCAACAATGTGAAAAATATCCGTATACCGT
The DNA here is from genome assembly GCA_045602345.1 of Acutalibacteraceae bacterium. Taxonomy (GTDB): domain Bacteria; phylum Bacillota; class Clostridia; order Oscillospirales; family Acutalibacteraceae; genus DTU089. The sequence continues at coordinate 2,352 of JAZSBI010000062.1, read as the reverse complement.
AACCGAATTTTCACTTCGTTCTTCTCCAAATAGTATATGACCTTCCCCTTGGGTAATAGCATAATCTCTCACAGTAAAATAACCTTTTGATGTTTCAAACAAAATCAATTCGGAAACTGCATTATCAAGTTCCTCATCCGCTTTATACGGCTTATTTGTTAAAAATCCTATGCCAACAGCCACACAAATAACAAACGAAAGAATTATAATCCATAGTGCAGGCTTTTTATAATTCAAAACCGATTTTATTCTGCTTTTAACTGCAGTTTCACCAAAAGCTAGAGGACAAGCAGATACCATTTTTCTAGGCATACTGCAGTTTATCAAAGCGTTTGAATAGGCTTTTTTTATCTCTAATCCCTTGTCTTTAATAACCTTTTCATCACAGGCAGACTCAATATCTTTGCACATAAAAATATACGCAACCCATAAAACAGGATTAAACCAATGAATAGCAAGCAACAGAAAACCTAAAGGCTTCCACCAATGGTCTTTCCTTTTTATATGTGCTTGTTCATGAGCGATTACATAATCTATATCTGTTTCATTGATATTTGAAGGAATAAAAATGCGTGGCTTTATTAAACCCATAATAAAAGGTGTTTCAATATAATCACTTAACCATATATTATCTTTTAAAATAGCAGATTCTTTCACTTTTTTATTAATGCGATGATAACTTATAATACTATAAATAATCATCCCTGCCACACCTATAAGCCATATACAAGCAATTATGCTGAGATTACTTTTCATCATACTTGCACTTGATGTTTCTCTTATTGCCGTATCTACAAATACATCAATAATCTGCGAACCACTTTCTGCATTTGGATTATACCCATTACCCGAAACAAAAGCTGAAGTATTGTAAATACCAGCAACAGGCAAAGGTTCTTCGTTTGGAATAAGGCTTAAGGGGCTTTCAACAGAAAATGGTAAAATCAATTTTAATCCTACCATACTCCAAAGAACGCAAGTTACCCATTTTGGCATTTTCTTCATTAATAATCTAATAAAAATAATCGCTAAAGCTAACCAAGATGCTGTAAGACTAATATTGAGAAGTTCTGTAAAAATATGTCCTATTTCAATTAACAAATTATACATAATCAACCCTCCTCGTATTCTTCAACCATTTTCCTTAATTCCGATACTTCCTTTTCCGTAAGTTTTTTTCTTGCGGTAAACGCCGCAAGAAATGCAGGCAAAGAGCCATCAAATGTTTCATCAACAAACCTTTCACTTTGCATGGAATAAAAGTCTTTTTTTGATATAATCGAAGTCACTGTTCCCTTTACATTCTGAAAAATACCTTTATCACAAAGCCTTTTTAAAACTGTATAAGATGTGGTTTTTTTCCACCCCAACAGTTCTTCACTTTTCAACGCAAGTTCTGAAGAAGTTAAAGGTTCATTGCTCCATATAATGTCGGCAAAGCGGGATTCAACCGCACCTAATTGCAATTCTGCCATAAATATCAGCTCCATTCTACAGTTTGTAGTATGACTTTATTCTACACTATGTAGAATTGTTTGTCAAGTACAAATTAACAACCCCATCAGTTCCAAAAAAACTGATGGGGTTGTTTGCAATTTTTATTTGAAGTACTTTACAGCTGCCTTAAACATTTGAATATCATAGTTACCTGAAACGTTCTTGTAAAGTCCGTCGCCGATACGTTCGCTGTGACCCATTTTACCGAATACTCTGCCATCGGGTGAAGTGATACCCTCAATAGCAAACATAGAGTCGTTGGGGTTAAAGTGAACATCAACAGTTGCGTTGCCCTCAAGGTCAACATACTGTGTTGCAATCTGTCCGTTTTCAGCAAGCTTTCTGATAAGCTCTTCACTTGCAAGGAAGCGACCCTCACCGTGTGAAATCGGCACATTGTAAATTTCGCCAACCTCTGTAAGTGCAAGCCAGGGAGATTTGTTAGAAGCAATTCTTGTTCTTACAATTCTTGACTGGTGACGTGCGATTGTATTGTAAGTAAGTGTGGGGCAATTTTCATCTGTATCAATAATCTTACCATAGGGCACAAGACCGAGCTTGATAAGTGCCTGGAAGCCGTTACAGATACCGCACATAAGACCGTCACGGTTGTCAAGAAGGACGGTAACTGCCTCTTTTACTGCAGGGTTGCGGAAGAATGCAGTGATAAACTTAGCTGAGCCGTCGGGCTCGTCACCGCCTGAGAAGCCGCCGGGAATGAATACCATCTGTGCATCCTTAAGCTCATTTGCGAAATTCTCTATGCTTCTTGCAATACCGTCAGCTGAAAGATTGTTGATAACGATAATCTTACTTTCTGCGCCTGCATCGTCCATAGCCTTAGCTGAGTCGAAT
>JAZSBI010000061.1:0-2960 GCA_045602345.1 Acutalibacteraceae bacterium | reverse complement strand
ACAATGGTGCCTTTGCTTTGCGGGCCGAAAATCAAAATTCCAAAGAAGATTTTGATGAGTTTTGTGAAAAAATATTGCAAAATGCAATGAGGTGTTTTAGATAAAAGTAGGGAATTTTAACTCTATTTGATAAAAAAAACTACAAGGACTTTAAGACGCTCCCAATCAAGCGAACTGTAAAAGATGTTTTAACTCTGACAGAGATTGTGGTTGTCTACCGTTTACAGAAAATATAGTAAGACTTCTTTTTTGTTAGATTGAGAGTTTTAATTTATCTGAAAATTTTCTTCCTGTTACCGATTCCATAAGTTTATTACCCATAAAAATTCTTCTTGAAAAATCCCCACATCACATTTTGCAGCGGTGTAGGGAAAAATGAAAACTTATTTATTCCTTATTATGCGAAAAGAATATTTTTTAGATTTCTCGTCATTTCCTATTTTTTTGAGAAAGTCTTGCGAAGTAACAATGGATATTGTCTTCTGCATAATTACCTCCTGCTCAGTTGGGGAACGGTGAATTCCAAGTTCTTTTACCAATCCTGTCCTGTCAACTTCGTCTATATAAATATTTGCATCACTTCTAATAGCTATTTCAGACAGTTTGAATCCGTTAGCCTTTTTGTTGTATTTGTATTTATCCCAGTCAGCGTTGATTGAAGTAGGAATCTCGCCCCATGAGCTTGTGTCTGTTGAACCTTTTATCGAATACACAGGTGTAAGCTCTAAAAGTTCGCTCATTTTATTGCAGAAGACCATTATCTCGTAAAAGTTGACATTCGTAGTCGCATAGCGACCTCCTTGTTTTTCGCTTGGGTTATAGCCCATGATAAATTCAAAGAGTTCCTGTGGAACAACAGTTTTTGTGAGCATTGTTTTTTTGTAAGCCACAAGGTCATTAGCATAGTCAACGGCTTTTTGTTTTTGTGCTGCAAGTGCCTCGGCTTTTGCCCTATTTTCTGCTTCCTGTTTTTCCTTTGCAATATCCGCGAAAATTTCTGCCTTTTGATCTTCCGTTATGCGTTCTGCAGAAATAGAACGAACAAGATAAACAGACCAACGATTGCTGTCAGTATCAGCACTTATACTTGATTGTTTCGGAGTTCCATTATCATTTCTCAATAATGAAAGCCATATCTCTCTTGCTGATGTTTCTGTTATATTTGTCATTGGGTCTATAACTGTTTCTGTTGCCTGTTCTGCTTTTAAGTAAGAGCTTCTATCCCAACACAGGTATCCAGAACTTTCATTTGAAAAATTGACACTAAAAATGTCTTCCGCTTGTGTCAAGCACTTTAATTCCCCAAGACTAGGCAATCTGTAACCATTTGCAAAAAAATCGCATGTGATTGAATTCCAGAATGTAACATCATTTTCTTTAGGTTTCTTTTCCCATGTATCAACATCTGTGTTTCCACCAATTGCGTAACAAGGTGTAAGTCCGTTCATAACGCTGAGTTTATTACATAACTGTACAGCTTCATACCAGCTCATGCAGGCTGTTTCAATTCTATCACCACTATTATTCTTATGCTCTCGTTTTATTCTTGTAATGCTTTCATATACTTCTTTAGAAATTGGATTCTTTGAAATAAAGAAGCTTGAAAGAATTACATCACGCTTGAATTCGGTATATTTTTCCCAATCAGAATAAATACGGTTTGTATCTGTAAAAGTACCTTTTTCAATTTTTACGAAATCATTTGTGAACTCCTTTAATGCTTCTGCCAATTTAGCATTTTCTGCTGCCTGCTGAGCGTCTTTTTCGAATTTTGTAATTACATCTATATCGTTTTCCTGGCTCCAAGCAGCCTGTTTTACATCATATTTGATTTCGGGGAGCGGTTTGAGCCATGTTCGGTCTTTTGTGATGCCGCTTTTTGCTGGCTTTCCGTATTCGAGGAACAATCCTGTGGGAACGACTTTTGCCTTTCCGCTATCAATCAATTTCATTATGTCCTGAGGTACACCTGAGAAAGTATATTCTTTTTTGTTGTTGTCCAAAAGAAGCCTTTTGCCTTTTATAAGTTCTTTTCCGTTTTCATCTGCAATTGCAAGAGTTATGTCATAAAGCGAAAAATTTCTCATTGTCTGTGCTGCGACTGCGGCGAAAGCTCCAAGAAAATTCTGCTGAAATTCGTAGCTCATTCGATCGCCTTTTGACATGTATTTATCGGTGTCAGTAAGTTTTTTTGTTGCTTTCGCCACATCAACATCTGAATCGCTCAATACCCAAGCGGCATTTGCAAATGCCGCTGCAATAATCTGTTTTCCACCCATAACATCTTTTGTACCAGAAAGCTTTATTTCATCTCCGTTCTGATAGAAAATTGCAATTCCATCTTTTAGATATGAACCTTCCTTGAATGAAGTAGCAAGAACAGAAACAAAAGGCCATTCTTCAGAAATATCCGTCCAGTCATTTTTACGCGATTTTTTAAGTCCGTCTGCCAAGCTGTTAATGATTCTAGCAGCTTTTTGTGAGAAACCACTTGTAACTGTAACTTTATATGTTGCAGTTCGGGTTGTTCTGTCTATATCGCCTTTTTGAGGAGCACTTAAATAGAAAGCGTGTGCAGGATTTTCAGTAAAATAACGCTCGCAATCCTTGAGCAAAAGTACCCAGTCATCATAAATGCTGAATTCGTCAAAGTCGCCGTATCCAGGCTTCCCGTCCTTGATGACCGCTTCAAGTTTGAGGAAAGCATCGTACGCGTCCTTGCCTTTTTCGGTTGGCTCTGCAGCAACCGCATCCCAATATGTGCTGAGAGCGGAAGCATACTGCTTTTTAGCCTCGTAATCTTTCCCCTTTTTGAGAAGGGCGGTGTATTCCTCGCTCTGTGCGAACAAACATAATCCTGTGGCAATCATAAGTGCCACAGCCAGCATAGTCTTTTTCATAGAAATCCTCCTAATAACTAATTATTGCCTAAAATCCACTCGTTTGTTTCACAAACGAGT
>JAZSBI010000060.1:0-5051 GCA_045602345.1 Acutalibacteraceae bacterium | reverse complement strand
TTTTACTGCAGGAAGTTCAATTACATCTACACCGATTTTGTTGGCACAGTTTGCAATAGCTGACTTTTCACGGAATAGCAATGATACAGCTCTGTCCTCTGAAATCTTTTTAAGTGTGATGTCTGAAATAATAATTTTTTTCATTCTACTCATCCTTTCAGTAATTGTATAATGTAATGTAAAAACACAAAAAATAAAGTCCCCGAGATATCTTCTATCTCAGGGACGAATTTACATAAAATCCGCGGTACCACCCCGGTTACCGACAAAAGTCAGTCACTCATTAGGACTCTTAATAAAGCCTGTAGCCATGGTAACGGGGCTGCCGTAGCTCCTTACACGAAGAATCGGTTGGGGAACTCTGCTCCGGAACGAGACCGAGTTTTTGCAACGCACTGACTTGCACCAAACGTCAGCTCTCTGAAACGTCAAACCAAAAACACGTAATTCCTTCATCGCATTTGAAAAATATTGTATAAAAATATAACACTGTTTTTTTTATTTGTCAACAGTTTTTTTGAAATTTAGTTAGGAGTGAGGGGTGTCGGGTGCTGCGCACGGCAATTATAAGTCGCCAGCCGCCAGCCGCCAGTCGCCAGATGCCGGATGCCAGTATGTAAAAGTAATGCAAAGCCTATCCCTCTTTTTTCGTGAAACGAAAAAGGAGGGGGAACCACCGCAGGTGGTGGGAGATGTAATATCAGAATTTTCTTCTGAAAGTTGGCATAAATATAAAAATTGTAATTATGCTAACAAAAACGGAAGTGAAGCCTATAATTGCAGGAATAGGGACGGGGAGTTCACCAAATAAATTGTTGAGTTGTGTCTGGAATATATGAGAAAGTAAAAACAACAATGCAGAAACAATATTCCAAACTTTTAAAAAAACTATACTTCGTCTGGGTGATTTACAACCTTCTGGTAAAACAAGATGCATTGATAATTTAGTTGGTTCGCCATTAGTTGAGTCCTTGAATTTTTCGGGGATATAATATTGCAAATCTACCCATAAATTTAATAATGGCTGGAATGTAATTGTTTCGGTATTATAATTTTTTGTGTACTCTATACTGCAATAAACTTGGTTTATGTTTGCTGAATACAGGTATTTTATTTTCGGATTCTCATTAGTAAAAGTAATGCTTTTTATTGCTTCTTTGGGAATGAATTCTTTCCCTATTTTTATGCCGGTATCTGATAATGTTAATATTTTATCGTGCATTTCATCTGTGTATACTACAACTCTTCCACGTTTTTTCACATTGAACACCTCCGATGAATTAATTGTACCACATTAGAAAATCTTTTTCAATTACTTTGCATTTTATAATGCCGTGCGCAGCACCCGACATTCCGAATTTCGCATTCCGCATTGCGAATTTTTTCAAAAAAACTATTGACACATAAAAAAGAAAGTGTTAAAATCCACTCAATTGAAAATATCACAAATAAAAGCTGTGACGAAGACGGTTGAATTTTACAACTTCCAGAGAGTCGGCGGGTGCTGCGAGCCGATAGCTTGTATTTTCAAAACCTATCCCTTCTGAGCTGAAGGTCCGAAAGAATATTCAAGTAGGCGCCTTCCGAGAATGCTACGTTAGTGCAACGGAGTTGATGGACTCCTGAGTGGCAATTTTAAATTGCAATTTGAGTGGTACCGCGGAATTTATTTTCGTCTCAAAGTAAAACCGAGAGGTTTTGTTTTGGGGCGTTTTTTATTTGTGTGCTTCAAGTAAAATATACTTTTCTTTTGAAAGGATTGATGAAAATGGCAGACAAAACAGTAACAAACAAGCTTGCAGAGGTTGCTCAGCGTATTGAGGAGCTTCGCGAAATCTATGGCTTTTCAAATGCTGATATGGCAGAAAAAGCTGAAGTAACTCTTGAAGAATATTTGTCCTTTGTAAAGGGCGAGGATGACCTTCCTTTCTCATTCATTCATAAATGCGCACTCGCATTTGATGTTGAAATCACAGACCTTCTTGAGGGTCAGAGCGCAAAGCTCACAACTTATAACGTAACTCGTCGTGGCAAGGGTCAGACCACTGCTAATGAAGAGGGAATTTTGATTCAGAACCTTGCTCCAAAATTCAGAAATAAACTTGCTAACCCCTATTGGGTTAAGTATGAATACAGAAGTGAACTCCAGTCTCAGCCCATTGAACTTGCAACCCACTCAGGTCAGGAATTTGACCTTGTTATCAAAGGTTCTCTTAAAGTTCAGGTTGGCGAACATACAGAAGTTCTTCACGAAGGCGACAGCATCTATTATAAGAGCTCAACACCTCACGGTATGATTGCTGTTAATGGTGAGGACTGCCTCTTCTTAGCTATGGTTATGGCAGAGGATGAAGAGGTTGCAGATACTCATATGAGTACAGTAAATGCTCCGAATCCCACCAAGAGAGTTCCTCTTATCTGTGATAAATTTATAAAAACAGTTGAGGATGAAAACGGAGTTTGCACAGGCATTTCATTTGAAAACGAAGATAAATTTAACTTTGCATTTGATGTTGTTGATGAAATCGGCAGACAGTATCCTGAAAAGCTTGCAATGCTTCATATTGCAGATGATATGACCGAACGCCGTTTCACATTCAAGGATATTAAAGAAGGTTCATCTCAGGCAGCAAACTATTTCAAATCTCTCGGTATTAAGAAAGGGGACAGAGTTCTCCTTGTTCTTAAGCGTAACTATCAGTTCTGGTTAGCAATTCTTGGCCTTCATAAGCTTGGTGCTATTGCAATCCCTGCAACAAATCAGCTTGTTACACACGACTATGAATACCGCTTCAACGCTGCAGGTGTTTCTGCGGTTGTTGTTACTGCAGACGGTGTAGCAACAGATTATGTGGATGAGGCACAGAAAAATTGTCCCACCCTTAAAACAAAAATTGTAGCTAACGGCAAAAAAGACGGATGGCATTGCTTTGATGAGGAATATGCTCTTTTCAGCCGTCGTTTTGTTCGTGATGAAGAATCCCCCTGCGGTGATGACCCGATGCTTATGCTCTTTACTTCGGGCACAACAGGCTATCCCAAAATTGCTACTCATAGCCACAAATATCCTCTCGGACACTTTATTACAGCAAAGTACTGGCACTGCGTTCAGAGAGACGGTATCCACTTTACAATTTCAGAAACAGGCTGGGGTAAGGCTCTTTGGGGTAAGCTTTACGGTCAATGGCTCTGCGAGGGTGCAGTTTTTGTATATGACTTTGAACGATTTGATGCTTCAAAAATTCTTCCTATGTTTGCAAAATACAATATTACAACATTCTGCGCACCGCCTACAATGTACAGAATGTTAATAAAACAGGATATTTCTCAGTATGACCTTTCATCAATTCAACATGCAACAACAGCAGGTGAGGCACTTAATCCTGAGGTTTTCAAGCAGTTTGAAAAATCAACAGGCCTTCGCATTCACGAGGGCTTCGGTCAGACAGAAACAACTCTTTCTATCGCTACTCTTAAGGGTACTAATATTAAGATTGGTTCAATGGGTAAGCCCACACCTCTTTATGATGTTGATGTTGTTGACCCTGACGGCAGACCCGTTGCTGACGGTGAAACCGGTGAAATAGTTATTCATACAGACAGCAAAGCTCCATGCGGTCTTTTCCTTGGCTATTACAACAATGAGGAAGCAACCAAGGAGGTTTATCATGATGGACTTTACCATACAGGCGATACCGCTTGGCGTGATGAGGACGGTTATTTGTGGTATGTTGGTCGTGTTGATGATGTTATCAAATCATCAGGCTACCGTATCGGACCGTTCGAAATCGAAAATGTTATTATGGAGCTTCCCTATGTTCTTGAATGTGGCGTTTCTGCCGCACCCGATGAGGTAAGGGGGCAGGTTGTTAAAGCAAGCATCGTTTTAACACCCGGCACAGAAGGAACAGAAGAGCTTAAAAAGGAAATCCAGAAATATGTTAAGGAGAATACCGCTCCTTATAAATATCCAAGAATTGTTGTTTTCCGTGATGAGCTTCCTAAGACAATCAGCGGTAAGATAATCAGAAATAAGCTTTGATAAATAGCAAATAGCGGATAGCAAATAGCAAATAGTAGCTAACAGCTAATTGCTAACCGCTAACATCTAAATTTAATAAAAAACTTGACATTTGATATATATTATGGTATCTTTGAGGAAATTGAATAAAAGGCGTTGAAGAAAAGGGCGCGGTTATTTCACCTTTCAGAGAAATGGCGGTTGGTGTAAGCCATAGGTTGAGAATCCGATGTTTGTAGTTTCCGAGCCGGGAGGAAGAAAGGCTTTCGCTTAGTAGAACCTCTCCGTGATTGCTGCGTAAAGGCATAGAAGTTGATGGACTTCGAGAGAGGCAGTTTTTAACTGCAATTTGAGTGGTACCGCGGGTATAAATTTTAATTTTTACTCGTCTCAAAGAATATCTTTGGGACGAGTTTTTTATTGTGTCCCACCGAAAATGGAGGATTTGTAAAATGGACAAAATCACCGGACTTGATTTTAAAATCAAGGAGATGGCGGCGCGTATTCGAGAGTTGCGCGAAATTGAAGGCTACACTATAGCAGAAATGGCTTCTAAAACAGGTGTAAGCGAAAGTGAATACCTGGCTTGTGAAAACGGCGAAAGCGATCTTAACTTTGCTTTCATTTACCGTTGTGCTCTTGCATTTAATGTTGATGTTTCAAGCATTATTGAGGGTAGCACACCCAAGCTTACAAATTATGTTTTCACAAAAGCTGGTAAAGGACAGAAGATTGAAAAAGCTCACGGTATGACTTATTTCAACCTTGCTTCAAAATTCAAAAACAAAATTGCTGAACCTCTTTTTGTTGAGGCTACATACAGCGAAGAAAATCAGAATAAAGATATTGAGCTTACCTCCCACGATGGTCAGGAGCTTGACATTGTTGTTGAAGGTAAATTAAAGGTTCAGGTTGGTGAACACTCCGAAATCCTCGGACCCGGTGACAGTATCTATTATGATTCTCTTACTCCCCATGGTATGATTGCCGTTGATGGTAAGGATTGTACATTCTATGCTATTGTTCTTAA